>DCHX01000028.1 GCA_002315685.1 Ruminococcaceae bacterium UBA1741
TTTGGCAGGGGCAGAAGGGATCGAAGTTGCCCTCTTGCGGTTCCCGACATTGCGCTCACTTGGGGCGTGGCGCACTTGTCGACCGCTGCGCTTCGTTTTGGTCGCTTCTTCCGCCACCGGCGGCGCTCCCAATACTCACCCGGCACGAGTGCCTCGGGTTCTTACTTTTTTCCAAAAAGAAAAAAGAAGACATCATTTCTGATATCTTCCTTTTGGCAGGGGCAGAAGGGATCGAACCCTCGGCACTCGGTTTTGGAGACCGATGCTCTACCAGCTGAGCTATACCCCTATATTTCATTGCCGAATAATTATATAATAATCGAATGTCATTGTCAAGCAATTTTTTTAATATTGATTAAAATTTATAAATATCCGAATCATATAGAGATATTTATTAAAATAAATTTGCAAAATATCCGAAAAATCGTAATATTCTTGAAAATATTATTATTATGTGTTAATATTATTATGAAATAATATATGGTGGTGCACTTGTGGCTTATAAAAAATGGATAGTCGGTCATCCTGACCGTGAATTTGCTAAAAATGCTTCTGAAGAATTTGATATTGACCCTTTTTCTGCGCTTTTGGCTTACGGGCGCGGTATTGATGACCTAAACGAACTTGAATACTTTTTGTCAAATGATGTAATACTTTCGGATATAAACGATATTCCCGATATAAAAACGGCTGCCGACACTATAAATGAAGCGATTGAACAAGGCGTAAAAATTGCTGTTTTCGGCGATTATGATTGTGATGGTGTTGTAGCTGTTTCAGTACTTTATAAATATTTAGTGTCCCGTGGTGCAGACCCGATTGTTTATATACCCGATAGACTTTCGGAAGGGTACGGAATGAATACTAATTCGATAGACGAGTTAAAGTCTATGGGTGTGGAACTTATTATTACCGTTGATAACGGAATCAGTTGTATTGACGAGATTGATTATGCTTCAAGTCTGGGAATAGTAACTATTGTAACCGACCATCATTTGCCGGGTTCAAATTTGCCTGATGCCGCCGCTGTTGTTGATTTACACCGAAATGATTGTTTTGTTGATTTCAAAAACGTGTGCGGTGCGGTTGTCGCTTTCAAACTTATTTGTGCCATTGATAAAAAAGTGCCCGAAGAATTGATATACGATTATGCCGACTTATTGTCTATTGCCACTATCGGCGATGTAATGCCTATTGTCAATGAAAACCGTTCTATCGTAAAATGCGGTATAAAAAGAATAAAATCAAATTCAAATGTCGGCATAAGCGCAATACTTTCAGTTGCCGGTATTGATAGAAATGCGCTTGACAGCTCTAAAATTTCTTTTGGCATTGTTCCGAGAATAAATGCGGCAGGAAGAATGGGAAGTGCCGAACGCGCTTTCAAATTATTGACCTCTAATAATATGATAGAGGCAATAGCTTTGGCTAATGAAATTGAGAATGAAAATCAAAACAGACAAAAGACCGAGAAAGATATTGCTATAAGGGTTATAAAAACCATTGAGGATAACAAATACTACAATGACCGTGTAATCATTGTTTCGGGAGAGGGATTTCATCAGGGCGTTATCGGTATTGTTGCCGCAAGAATTTGTGAAAAGTACGGCAAACCGGCTTTTGTTATCAGCTCTGACGGTAATGTTTCGCACGGCTCAGGTAGAAGCATAGCAGGTTTTAATCTTTTTACGGCTTTGAATTCGTGTGCTGATTTTCTTACGAAATTCGGCGGACACGAGCTTGCCGCCGGTGTTAGCTTGTTTACCGATAAAATTGACGATTTCAGAATTGCCATAAATAACTACGCCATCACATTAGACCCTGCTATACCTACATTAAATATTGATTTTCGTATCAATCCATTAGCCATGTCAACGGATATGGTGTACGCAATAAAAGCTCTTGAACCTTTCGGTCAGGGAAACCCGCTTCCTGTTTTCGGAATATTTGACCTTAAAATTTCTAAAATTACACCGATAGGTCAAGGTAAACATTTGCGTTTGTCGTTCTTAAAGGAGGAGACCTCATTTCAAGCATTGCTATTTGGGGTAACACTTGAAAAATTTCCGTTTAATATCGGGGATAATGTTGATATCGCCGTAACTCTTGACACTAACTCTTATAAGGGCGAAGAAACACTTTCAATTATAATTAAAGCTATTAAAATAAGCGGTGTTGATGATGATAAATACTTTGAAGAACTATTTGCTTGTGAGGATTTTCTATCCGATAGATTAAAAGAGTATAAATTAAAAGCGCCTACACGAGAAGAAATCGGAAAAATATATAAATTTATTTCTACTTCGCCGGTTTTAACCGATAGAGTTAAAAATGTTTTTATTAACGAATACGGTTATGCAACGAGTATTCTTTCGATAATCATATTAAAAGAATTAAATTTGATAAAAGATATCGGCGGACTTCTTTCTACAACTGATTTCAAAAAGACAGACCTTGCAAATTCAGATACATATAACAAACTGATTTTATAACGGTGGTGAGATAATTGACTGAATCTGAAATTCGAGATAAAAAAATATTATTCGATTTGTTGGATGCACAAAAAAGAAAATATGATACAGAGTTAATTTCTAATGCTTACGATTTTTGTGTTAAGGCGCATATTGGTCAAAAGAGATTTACTAACGAAGATTATTATATTCATCCGTTTAATGTTGCAAAAATTCTTGTAGAAATGGGAATGGACTCGCAGTCAATTGCCGCTTCGTTACTTCACGATGTAGTGGAAGATACCGATACAACAATAGAAGAAATTTCAAAAAAATTCGGTGATGAGGTTGCTTTAATTGTTGACGGCGTTACAAAAATCGGTAGGCTTTCTTTCTCAAACCAAGAACAGCAACAGGCGGAAAACCTAAGAAAAATGCTTATTGCAATGGGCAAGGATATTAGGGTAATTATCATTAAGCTCGCCGATAGACTTCATAATATGCGGACGCTTTTTGCAATGCCCGATTATAAGCAAAGACAAAAGTCGGTTGAAACACTTGAAGTTTTTGCACCTATTGCCCATAGGCTCGGTATCCGTCCTGTAAAAGAAGAACTTGAAGATTTAGCAATAAAATATCTTGACCCTATTGCTTATTCTGAAATTGAAACTCTTTTACAAAAAAGAAAGCAACAGCGCGAGCAAATTCTCGAAGATATAAAATCTAAAATAGAAAATCATTTAACCAAAGAAATGCCAAATGTTAAAATGTCTTTTCAAGGCAGGGTAAAATCGGTACACGGTATCTATCGTAAGATGTATTTTCAAGGTAAAGATTTTGATGAAATATATGATGTGTATGCCATTAGAATTATTACCGATACCGTAACTAACTGTTATAATGTTTTGGGCTTGATGCACGATTTGTTTCAACCTATTCCTAATAGGTTTAAGGATTATATTGCGACTCCGAAGCCTAATATGTATCAGTCGCTCCATACTACCGTAATAAGTCATGACGGATTGGCTTTTGAAATCCAAATACGAACATTTGAGATGCACAAAACTGCCGAACTCGGTATTGCCGCACATTGGAAATATAAAGAGGGGATTACCGATAATAATTCCAAAATGGAAGAACAGCTTGCTTGGATTAGACAAATACTTGACAGTCAGGATGAATCCGATGATGCTTCCGAAATTCTGCGTACAATAAAGGTTGATTTGTCCCAAGAGGATGTTTTTGCCGTAACCCCGAAAGGCGATGTGATAAATTTACCGTCAGGCTCTACTATTGTTGACTTTGCTTTTGCCATTCACTCGGCAGTCGGTGTGAAAATGGTAGGCGCAAAGGTTGACGGTAAAATCGTACCGATAAATCACGAAATCCAAACCGGCGAAGTAATTGAGATAATTACTACAAATCAGTCAAACCACGGTCCAAGCCGAGATTGGATGAATATTGCCGTAACTAATCAGGCAAAATCTAAAATACGGTCTTGGTTCAAAAAAGAAAAGCGTGCTGAAAATGTAGAAGAGGGCAGAGATTCTTTTGAGCGTGAAATTAAGCGAATAGGTATTACATTTGAAAATGATGATGATTATAACGATTTTCTTAATGAGCAATCGAAAAAGTATCATTTTTTAAGTCCCGATGACTTTTATGCCGCAATAGGCTACGGAGGCATACTCTTATCAAAAATCATTCCTCAAATTCGCGACGGTTATAATAAGAAAATTCAAGCTTCAAAGCCTGTTGAAATGCCCGAAATTAACTTAAATGTTAAACATACTTCGAGCGACGGTGTTGTGGTTGACGGTATTGATAATTGCTTAATTAAACTTTCCCGTTGCTGTTCTCCGCTTCCCGGAGATGAAATTGTCGGATTTATAACAAGAGGCCACGGTGTATCGGTTCATAAGCTTGACTGTAATAATGTTCCGAAAGACTTTTCAAACTGCGAATGTCCCGAAAGATGGATACCTGCACACTGGAATGTCGGCAAGAATAACAGTTTTGTTTCAACTCTTCAAATTTCAGCAATTGACCGTAATGGTTTGCTCGTTGATGTTGTTAGCGTTATTAACAATATGCGGGTGCCGTTGCTTTCGGTTAGTGCAAGACAACTTGCAGGCGGTAACTGTGCTATCGTTTTATCTATTAACTGTGAGAGCTTGGAACACTTAAAGAGTATAAAATCACGACTTGAAAAGGTTAATGCCGTTTTCTCGGTAGAAAGGATAGGACAATGAAGGCTGTTATACAACGAGTTTTATCTTCAAGTGTTGAGGTCGACGGCAGTATTGTAGGTAGGTCTAACAACGGTTATATGATACTGTTTTGTGCCGTTGACGGAGATAGCGAGGATGATATTGAAATATTAGCCAAAAAGGTTGCTAATCTTCGTATTTTCGAAGATGATGAAGAAAAGATGAACAAGTCAATCCTTGATGTTGACGGCGAAGTGCTTTGTATTTCTCAATTTACTCTTGCCGCCGATACAAAAAAAGGGAACAGACCTTCGTTCTTTTCGGCATTATCTCCCGATATTGCTTCAAACTATTACGATAGGTTTTGCGAAAGACTTGCTTGTTTTGGCATCAAGAGTGTTCAAAAAGGTATTTTTGGGGCTGATATGAAAGTGAGTCTTGTAAATGACGGGCCTGTTACGATAATTTTAGATACGGAAACTTGGAAGAAAAAATGATAGAAATTCAAAGATTAAAGCTTCATATAATTCAAGTAAATTGTTATTTGATTAAAAGCAAAAATGCCGCCGTTGTTATCGACCCCGGTTTTTATTCTTCTGAAATAGTTGATTTTTTGAATGATAATTCCGACAAGACTCGAATGATTCTTTTAACACATGCACATTTTGACCATATCGGTGCCGCAAAAAGAATTGCAACCGAAACCGATACTGAAATTGCTATCGGGGAGTATGATTCAGCTTGGCTTAGTGATAATAAGTCAAATTTATCAGAAAGATTTCATATTAAGCTTTCACCGTTTTCTGCCGACTTTAATTTGAAGGATAATCAAGTTATAACTGTCGGAGATATGAAAATTAAGGTGTTACACACTCCGGGACACACGCCTGGGTCTGTTTGCTACCTGATTGAAGATAATTTATTCAGCGGAGATACATTATTTTTAGAAAGCTACGGCAGAACGGATTTTTTCGGCGGAAACGATTCGGATATGATGCAATCAATATATTTTTTGATTACTACTCTTGATAAATCGGTTAATGTCTATCCGGGACACGGAGAGAAAACTACTATTGACCACGAATCGAAAAATAATCCTATGGTTTTTCGGAGTACACTATGATAATATGCAATTTCGGAAACAACTATAATTACGAGCTTGAAAAGTTATCACGGCTATTTTTGCCTTTCGAAAGAATTGATGTTGTAAACGAACTTATTCAAAACGATAGGTATGCCGTAACAAAAACCGAGTTTGATGATTACGGATGTAAGATTTCGGCCTTGCTGCATATCGGCGATTCAAATGAATATGCAGAAGTTTTTGAAAAGACCGCCGATAATTTTGAAAAGGTATGTGAGTTATCTTTGGCATCTTGCCTTTTTGAATGTTTTGTAAATATTACCGATTATCGACCTCAATGGGGAATACTAACCGGTGTAAGACCTGCGCGTTTGTTTATTTCAAAGGTTAATGAATTAGGTCTTGATAATGCGATAACATATTTTGAAAAGACATTAAAGGTATCTGAAAACAAAATTTCATTACTTAAAGCTACGGCGTTTAATGAAGAAAAAATAATTTCATTATCAAAGCCAAATTCTTTTAGCCTTTATATTTCAATCCCTTTTTGCCCGTCAAGATGTTCGTATTGTTCGTTTGTATCACATTCGGTTGAAAGTGCAAATGATATAATTCCCGTTTATTTAGACCTATTATTAAAGGAAATTGACTATACTGCAAATTGTGTAAAAGATTTAGGATTAAAGCTTGAAACCGTTTATATCGGCGGCGGAACACCCACAACCTTAACTGCCGAACAATTAAAGTTATTGCTTGATTTTGTTCTTGAAAAATTTGATATTAACGGTTGCAGAGAATTTACAATAGAGGCGGGAAGACCCGATACTATTACAAAGGATAAGCTGATTGAAATTAAAAATCATAATGTAACGAGAATTTCAATAAATCCTCAAACGCTAAACGATAATGTTTTAGAAAATATCGGAAGGCGACATACCGCAAGACAGTTTTTTGATAGCTTTTATCTTGCCCGTGAGCTTGGCTTTTCAAATATAAACACAGACTTAATCGCCGGTTTGCCTGGAGATACCGTACAGTCTTTTGAAGATACACTTGATAAGATAATATTGTTATCCCCTGAAAATGTTACGATTCATTCTCTTTCAATGAAAAGGGCATCAACACTTACCGTAACCGGATTTTCTCCCGAAATTTCAGCAGGCGTTACCGCCGGATTGATGGTCGATTCCGGAAGAAACAAGCTAACTTGTGCCCAAATATATCCTTACTATATGTACCGACAAAGTAAAACTGTCGGTAATCTCGAAAATGTCGGTTATGCAAAGCCTGATTTTGAAGGACTTTACAATATTTTCATTATGGATGAAACACATACCATATTGGCTTGCGGTGCTTCTGCTGCTACAAAACTTAAAAACAGCGACGGAAAAATTAAGCGTATATTCAATTTCAAATATCCGTATGAATATATTAACCGTTTTGATGAACAAATAGAACGAAAATCCGAAATATACAGCTTTTATAATTGCTTGTAAATCATTTTTGTTTATGGTATAATACTTAAAAATACTTTGGAGGTAATATTATGGATAAAACTTTTTTTGATAATGCTTTTGATAAGGCTAAAAGCGCTTTTGAAGTGGCTTACAAAAAAACCGGCGAGGTTGTAAATATTGAAAAATTAAAATTTAATGTTTCAACTCTTAAATCAAAAAGAGAAAAGCTTTACGCTAAACTCGGAAAAAAATATTTCGACTCACTTTCTTGTGTTGAAATTGTTGATGATGATGAGTTAAAAGCTCTATTCAACGAAATAAAAGAAATATCGGAAAATATTGATGAATTAAACAACGAAATAAATTTTGCAAAGCTTAAAAAAGTTTGCCCATCCTGCGGTGCATCTATTGACGAAAATTCCGCTTTTTGCAGTTTTTGCGGTGCTAAATTAGTATTCGACAGCAAGGATAGCAATAATGAGTAAATTCAAAAAAATCGGTATCGTTGTTGCTGACGATATGGAATATAAGCCGTTGTATGAGCATTTTATTGCCAGAGGTGCCGTTGAATCAAAAATATTTTCAAGAACTGCTTTAACCTTTCAAATGAACTCGGTTGAGTGTATTGCCGTTTTTTCGGGATTAGGTAAGGTAAATGCCGCCGCTCTTACCGCAAGACTTATTTCAGAGGGTTGCGACTGTATTATGAATTACGGTCTTTCCGGCGGACTCGGCGACTCACTAATAGGTAAATTCGGTATTCCGTGCGCCTTTTTTGAGCACGATTTTGATTTAACCGCTCTCGGTTATGAGCCTTGTGCAAAGCCTATGCAGGAGTTTATGTATTATATTGATAAGGAAATTATTGATGATATACTATCGGTTATACCCGATGCCGTTGTAGGTGTTGCCGCTTGCGGAGATAAGTTTATTTCAAAAAAGGAAGATGTTGACTTTCTTGTTTCAAACTTTGATGCAAAAACCTGCGATATGGAAACCGCCGCTATTGCTTCGGTTTGTGATATGGCACATATACCGCTATATTGCATTCGCAGAGTATCTGACGGTGCTGACGAAAATGTTGAAGCTTATATTGATATGAATGTTAACAGCGGCGATGTTTTATTTGATAATTTTTATAGATTATTAGATTATATTTCGAAATAGGGGTCTTGTATGTCATCTGCTTCTAACAAAAAACAAACATTTTTACATGGCTCACTTATTTTGATTATTGCAACCGTTTTGGCAAAAATTATCGGCGCTATTTACAGAATTCCGCTTACAAACCTTTTAGGCTCACGCGGTATGGGATTTTATTCTACTGCCTATGATTTGTATGTGCCTATGTATTCTATTGCAATGGCGGGTTTGCCTATTGCAATTTCGAGAATAATTGCCGAACACTCTGCCCAAAAGAAATATAAGGATGTTATTAAAACCCTTCGTGCCGCACAAACAATATTTATTATTACCGGCGGTACGGGTTTCGTCTTAATGATTTTTTTAGCCTTTGTTTTGACAGGTAATCTTAATTTAAGCCTTTTCGGACATACTTTCGGTTTTAATGTCTTTAATAAAGGCGCTTTAACCGGAATACTTGCGATTTCGCCGTCTTTATTGTTTTGTTGTATTATGTCGGCTTACAGAGGCTATTTTGAAGGTCTTGGGAATATGACACCTACGGGTGTCAGCGAAATACTTGAAGCGCTTGGAAAACTTGTTTTCGGTTATACTATTGCGGCTTTGGTGTTATCTACCACTAAAAACTACTCTTATGCCGCTGCCGGTGCTTTAATTGGTATTTCAATAGGTGAGGCGTTTAGTACCTTTTATCTTTTTGTAAGGTTTAAGCGCAACCGCTTTAAGGATATATCAAAAATTGATTTTGAATTATCTCCCGAGCCATTAAGATTCAAAAAACAAATAAGTGCTGTAATAATTGTTGCTATTCCTATTGTTTTAGGTTCGCTTGTAAATAATGTTACAAGTCTTATTGATGTTGTTATGGTTCAAAAGCAATTATCTACTGCAATAAATAAATCACCTGAATATTTTATTAAGACTTTTTCGAATTTAATAAAATATGAAACCGCCGAGGATAGCACATTTGATGCTATTGCCGATTTGCCAAACTCTCTGTACGGCTGTCATAGAGGCTTCGCGTTTTCGATATATAATCTTATTCCTGTTTTAACTTCAACGCTCGGTGTCAGTGCTATACCGGTTTTAGCGAGTGCTTGGGTAGTAGGGGATAAGGATGCAATTAAATCTAACATTCAAACTATGATTAGGACTGTTGCTGTTATTGCAATGCCTTGCGGTGCCGGAATTTTTGCATTGTCGTTCGGCATTTTGTCGCTTTTATACAGTAATACTGCCGCTATTGCTATTGCGGCACCTAATTTAAGGGTGCTCGGTATTTGTGCAATTTTTGCGGGAATAAATGCACCTATAATAAATATGCTTCAAGCAATCGGCAAAGAGAAAACACCTCTTAAAAATATTGCAGTTGGCGCAATACTTAAAATTATTATTAACTATATTTTAGTCGGTATTCCGTCAATAAATATTTTGGGTGTTCCTATTGGTACTACTGTTTGCTATGCTTATATTTGTATTGCTGATTTTATTGCCTTAATAAGATATTCAAAAGTTAAACCCGATTATTTTTCAATTTTAATAAAACCATTTATTGCGGGTGCCACATGCGGTCTTTCGGCATATATTGTTTTTACTCTTTCAAACTCAATAATCGGCTTGTCTTTGGCAACAGCTGTTTCAATTCTTTTTGCCGGAATCGTGTATATTTTAATGATTGCGTTACTCAAAGTTATTGAGCCTGAGGATGTTTTATCACTACCTATGGGCGAAAAATTGCTTGAAATTTGCCAAAAATTGAAAATAATTCGCAAAATTACTAAAAATTAACTTAAAACATAAAAAAATATATTGATTTTTATTGAAAAATGTGGTAAAAGTATATATGGTATTTATACCTTACTTAAAAAATTTAGGAGGTTCTATTATGAACAAAACAGAATTAGTTGCAAATGTTGCTGAAAAAGCAGGAATTTCTAAGAAAGACGCTGATAAAGCTGTTGCCGCAGTATTCGATGCTATTGTCGATTCTCTTAAAAAGGGCGATAAGGTAGCTCTCGTTGGCTTTGGTACTTTTGAAGTACGCGCTCGTGCTGCAAGAAACGGTATCAATCCTCTTACAAAGGCTCCGATTAAGATTGCTGCTTCTAAGAATCCGGTATTCAAGGCTGGTAAAGCTTTCAAAGACGCTATCAAATAATTTGAGTTTTTCAGTAATCAGCCGTCCGATTTCGGACGGCTTGATTTTTTAGGAGAAATTATGAGATTAGATAAATATCTTAAAGTTTCAAGACTAATTAAACGCAGAACTGTTGCTAACGATGCCTGCGATGCAGGTAGAGTATCGGTCAACGGTAAACAGTCAAGAGCATCCTATGATGTAAAGGTAGGAGATATTATTGAAATATCTTTTGCATCTAAACCGATAAAAATTGAAGTGATTAAGGTTATTGAAACGGTTAAAAAAGACGATTCGGCATTACTCTACAAAGTAATCGAATAATATTCACCTCTTGCAAATATAATTTTGTGAGAGGTGTTGTTTTTTGGATAACGCAATTTTTAACGACCATACTATTATTTTAAGTCAAAGAAACAGTATTGATATTACGGGAATAAGCAGTGTGATTTCCTATGATGATGAAACATTAATTCTTGAAAGTAATTACGGCAAAATCACAATAAAAGGTCAAGAATTGCATATTGCGAATTTCAATAATGAAATAGGAGAATTCAAAGCTAACGGCAATATTCACGGAATTATATATGTTTCAACCGAAAAAAGCAACGGCGGCTTTTTTTCGAAGATTTTAAGATAGTATGTGGGAATTAAGGTCAATAAGTCAAATTACTGATTTTTTTATTGCAATATTTATCGGTATATTTTTTGCGATTATATATATTTTTTTCAGGCTGATTACAAAGCTCTCAAAGAAAAAATATATTGAATTTATCTGCGATGTTTTATTTTGGATTTTAATCGGTTTTTTAGAATTTATTTTATTTTTAATTTTAACTAACGGACAAATAAGAGGTTATATAATTTTCGGCGAATTATTAGGTTTTGTGTTCTTTTGTGTGTTTCTGTACAGCGGTGTTTTTAGTTTTCTTTACCGCTTTTTTTCGCGAATTATTACTAAAACGAATAGAATAAAAAAACTAATAAACGGTTTTTGTGAAAAAACTTTGGTTTTTTCTATAAAAAGTTGTAAAAAACTCTTGAAATTCAGTAAGGATTTGTTATATACTATTCGTATTGAAAGAAGATAAAAAGGATGTGAATTTCTAATTGAGTAAGCCGAAACGCAAGCGTAGTATAATTGTTCGTCTTTTGGTTATTTGTTTATCCGCTTATATGATTACAACTCTTATAGGTTTATGGAGAAACTTAAACGAAAAAAAGAAAGAATTATCCGAGTTAAATACACAACTTAATGTTAAAACCGCTGATGTTGAAGAATTGAAAGTTTTATTAAGCACCGGTTCTGAACAGGAAATTGTTGAAAAAGCTGCTCGTCAACGCTTGGGTTATGTCTATTCGAACGAAGAAATTTACATTGATATTTCAGGTAATTAATTTTCAAAAGGGGTAACAGCACTTATATGCAGTTAAAAGTTGGGGAAATCGTTGAAGGTAAAATAGTTTCTGTAAAGGAATACGGCGCCTTTGTTAATGTCGGTGATGTTTCGGGAATGGTTCATATTTCCGAGGTTGCTAATGATTATGTAACAAATATTAACGACTTTGTAAAGGTAGACGATGTTGTAAAGGTTAAGGTTCTCAATATTTCGGATGACGGTAAGTTGTCTTTTAGCATTAAAAAGGCTTCTGCTGACAAAAAACCTGCACAGCGTCCTAAAAGAGAGCGTGCGTCAACTCCTTCATCGGAAGATTCTTCTTCATATACTTGGGCTCCGAAGAAGAGCGAGCCTGCTTCTTTTGAAGAAATGTTGAATAGATTCAAAGCAACAAGTGATGAGAAATTTTCGGATTTGAAACGCAAAAATCCCGAAACAAAACGCTCAAAGCGCGGTGCTAATTCAAGATAATATTTTGGCGGATCACAAAGAGTGAAAACCGCCTTATTTTTATATATGGTGATTAAATGAAGGAAAACATAAAATTTATTGCTCCTTGCATCTTCGGACTTGAAAGCATTGCCGCTGATGAATTAAGGCGTTTGGATATTTCAAATGTTACTGCCGAAAACGGTCGGATTTTGTTTGATGGCGATTTTAATACATTGGCTCGTGCTAATATAAATTCTCGCTTTGCCGAAAGAATTTTAATAAATATGGGACAGTTTTATGCTAACACCTTTACCGAACTTTTTGATAATGTAAAGTCAATTTCTTGGGAAGATTATATATCCAAAGATGATTCTTTTCCCGTTAGTGGCTCTACTATTGATTCGCAGTTGCATAGCTTACCCGACTGTCAGTCGATTATTAAAAAAGCTATTGTTGATAGACTTTCACAAAAATACGGAATAAAATGGTTTTCTGAAACAGGTCCCGAGCTTAAAGTGAAGTTTACGATTATTAAGAATAATGTTACAATGATGATTGATACTTCGGGCGACGGTCTGCACAAGCGCGGTTACAGAAGAAAATCAAATGAAGCACCGCTGAAAGAAACTCTTGCCGCCGCTATGTGCGACTTGGCAAGAATATATCCCGATACAAAGCTTTATGACCCTTTTTGCGGTAGCGGTACTATTTTAATTGAGTCTGCTATGATGGCCGCAAAAATTGCTCCCGGATTAAGAAGATTTTTTGCTGCCGAACGGTTTAATGTTGTTCCGCAAAAAGTTTGGCAAGAAGAAAGAATGCGTGCCCAAGACCGTATTTTACATAATATTGATTTTTGTGCTACGGGATATGATATTGACGCAAATTGTATAGATTTAACCCTTGAAAATGCCAAAAAGGCAGGTGTCGAAAAATATGTTAAGGCATCAGTAGGAGATATAAAAAACTTCTCTGTGCCTGACGACAGATGCCTTGTAATAACAAATCCGCCTTACGGCGAGCGTTTGTTAGATGTAAGACAAGCCGAAGGACTTTATAAAACTATGGGAGAAAGATTTGTAAAAGAAAACGGCAAAAAATACTTTATTATCAGCCCACATGATGAGTTTGAAAAGCATTACGGAAGAATTGCGGATAAAAGAAGAAAACTTTATAATGGTATGATTAAATGCCAATTATTTATGTATTTCAAAAACAATTAGGAGTAATAATGAAACATATTTTTTTTATAAATCCAACTGCCGGTAAAGGTAATGTTCAAAAAAGTATAGTCTGCGCAATTAAAAATTACTTTATGAATAAAAAATTAAACTATGAAATATACATTACAAAGTGCATCGGAGATGCCGAAGCAAAGGCAAAGGAGATTGCCCAAATAGGCGAAAGGGTTTGTTTTTATGCCTGTGGCGGCGAGGGTACATTTTACGAAATACTAAACGGAGCAATCGGATTTGATAATGTTACATACGGAGTTGTTCCTTGCGGCTCTGCAAATGACTTCTTAAAGTTTTTCGGCTCAAAGGAATCGTTCTTTGATATTGAGGCATTAGTCGAAGGAAACCCCGTTGTAATGGATATTATCAAAGCCGGAGACAGGTATTGCCTAAATGGCTGTTCCGTCGGTATGGATGCAATGGTAGCACGGGATATGAAGCTTTTTAAGAATATTCCGTTCGTTTCGGGAAGTCTTGCATATAAACTTGCGATTGTTAAACTGTTTTTCTGTAAAGCCGGAGTTAAAATTAAACTGTCAATAGACGATAAACTGCCTGAAATTAAGAACTGTTTATTTGCCGTTATTGCTAACGGTCCTATATACGGCGGAGGTTTTATGGCGGCACCGAAAGCCGTACCTAATGACGGTATATTGGATTTTACTTTGGTTAATACAATAAACAAACTTAAAGTTCCTGCTTTTTTGAAAAAATACGAAAAAGGTCAGCATGCAAACTTGGATTTTTGCACTGTTTCCCGATGTAAAAAAATGAGCTTTTCTTCCGATATTCCGATACCGGTTAATTTGGACGGAGAAATTGTCGTAACAAAGTCTATGGAATTCAAAATAATTAAAAATGCTATAAATTTTGTTATTCCTAAGGGAATTAAATTAAATTCGTTAATAAAAGTTTGACTTTACTTGACTTTCGTGAAAAAAGGTATATAATAGTATTGTTAAATTTTTTCAATAAAGTAAATTTATTGATTTTAAGGAGATGTTTTTATGTTGCTGAAACCACTTGCAGATAATGTTGTAATTAAGTCTTGCAAAGTAGAAGAAACAACAAAAAGCGGTATTGTTCTTACATCCGCTTCAAAAGAAAAACCGCAAATTGCCGAAGTTGTGGCAGTAGGTCCGGGTGGCATTGTTGACGGTAATGAAGTTAAAATGACCGTTAAACCGGGCGACAAGGTTGTTGCCGCTAAATATTCGGGTACCGAAATAAAAATTGACGATACCGAATATACAATTCTACACATTGCGGATATTCTCGCAATAGTTGAATAATTTTAGGAGATAATTTTATGGCTAAGAATATTTTGTTTGGTGAAGATGCCCGTAAGGCATTGCAATCCGGTGTTGACAAACTTGCCGATGCCGTTAAAGTAACATTAGGTCCTAAGGGAAGAAATGTTGTTTTGGATAAAAGATACGGATCACCGCTCATTACAAATGACGGTGTAACTATCGCAAAAGAAATTGAACTTGCCGATCCTTTTGAAAATATGGGCGCACAGCTTGTAAAAGAAGTTTCGGTTAAGACTAATGACGCAGCAGGAGACGGTACTACTACCGCAACCGTTTTGGCTCAGGCTCTTATTAGAGAGGGTATGAAGAATGTAGCTGCCGGTGCAAATCCGATGATTGTTAAAAAAGGCATAAAAACTGCTGTTGATACCGCTGTTGCTACAATAATCGAAAATTCTAATAAAGTTACGGGTTCAAAGGACATTGCCCGTGTTGCAACTGTTTCCTCGGGAGATGAGGTAATAGGTAAGCTTATTGCCGAAGCTATGGAAAAGGTTTCTGCTGACGGTGTAATTACCGTTGAAGAATCAAAGACCGCCGATACTTATTCGGAGGTAGTTGAAGGAATGCAATTCGATAGGGGTTATATTACTCCTTATATGGTTACCGATTCCGATAAGATGGAAGCTATTATTGACGATGCTTTAATTCTTATTACCGATAAAAAGATTTCTAATATTCAGGAAATTTTGCCTTTACTCGAACAAATTGTTCAAGCCGGTAAAAAGCTTGTTATTGTTGCCGAAGATATCGAGGGCGAAGCTCTTTCTACTCTTATCGTAAATAAACTCAGAGGAACATTTACCTGCGTTGCGGTTAAGGCTCCCGGTTTCGGCGATAGGCGCAAGGAAATGCTTCAAGATATTGCTATTCTTACCGGCGGTGAGGTTATCTCCGAAGAGTTGGGACTTGAACTTAAAGATACACAGTTAACACAATTAGGTCAAGCTCGTCAGGTTAAGGTAACAAAAGAAAATACTATTATTGTTGACGGTGCAGGGGATAAGGGCTTAATAAAAGACCGAATTGCCCAAATTAAAAATCAAATTTCTACTACAACCTCTGATTTTGACCGTGAAAAATTACAAGAAAGACTTGCAAAACTTTCAGGAGGCGTTGCCGTTATTAAGGTTGGTGCCGCAACTGAAATTGAAATGAAGGATAAAAAGCTTCGTATCGAAGATGCTCTTTCAGCTACAAAGGCCGCCGTTGAGGAAGGTATTGTAGCAGGTGGCGGTGTGGCTTTGATAAATGCTATTCCCAATGTTTCAAAGATTTTAGAACAAACTACCGGCGATGAAAAAACCGGTGTAAATATTGTTCTTAAATCACTTGAAGCACCGTTACGTCAAATCGCTTATAATGCCGGTATTGAAGGTTCGGTAATTATTGATAAAATAATTGCAAGCAACAAAGTAAATTACGGATTTGACGCATATTCGGAAGAATATACCGATATGATTGAGGCAGGAATTGTTGATCCTACTAAGGTTACCCGTTCTGCTCTCCAAAATGCCGCAAGTGTTGCATCTATGGTTTTGACAACCGAAAGTTTGGTTGCCGAATCTAAGGAAGATAAAGATGCCGCAACCGCAGCAGCCGCTGCTGCCGCTGCACAAGGCGGAATGTATTAAGCTAAGTCTTTACATTATTAAACGAGCCTATCCATCGGATAGGCTCGTTTTTGTCTGTTTATTTCACATCTTTTAGTTCGGTTAAATCAAATTCGGTAGGGACAAAATTAACTAAATAATCTATAATTTCCTGCGGGTCATCGGAAACAAAATATAAGTCCCTGTTTTTCGGTTTCATAAAGTTTTCGTTGATACAGCGTTCCATCATATTTATTATATCGTCAAAATATCCGTTTACATTGTATATTGCAATCGGCTTATTATGCTTATCGAGCTGTCGCAAAGTGAAAATTTCAAAGAATTCATCAAAGGTACCCATACCTCCCGGTGATGTAATAAAGCCTTCGGATTTTTCTTCAAGGATTTGCTTTCTTTCTCTCATTGTTTCGGTATAGATAAACTCAGTGCAATCGTCAAACAAAGAGCCGTCAACCTTAAAAAAAGAAGGGGATACGCCTATAACATCGCCGTTTTCACTTCGAGCGCCACGGGCAACTGCACCCATCATTCCGCAGGCACCACCGCCGTAAACTACCGTATGCCCTTGTTTTGCAAGTAATTTTCCCAATTTAACATTAGCATCAATATAAAAATCGCTAATAGTGTTGGAAGAAGAACCGTAAACACAAATATTCATATAAAACACCTCATTTAATTTTTTTACCGTTAAGTATTGCATTATTAAGTTTATCGCCTGAATATTCAAGTTTAAGCGAAAAGAATGGCTCATTTTTATTTTGAATGAGCTTCAAGAAAATTTTGTCGCCCTCCCAAATAGGAAGAGAAAATATATCACTTATATTAACCCATTCGAGTTTTCCTTCATCACATTCTTTTATTTTGCCCGAAAATTGTGAAGAAGTAAAAATATGCATATACTCGGTAGGCCATTTATCAGAAACAAAGGTTACAATACCACGGTATTCATAGTTTAGCAAAGTAAGACCGGTTTCCTCAAAAACCTCACGAATATTACATTCTTCCGGGCTTTCTTTATCCTCGAATTTTCCGCCTATACCAACCCATTTATCTTTATTTAGGTCGTTTTCCTTTTTAATGCGGTGAAGCATTAGATACTTGCCGTCTTTTTCTATATGACATAAGGTAGAGTTAATCATTACCGCTGTCCTCATCTTCATTTTCGGTTTCCTCTATGGATTTCGCAATTTCCTCTACCGAATAGTTATTTATAAAGAATGTATCAGTATCATTATTTTCGTAATCAAAAATATTATTATACTGAATTTGCTCATATTCTTTTAATATTTTATTATATGTCGAAGAGCTTGACCACTTATAATAATTGTTTTGGTTGTCAATATATCCTACCGTGTCTATAACAGGCAGAGTTTCGGAAAGCTTTAAGAGATATTTATTGTATTTTGTAAGCTTGACACCCGCAATATCTAATACATAACTCGACAGATAGTTGACACTTAATTTTTCAACTGTTTTTTCCTTTATATCATAGTTTGCCCAAATTATAAAGGGTGTTATATGACGCGCTTGCTCTTGCTCAATAGTAAGATTGGACAAATCGCCGACTCCCATAACCTCCGATATAAATTTTGTTTCAATAGATGGCTGATGGTCGCCGAACATACAAATAACGGTAGGCTCTTTTACATTTGAAAAATATTCTACAAGCTCCTTAAAAGCATTGTCGCTCTTCTTAACTAATGACAAATAATTTGTTGCCTTGTTGTATTGATTTTCCGTGCTTGTGATTTGAATATCAGCTAAAAAGTTTGAAGCGGATGTTGTATAACCGCCGTGATTTTGCATAGTAACATTAAATACAAAATACGGCTGTGATTTATCACGGTTTTCATAATCCTCGATTAAGACACTGTAATCGTATTGATCGCTAATATATTGACGAATAAGCATATTACTGCGGTTAGGATAACGCTCATTTATAAGCTGTTGCAAATAGTCGGGATTTGCATTGTTTTGGGTATATTCATTCATAATTGAAATATCAATAAGGTTTTCAAGACTTTTGAATGAATTAAATCCCATATTTTTATAAACATTAACTCTATTCCAACCGCTTGCATAATAAGGGTGGAACGCAAGAGAAGAATAACCCTGCGACTCTAATGTCGAAACAAGAGTGGCGAGCGGATTTTTTATATATAACATAAATGCGTTACTGCCGGAGGGAAGAAAAGCGGTAGAGTGTCCTGTCAAAAATTCAAATTCGGTATTTGAAGTTCCCGCACCTATAACCGGCACATATAAATTACCTTTTACGGTATTTTCGGTTAGATTTCTAATGAATGGCATATAATCTTCATTAGTAGTAAAATTGCCTAAAACACTGAGGTCGGAAAGCGACTCGTTCATTATACAAATAATATTCGGCGTTTTCGCATTGTTTGTATCAGCTGTGTTTTCGGTAACCTTCTTTGAAACATAATCTGATACTTCGTTCGGGTTATATCCGGTAGGCTCGGACATATATAAATATTTTGTGTTACAAATAAAATTATATACAAAACCGTAATTTCTATATCCTCTTGACTGATTCCAAAAGTCCGGCTTAATTCCCGCATCGGCAAAAATTGAAGTCAAATAAAATAAGCATACAATTATTGTGAAAAAGACGAAAGAGAATATTCTTGTAATTGATTTAGTTATTCTATTATAATCCGGTGTCTTGATTTTGAAACCTATTACGATAATTATAATAAAAATCAAGGAGCCTAAAACAATAATATCACTCGGTGTATAATCGTAAGTGCTGCCGACATTCATTGCGGTAGTAATACCTAAAACATCCATCGGTATAAACGGGGTACCTCTGAAAGCAACTAAATAAGCGTGTGCAAGTGCTAAACCGAAAACAGGCGGATTAACACAAAGTATCGCAATACGAAGACTTCCCGATAACGAAAAAACAAATAAATACAGTAAAAGAACAATAGTATAGTTGCCGAAAAAACCTAAATATGTCATATCGTATATCCAAATACTGTTAAGACATTCAGACATAGTAATAGTTAAAATAGGCAAAAGAAAAAATGCGGCTATATACAGTGCTTTTTTTGTAATTGTGTCTTTAATTTCAATCTTAAATGCAATAAGCAAACCGATAAGAATAGGCAAGAGCATTGCGATAGCAAGCAAAAACCACTTAATCGCATATTCTTGTTTAACAAAGGAATTGTTGAGAGCTACTACCGCAATCATTAAAACAAATGCAAATATAATTCCGGTATATTTAGAAGCCTTTGTTGTATGAAACTTAAAGGTGTTTTTAAGATATTCAGGGATTATTTTCATAAAGAGTTTTTCTGAAAAAGAAATTGCTATTACTAAATATTTTTTAATAATATCAATAGCCTTTCTTTGTTTATTTGAATTGTCCATTATGACAACGCCTCACAAGTTTATGTTTACAAATACCATATAATTATATCATAATTTACGAAAAATACAACTCTTAAATTGTTAATAATATATTTGTAAAATGTAGGTTTACAATAGATGTGTT
>DCHX01000029.1:0-80986 GCA_002315685.1 Ruminococcaceae bacterium UBA1741
GCCTGAGCTGCTGCAAGGCGTGCAATCGGAACACGGAAAGGTGAGCAAGATACATAGTCAAGACCGATCTGATGGCAGAACTCGATAGAAGACGGGTCGCCACCGTGCTCACCGCAGATACCGCAGTGAAGTTCAGGACGGGTAGCCTTACCGTTCTTAACAGCTAAATCCATAAGTTGTCCAACACCGGTTGTGTCAAGACGAGCGAACGGATCGGACTCGAAAATCTTATTAGAATAGTAGCTTGGCAAGAACTTACCGGCATCATCACGGCTGAAACCGAATGTCATCTGGGTCAAGTCGTTAGTACCGAAGCAGAAGAATTCAGCCTCAGTAGCAATAGCACTTGCGGTAAGAGCGGCACGAGGAATTTCAATCATAGTACCAACCTCATATTTAAGGTCAGAACCGGCAGCCTTAATTACTTCGTCAGCAGTAGCAACAACTACATCCTTAACGAATTTAAGCTCTTTAACTTCGCAAGCCAACGGAATCATAATTTCAGGAACGATATTCCAGTCAGCGTGTTTCTTTGATATAGCAAGAGCAGCCTTAATAACAGCCTTAGTTTGCATCTTTGCAATTTCAGGATAGGTAACTGCAAGACGGCAACCACGGTGTCCCATCATTGGGTTGAATTCGTGGAGGTCAGAGCAAAGCTGCTTAATTTGAGCAACAGTCTTACCCTGTGCCTTGGCAAGAATTTCGATATCAGCTTCTTCGGTTGGAACAAATTCGTGAAGCGGAGGATCTAAGAAACGGATAGTTACAGGGTAACCGCCTAATGCTTCGAACAAGCCTTCAAAGTCAGCTTGTTGCATTGGTTCGATCTTATCAAGAGCCTTTTCACGCTCTTCAACGGTTTCAGCACAAATCATTTCACGGAAAGCATCAATTCTGCCTTCGCCGAAGAACATATGCTCGGTACGGCAAAGACCGATACCTTGTGCGCCGAGTTCAGCAGCACGCTGAGCATCAGCAGGAGTATCAGCATTTGTACGAACAGCGAGCTTCTTATACTTATCGGCAAGCTTCATAATTCTGCCGAAGTAACCGCTGTTAGGATCAGCAGGAACGGTTGGGATAATCATATCATAGATATTACCGGTAGAACCGTCAAGTGAAAGGCCGTCGCCTTCCTTAAATGTCTTACCTGCAAGAGTGAATTGCTTGTTTTCTTCATCCATCTTAATTTCGCCGCAACCGGAAACGCAGCAGGTACCCATACCACGAGCAACAACGGCAGCGTGAGAGGTTTGTCCGCCACGAACGGTTAAGATACCCTGAGCATATTTCATACCCTCGATATCTTCCGGAGAGGTTTCAAGACGAACGAGGATAACCTTTTCGCCTGCTTTACCCTTCTCGGCAGCATCCTCTGCGGTAAATACAATCTTACCGGCAGCAGCACCGGGAGAAGCGGCAATACCCTTACCTACAACATTATTCTTATCGGCATCTTTAAGAGCCTTTACATCAAAGGTCGGGTGGAGAAGCATATCGAGACTCTTTGCATCAATTTGCATAAGAGCTTCTTCTTCGGAAATCATACCTTCGTCAATAAGGTCGCAAGCTATCTTAATAGCAGCGGCAGCGGTACGCTTACCGTTACGGGTTTGAAGCATATAGAGGTTACCGTGTTCAACAGTAAATTCCATATCCTGCATATCACGGTAGTGATTTTCAAGGATAGAGCAAACTTCGTTAAACTTAGCAAAAGCCTCGGGGAATTTGTCAGCCATTTCAGCAATCGGCATAGGAGTACGAACGCCGGCAACAACATCTTCGCCTTGTGCATTTGTTAAGAATTCGCCCATAAGACCTTTTTCACCGGTAGCAGGGTTACGGGTAAATGCAACACCGGTACCGCAATCTTCGCCCATATTACCGAATGCCATTGATTGAACATTAACAGCAGTACCCCAAGAATAAGGGATGTCGTGGTCCATACGGTAAATGTTTGCACGGGGGTTGTCCCAAGAACGGAAAACAGCCTTGATAGCAGCAAATAACTGTTCCTTAGGATCATTGGGGAAGTCAGTACCTAATTGCTTCTTATATTCAGACTTAAACTGATTAGCAAGTTCTTTAAGGTCATCGGCGGTAAGCTCAACATCGAATTCAACGCCCTTCTTTGCCTTCATTTCGTCAATAAGCTTTTCAAAATACTTCTTACCGACTTCCATTACGACGTCAGAGAACATTTGGATGAAACGACGATAGCAGTCCCAAGCCCAACGGGGGTTGTTTGATTGTTCTGCAATTACATTAACAACATCTTCATTAAGACCGAGGTTTAAGATGGTATCCATCATACCCGGCATTGATGCACGAGCACCGGAACGAACAGAAACTAAAAGAGGATTTTTCTTATCGCCGAACTTTTTGCCGGTAATAGCTTCCATCTTTTCGATGTTCTCCATAATTTCTGCTTGGATATCAGCGTTGATCTGACGGCCGTCTTCATAGTACTGTGTGCAAGCTTCGGTAGAAATAGTGAAACCCTGTGGAACAGGAAGACCGATTTTGGTCATTTCTGCAAGGTTAGCACCCTTACCGCCTAAAAGCTCACGCATAGAAGCATCGCCTTCGCTGAAAAGGTAAACATACTTGTGACTCATTACGAATCAACCTCCTAAAAATAATATACGAAATAAAAAATAATTCGAAAAAATAATATATTATTCGAATATTCAAGTTATTATACCAAATTATCGGTAAAAAATAAAGCATTTTTTTAATATTGATGAAAATTTAGGTAAAAACCGAAAAAAAGACGGAAATTTTCCGCCTTTTTTATATATTGTTATGAATTTGTATATCTCTTTGTAGCTTTTATAACCCTCATAATCGAAGGAGAAAAAATAATATTTATCAAAAGTTCGATAACAAAGTTTATTCCCACAAGCCCGATTATTACATAAACGAGTATATTTGTTCCGTTAGCCCATTGATACATTACGTCATTAAAGCCTAAAAAAGCAAAAATCAAAAACACACCCGTATTGACAATAGGAGCGGTAAGTGCACCCACAACGGTGCCGAGCGTGATATTTTTTCTTGCGATTTTATTAGAAAGCAAACCCGAAACAAAACCGCATAGAAAACCTTTTGTAAGGCATAAAGCAAGTAAAATAAGGGGAGAAACATTAAATAAAACATTTCCGCCCAAATCAACACCTACCATAGCGGCAAGATAAGTGATTATACCGAACACAAGTCCCAAATATCCGCTGTATTTAGGGCCGTACATAACGCCGATCAGCACTATCGGTATAAGCACTAACGAAAGATTAAATGTTCCTATTTTTACGAAATAACTGATGATTTGCAAAACAACGGTTACAGCCGTAAAAATTGCCAAAACGGCAACCTTTGATGATTTTGTTTTCATTCTAAATTCCTCCGATACTATTCCTAAAAGGATACAGTTCATTAAAATTATTTTACCGCAAAAGCGGGAAATTTATTTATTCTTTTCGTAAATTATTTTAAGACCGTCAAGCAACAAATTCTCGTTGTAGATAATTTCGTTGTCGCAATACTTAATGATTTGCTTTGAAAGACCGCCCGTTGCGACAACCGAAGCATCTTCGTTTAATTCTTCCTTCATCTTGTAAATAAGACCGTCAATCATAGATGCGGTGCCCAAAACAAGTCCCGATTTCATACTGTCAACAGTATTTTTACCGATAGCAGATGTCGGAGCGGTAATGTCAATAGAAGGAAGCTGTGCGGTATGTTCGCTAAGAGCATTAAGGGTAAGCTTTAAGCCGGCACCTATCGAGCAACCGATAAATGAACCGTCGGCATCTATAACACTTATGGTAGTAGCCGTCCCCATATCAATAACAATACAAGGCAGGGTGTACTCCGCAATAGCACCGACAGCACCGGCTACCATATCGGCACCAAGCTGAGAAGGATTATCAATTTTAATATTAAGACCGGTTTTCACACCGGGGCCTACACGAAGGGGAACAACCTCACAAATATTCGATAATGCCTTGCAGATAGCCGATTCAACAGTAGGTACAACCGAAGCTATAATACAGTCCTCAATATCGTGAATGCTTCTTCCGTGCAAAGATAAAATATTATGAATTTGCGAAGCGTATTGGTCGCTTGTAATACGGTTGTCGGTGGCAAGTCGAGCGGTAAATGACATAGTATCGCCCTCGAAAACACCAAGCGTTAAATTTGAATTTCCAATGTCTATTGCAAGTAACATACACTTTCCCCTTTTCTTCGGATGTATGTATTATAATATAATCGGTTCTCAAAATCAATAAAAAATTGTTGACTTAACGGCGTAATCTTGTTATAATATCAGTTGCTAATTTAATTTTTGTATAAATTTAGCTCCTTGTTTTCCTGAATTTAGGGAAACCATTTGTCCAAAAGGAGGTGCAACGAAATGACAGCTAAGTATGAAAGCACTCTTATCTTTTCTGTAAAGGACGGCGAAGAAAACGCTACCGCATTAAAAGAAAAGTTTAATGAGTTGATTGCTAAAAACGGCACTGTTGATGGCGTTGACGATTGGGGCAAGCGTCGTCTTGCTTATCTTATCAACGACGAAGCAGAAGGCTATTATGTATTCTATACATTTACTGCCGAGCCGAATTTCCCTGCTGAGCTTGAGCGTATCGCAGGAATTACCGATGGCGTTCTTCGTGTAATGACCATCAAAAAATAATGGAGGCATAGAACTATGTTCAATCTTGTAGTTTTAACAGGTCGCCTTACTGCCGACCCGGAACTTAAAACCACTCCTAACGGAATTTCCGTTACATCTTTCTCCATTGCGGTTAGTCGTCGTTACCGTGCGGGTGAGGAATCACAGGCTGATTTTATCAACATTGTTGCGTGGCGCCAAACTGCTGAATTTATTACTAAATATTTCAAAAAGGGCAGTATGATTGGCATCGAGGGCTCAATTCAAACCCGTCGTTATGCCGACAAGAACGGCAATAACCGTACCGCATTTGAGATTGTTGCCAATAATGTCCAGTTTGTTGAATCTAAAAGAGACGGCGCTTCTGTGCCGACTGCCGAGGCAACCGAGTCTTTTTCTAATGCCACCGCTAACGACTTTGCCGAAATTGACGGCGGTATGGATGACGATTTGCCATTTTAATTCAACAAATACCAAAATCTTTTAAGGAGGATACTTTTCAATGGAAAAGACTGATAGACCGCTTCACAGAAAGCCAAGAAAGAAAGTTTGTCATTTTTGTGCTGACCGTGTTGAAGAAATTGATTATAAGGATGTTGCAAAGCTTCGTAAATTTGTTTCTGAGCGTGCGAAGATTCTTCCTCGCAGAGCAACAGGTACTTGTGCAAAGCATCAAAGAGAGCTTACAACTGCTATTAAGCGTGCTCGCCAAGTAGCATTACTTCCTTATTCAAACGACTGATGTTTTATCGCAGACTGAATCGTCTGCGATTTTTTTATGTAAAATATGGTTGTATTTTGTTGTAAAATATGGTATTATTCATTAGTACATATATTTAATATATAGGCATATATCATTTATTATTTTTTGGTTATGGGGTGATTATATGAGATCGGACGGAAAACGCCTTAGACATGCGGATCCTATGTACACCGTGGCAGCTCATGTAATGGATAAGCGAACTGACTCTATGAATATGATTACTATTGATATTCCGATTGAGCCTATTCAAAGCTATATTAACGAAAAGCGCAAAGAGAATGTTAATATCAGTCATATGTCGGTTATACTTACCGCTTTTTTGCATACTCTTGCGGAGTATCCCGAGCTTAATCGTTTCGTGGTAAACTCTAATATTTATGCAAGAAACGAAGTTGCAATTTCGATGGTTGTTCTGAAAGCCGGAAAGACCGATAACGGAACTATGGCTAAACTCTATCTTGAACCTGATGATAATATTTTCGAGGTTGAAAATAAAATCGGCGAATTTATCGAAAAGAACAGAAATACGCCTGAGGATAACGGAACAGAAAAGATGATAAGACTTCTTCTCGGAATTCCGGGTGTTCTTCGTATCGGTGTTAAGCTTTTCAAGTTTCTTGATAAGCACGGTATTATGCCCAAAGCGGTTGTTGATATGTCGCCGTTCCATAATACCCTTGTAATTTCAAACTTGGCTTCTATTCGTACAAATCATATTTATCATCATATTTATGATTTCGGTACTACGAGTATAATGATTACTATGGGTAATTCAAGAGAGGTTGCCAAACGCAAGGGCGGAGAAATCGTATTTGAAAAATGTATGCCGCTTGGCGTTGTAATGGATGAGAGAATTTGCTCGGGTAGTTATTTTGCTATTGCTTTCCGTAAGATGCAACATCTGCTTAGTAATCCGAGTTTGCTCGAAGAAAAGCCAAAAGAAGTAAAGAAAGACGAGTCGCTTTGATAAAAAATTATCAAAATAACTTGTTTTTGCAGTGTTAGTGGTATATAATAATTGTATTAAACTTAAAGGAGTAAAAAATTATGTTAGTTTCTGCAAAAGAAATGCTGACAAAAGCAAAAAAAGAAAAATACGCCGTAGGTCAGTTCAACATCAACAATCTTGAATGGACCAAGGCTGTTCTTTTGACAGCACAAGAGTTGAATTCGCCTGTTATTTTGGGTGTATCTGAGGGTGCTGGCAAATATATGTGCGGTTACACCACGGTTGTCGGTATGGTTAAGGGAATGATAAACGAACTTGGAATTACCGTTCCGGTTGCGCTTCATCTTGACCACGGCTCATACGAGGGTGCTAAAAAATGTATTGAAGCAGGATTTTCTTCCGTAATGTTTGACGGCTCTCATTACCCGATTGAAGAAAATATCGCTAAAACAAAAGAATTGGTTGAAACCTGCAATAAGTTAGGTCTTTCTCTTGAAGCTGAGGTTGGTGCTATCGGCGGAGAAGAAGACGGCGTTATCGGCGGCGGTGAAGTTGCCGACCCTAAGGAATGTAAAATGATTGCCGATTTGGGCGTTACAATGCTTGCTGCCGGTATCGGTAATATTCACGGTAAGTATCCTGAAAATTGGGCAGGACTTTCATTTGATACTTTGGATGCTATCCAACAGCTTACCGGCGAAATGCCACTCGTTCTTCACGGCGGTACCGGTATTCCTGCCGATATGATTAAAAAGGCTATTTCTTTGGGTGTTTCAAAGATAAATGTTAATACCGAATGTCAATTAAGCTTTGCCGCTGCTACCCGTAAGTATGTAGAAGAGGGCAAGGATTTGCAGGGTAAGGGCTTTGACCCGAGAAAGCTTTTGGCTCCCGGCTTTGACGCTATTAAGGAAACCGTTAAGGAAAAAATGGAACTGTTCGGTTCGATAGGAAAAGCTTAATATTTGCTATAAACAATAATAAAATCCACTGTTCAAACGAACAGTGGATTTTGTGCTATATAATTGCAGTATTGTTTATAATCCCAAAAGCTTTGTTCCCGCCTCAACTAATGCACTGCGTTTTTTGTCG
The DNA here is from genome assembly GCA_002315685.1 of Ruminococcaceae bacterium UBA1741. Taxonomy (GTDB): domain Bacteria; phylum Bacillota; class Clostridia; order Oscillospirales; family Acutalibacteraceae; genus UBA737. The sequence continues at coordinate 7,483 of DCHX01000029.1, forward strand.
CATTCCTCTGCGGTGTTTGCCTTTGCGCCGATGTATAGCTTTATTTTAGGCTCGGTGCCTGACGGGCGAACGATAAATGAACTTGTGTCATCAAGATAAAAAGCCAAAACATTTGATTTCGGTAGGTCTATCTTTTGAGATTTGCCCGTGCCGTTATCGAATGATACCGACTTTTCAAAATCCTTAAAGGTTTTTACACAGTATCCCGCAATTTCTTTTACAGGGTTATTTCTAAGCTCTTCCATTAGCTCTGAAATTTTTTGCATACCGCTTTGTCCTTCAAAGGTAAAGCTCTTTTGAATACAATAGTAATAACCGAATTCTTTGTAAATTTCATCTAAAACCTCACAAAGATTTTTGCCTACGGACTTATAATACGCGGCCATTTCGCAAATAAGCATAGAAGCCACAACGGCATCCTTATCTCTTGCGTGGTCGCCGATTAAATATCCGTAGCTTTCTTCAAAGCCTAAAACATAACGGTCGGTTTCGTTATGTTCCGAAAGAAGTGAAATTTGTTCGCCGATAAACTTAAATCCCGTTAAAACATCAATAACCTCGCAACCGTATTTTTGGGCAATACCCTTAACAAGCTCGGTTGTAACAATGGTTTTTACTATCAAAGGATTTTCGGGAAGGGTGCTTTGCTCACTTCTTTTTGAAAGAATATAGTTAAGCATCACAACACCGACATCATTACCGGTCATAAGCTTATATTCGCCATTGTCGTTTACGGCAATACCGACACGGTCGCAGTCGGGGTCGGTGGCAAGTAAAATATCGGCATCAATTTCTTTTGTAAGCTTCAAAGCCTCCTCAAAAGCTTGTGAAATTTCGGGATTCGGATAAGGAGCGGTAGGGAAGTTGCCGTCAGGTAATTCCTGACTCTTTACTACCGTAACATTTGTAAATCCGCATCTTTTAAGAATTTCACGAACGGGCTTGTTACCGCTTCCGTGTAACGGTGCATATATTACATTAAGACTTGAAGTGTCAATGTCTTTACAAATCCTTTGGGATTTAACGGAATTCAGAAAGGCATCAATACAGTCATCACCTATATATTCAATAATACCCGACTTAATACCGTCATCAAACGAAATTGATTTTACACCCTCAAAGGTATCAACCTCGTTCATAACGCTGAGTACAAGGTCGGCAGCCTCGGGACATAACTGACATCCGGTAGAATCGTATGCTTTATAGCCGTTGTATTTTGCAGGGTTATGACTTGCGGTAACAACCACACCCGCATCACAGCCCAAATAACGAACGGCAAAGGATAACATAGGTGTAGGCATAAGCTCTTTGTAGATATAAACCTTAATTCCGTTTGCGGCAAAAACCTCGGCGGCAGTACGCGCAAAAAGGTCGGATTTAATACGGCTGTCATAAGCAATAGCAATTTTTCCGCTTTCGGTAATTGATTTAACATAAGCGGCAAGACCTTGCGACGCTTTGCCGATAGTGTAAACATTAAGTCTGTTTGTACCTGCGCCGATTATTCCGCGAAGTCCGCCCGTTCCGAATTCAAGGTCCTTATAAAAGGCTTCGGAAATAGCATCTTTATCGTCTTTAATGGCTTCTAACTCATTTTTAATATCGGAATCTTTTGTGGCTTTTTTACACCACATATTATAAAGGTTATTTATATCGTTCATTAAAAATCGCCTCTCTACATCAATATTATAGTATATATTTTATAATTATTTGTTCTACTTGTCAATTAGAATATTAAGTTTTTGGCAATTCCTCCAAAATTTATCTAAACCACTTGACATTTCAGGGTATATAGATTATCATACAAACGATATTGAGTTTGTGCATTTTTAATGGTATTGGAGCTTGAATGGGAATTAGTTTTGTTGAAGAAAACAAAATATTGTCGGATAATGATATAATTTCAAAACTTTTGCCGGATAATTATGAGTATCTTCAAGTCATAATTGATAGGTATATGCCGTTAGTTATCAGCACAGCTAAATCCTTTGACGGCTTTGGAGTTGACACGGAGGATTTAATTGCCGAGGGTGTTTTGGCTATCTTTTCCGCAGTTAAGGTGTTTGATTCTTCAAAAGCGAAGTTTTCTACTTTTGTTTCGGTTTGCATCAAAAGGGCGATGCTTACCCAAATCAAATCGGCAACTGCGCAAAAGAGAATACCCGAATCTATGATTACTTCGGTGGACGAGCTTCAAATTGACGGCGATAATCCCGAGGATATCATTATTGATAAAGAAAATTACGATTCTTTTTTGAATAGCCTGACTGCTTCGCTTTCGGAACTTGAATATAAGGTGCTGTCGTTGTTTTTAGACGGAAACACCTATGCCGATATTTCAAATAAGCTTGATATTTCGCTTAAATCGGTTGACAATTCGCTTAAAAGAGTCAGAGAAAAAATCAGAAAAAACCGTGATTAAAGCGGTTAATATATGGCCTTTAGTAGCTTAAAAAGCAGAGCGTTGAAAACAAAGGTGTCGGTGCGAATCCGTCCGGGGCTAATCTTACTATCCAACAAAAAGAGAGAGGTACAAAACATGTTTGAAGACAAGACCTTAGTTTGCAAAGAATGCGGTGAAGAATTCGTATTTACTGCAAGAGAGCAGGAATTCTACGAGGAGAAAGGCTTTGCAAACGAACCTCAGCGTTGTAAACCCTGTCGCGATAAGCGTAAACAGGCACGCAGAGATCAAAACCCCAGAGAGATGCACGTAGCAGTTTGTAATGCTTGCGGCGGTGAAGCGCGCGTTCCGTTCGTTCCGCGTGATGACCGTCCGGTTTATTGCAGTGAGTGTTTCGCTAAAATGAAAGAGGAAGCTGCTCCTGTCGAAGATGCCGAATAATTTATTCTAAAAAGACAAACCGCCGTAGCCATGTGTTTTTTTACACAAGGGTTTTAGGCGGTTTTCTTTGTTGTTTACAATAAAATCAAAAAATGTTAACATATAATTCATAAATATGTTGTAAGATATACTCGAAGGAGAGATAGTATGTCTAACAAAAAAATCCTTATAGTTGATGATGAGGCAAATATTTGCGAGCTTTTAAGACTTTATTTGCAAAAGGACGGCTTTGATACGGCTGTTGCAAATAACGGCGAGGAAGCACTTAAAATTGTGCCGAAATACAATCCCGATTTAATACTTCTTGATATTATGATGCCGAAGCTTGACGGTTGGCAGGTATGCAGAGAAATTCGAAAGACATCGGACATACCTATAATTATGATTACTGCAAAGGGTGAAACCTTTGATAAAATATTGGGACTTGAACTCGGAGCGGATGATTATGTTTGCAAGCCGTTTGATACGAAAGAGGTTATTGCAAGAATAAAAGCCGTTCTCAGAAGAACGGGGGATGACGAAACTCAAATCAAAGAGGTATGCTACGATAAGCTTGTTGTAAATCTTACTAATTACGAGCTTGTTGTTGACGGCAAACAAATTGATACACCCCCGAAGGAGCTTGAACTTGTTTATCATCTTGCGAGCAATCCGAATAGGGTTTATACCCGTGACAGACTTCTTGATGAGGTTTGGGGATTCGATTATTACGGCGACTCCCGCACGGTTGATGTTCATATCAGGCGACTTAGAGAGAAACTTGAAAATGTTTCGGATAAATGGTCGCTTAGAACGGTTAGAGGTGTCGGATACAAATTCGAGGTTAAAAACCAATGAAGCATCGCCTCTTTACTAAATACTTTTTGGCTACGGGTACGGTTGTTGTTTTAAGCCTGACTATTATGATTATGATAATGACTGCGGTTTACAGCAAGTATATATCCGAGTCGAAATACGAATCGTTAAAATCCTCCTGTGATTCCGTGGCATCCTTTTATATAAAAAATCGGTCTAATATTATTGATTTTGAGTCCCAAAAAGGATTACACTACATTATGGGAAACCTATCAAATGTTTCCGAGAATGATATGTTTATTACCGACTCTTACGGAGTTATCAGGATTTGTACCTGCGAGGTTTGGGGACTTACAGGTCAGTGTGAACATACGGGCACGAGAATTGATAAATCGTTATTGGACAATGCTATAAGCGGTTCAAAGGGCGAACTTTCAACTCTCGGAATTTATAATGAAACAAGATATGTTTCTTCCTCTAAAATTGAGGGAACTAACGGAGAACTTATCGGAATTGTAATAGCGTCTGCTCCTATGTCTAATGTAAAGGCGCTTATTAAAAGCACGGGCAAAATTTACTTAATCAGCGCTATTTTTCCGCTTGTAATAATATTTGTTTGCTTGTATATTACCACCTACCGAATGACAAAACCGCTTAAACTTATGTCGGTTGCGGCAAAGTCGATGGCAAGTGGAGATTTTTCGAAAAGAATCCCCGTAAACAGTGATGACGAAATAGGCGAGCTTGCCGTATCTTTTAACCAAATGACAAATTCGCTGTCCCGACTTGAAAATATGCGAAAAGGCTTTATTGCCGATGTTTCGCACGAGCTTCGGACACCTATGACTACCATAGGCGGATTTATTGACGGAATACTTGACGGAACTATTGAAAAAGACAAACAGGATTATTATCTTAAATTAGTTTCGGATGAAACAAAAAGACTTTCGAGAATGGTTGAGGGAATGTTAAGCGTTTCCCGACTTGAATCGGAGGAATTTGTCCTTAAAAAAGAAAATTTTGATTTTAAGGAGCTATTGCTTAATATCGTGCTTGGCAGAGAACAGCAAATAGAACAAAAAAACATTGATGTTTTAGGACTTGAAGATTTGCCGAGAGTAACCCTTAATGCCGATAAAGATTTAATTTACCGTGTGGTGTATAATCTTGTTGATAATGCTTTGAAGTTTACAAATGAGAACGGAAAAATAAGACTTACTATTAACTCCGATTCGAAAAAAATGATGTTTACCGTATCTAATACGGGCACTCAAATAGCAAGTGAAGATTTACCCTATATTTTTGAGAGGTTTTATAAAACAGATAAATCCCGTTCTGAAAATAAAAAGGGTACAGGGCTCGGTCTTTATATGGTAAAAACCATTATTAAGAAGCATAACGGTCAAGTGTCTTGCAAGAGCAATAAAAACGGCGTTACAACATTCAGTGTTGTTTTGCCGATTGATTAGGAGAATGATTATGGATGAATTTGAAACTAAAAATGAGCTTTCGGAAAACGAAGCAACGGATATTGAAAATGAGCAAACCGAGAACGAGCCTTTGAATGTAGAAGAAACGGTTGTCGATAATGCCGATTATTTTGATGAAGCTGCTTTTGATAATTTCGAAGCAACCGAAGATAATAATGCAAACGAGATAGAGATTTTCGATGAATTTGAGGATAGCGAAGATATGCCGTTTGAAAGCTTTGATTTTACAAAGCATTCTAAAACGGGGGACAAGAAATCAATGTCAAAGGGACTTAAAGTATTTTCTTTGATTATGGCTGCGGTAATAGTTATTACGGCATCTTGTGCTACGGGATATTTCTTCGGAAAGAACAGTGCTACCGGCACCGGCAACAAAAAAATATCTCTTAATCTATCTTCAAAGCCTAAAAACACCGACGAAATGACCGCCGCCGAGGTGTATGAAAAGGTAAACAAATCGGTTGTCGGAATAGAGGCTTATAATGATGCGGGTACCGCTACTATGGCTTCGGGAGTTGTATATTCAGAGGATGGATATGTAGTAACAAATGACCATATTTATGCTGATGTGCCGTCTGCTAAATTTAAGATTTATGATTATAAGGGCAACTCCTACGATGCCGTTTATGTTGCAGGGGATTCGGTAAGCGATTTAGCACTCTTAAAGGTTAAATCCGGAAAGCTTGAAGCGGCCGATTTCGGCGATTCCTCCGAGCTTGTTTTCGGCGAAAATGTGGTTGCGATAGGACGCCCCTCCGACCCCCAAGCCGATTCTTCTATCACAAAGGGTATTGTTTCTCATACAAAACGCCGTATGTCCACCACCTCTAACTATTCTGCACGACTTATCCAAACCGACAGTGCGATAAATCCGGGTAGCTCGGGCGGTGCACTTGTTAATATGTACGGTCAGGTTGTCGGCATTACATCTTCAAAGCTTGCGGGTGTAAATTACGATTCCGTAGGATTTGCAATTCCTACCGTTACTATGAAGCGTGTTGTTACTCAGCTTGCCGAAAAAGGCAAGGTCGAAGACCGTGCTAAGCTCGGAATTACCTATACCGATATGACTTCGGTTACTGCCGAAATGAACAACTTGGATGTTTCGGGACTTTATGTTGCATCGGTTAGTGAAGACAGCGACCTTTACGGCAGGGTTTCAAAGGGCGATATTATTACTCATGTAAACGGTAAAGAAATTACAAAATGCGATATTATGCTTGATGTAATCGAGGAAAGCTATGCGGGAGATACGATTACCATTACCGTATATGACACCAAAGGCAAAACGAAGGATATGAAGGTTGTATTAAAGGCAAATGTCGGTGAGTCAAGCTATACTACCGAATCAAATAACAATTCAAGCAGCAACCCTGCTATTGAGAATATGCCGAACGGCGGAAACGGTAACGATACATTTGATTTCCCCGACGGTGAATAAAACTTTTCAAAATTCCCTTTTGCATCCGTGAAAGGGAATTTTTTTATGAAATTATTATATTTTTATTGACAATTAGGGTGGTTTTAAGGTATAATTCTTTAATGTTAGGTTATATGTGGGTTTATGCCCGAAAAAACAAGAATGCCCGATTTTTGTTTTAGTATAACTTCAAGTGTATTAAGGGAGGTTTGGAAAATGAAAAGAACTTATCAGCCTAAAAAGCTTCATCGTAAGAAGGAACACGGTTTCCTAAAAAGAATGGCTACTGCTAATGGCAGAAAGGTGCTTGCCCGCCGTAGAGCAAAGGGAAGAAAGCAATTAACCTATTAAGCCGCACCGTTTGCGGCTTTTCCTTTTGTTGAAAGGTGGTGCCTTATGAATCGGGATTATACAATTAAAGAAAATCGTGATTTTAAGCGCCTATATTACAGGGGCAAGTCTTTTGTTGCTCCGGATTTCGTTTTGTATGTGGCAAAAGGAAGAAGCGAAAAAATAAGAATCGGTATTACTGCCGGTAAAAAAATCGGATGCGCCGTTGAACGCAATCGGGCAAAGCGTGTACTAAGAGTGGCGTTTTCTACCAATCTCGCAAACATATCAAAAGGATATGATTTTGTTTTAGTGGCGAGAACAAGAATTTTGAACGAGAAAAGTTATACAGTTGCCGAAAACTTGAAAAAGCAACTGAAAGCAGCGGGTGTTTGGCGTGAAGACAAGTCTTGCAAGTAGATTTCTTATATTTCTTGTAAAGCTTTATCAAAAAAACATATCGCCGAAAAAAATCTCCTGTTGCAGATTTAATCCTACTTGTTCGGCTTATGCTATTGAAGCATTAACGACACACGGTTTTTTTAAGGGACTTGCCTTAACGGTTTGGCGAATAGTTCGCTGTAATCCCTTATGTAAGGGTGGATACGATCCCGTACCGCCTAAAAAATGAACCTTTTAGAAGGGTGCTAAACAAATGTCATTTATTTTCAACTTGATTAACACACCATTTGGCATAGTTCTTAAATATATTGCCAATATGTTTAGTGGAAATTTTGCGGCTGCCGTTTTGGTTTTCACAATAATTGCTAATATTATTATGTTGCCGCTTAGTATTAAAAGTCAGAAATCAACTGTTCAGCAGACAAGAATAAAACCTAAGCTTGATGAACTCAAAAAGCGTTATGGTGATGATAAACAAAAGATGGCGGAAGCTCAACAAAAGCTTTATCAAGAAGAGGGCGTTTCGATGTCCGGCGGATGCCTACCGCTGATTATAAGACTTGTTATTATGATTAGTATTTATAATCTTATTTTGTCGCCTATAACCTACTTAAACGGTGTTGACAAGTCTAAGGTTAATAATGTTAAAGACACAATTTCAAGCGCTATGACTTCTTTGGAAAAGAAGGACGAAAAAAAGTATGAAGAAATCAACAAAGAGCTTTCTATTTCCAAAAAAGATTCTAACAACGAATTGGTTGTCGTAAGAATTATCAGAAATAATCCTGAGGACCCCACAAAGCTCGTTAAGGAAATTTTAACAAAGAAGCAGTATAACAAAATCAAGGACGATTTTAATTATATTGTAAAGAAAGATAAAGAGGCAAAAATAAATTACGATTTATTTGGAATAGATTTGACAAGTAAACCGCATTTTTCTGCTGATTTTTCTAATTTTGAATTGATTTGGTTAATCCCGATTTGTGCATTCTTATCACAAATATTTACAAGCTTACTCAGTATGCTTATTCAAAAGAAGAATAATCCCGAGGCTCCGAGTATGGCATTTATGATGCTTACTATGCCGCTTCTTACCTTATTTATCGGTTTCTCGCTTCCGGGCGGTGTTGGTTTCTATTGGATTTGCTCATCACTCGTAGGCGGTATTATACAAGCTGCTATTCAGTTCTTGTACGGTCCGCAGAGAATGCTTGCGCACGAGCGTGCGAAAGAGTTAAACAAGCAAATTGATTTTGAGGCTAAACAACTTCAAAAACACAACAATGCAGAAGAATAAAGGGAGGATTTCACTTGATTAAGGAAGCAAGAGGCTTTGGTGAAGATATTACCGAAGCACAGGAAAATGCAAGAAAAAATCTTGGCGTTTCATCGGACGAGGATGTCCAATTTGAAATAATTTCACAAAGCAAAAAGAAAGTCTTAGGAATTTTCGGCGGTGCTAAGGCAGAGGTTAGAGCTTATGTTGAGCTTCCCGATGCACCTCAAAAGAAGGTTAAGGCTCCTAAAAAGCAAAACAAACCGGTTGAAGCTCCTGTAAAAAAAGAAGTAAAGGCCGAGAAAAAAGAAGTTAAGGTTGAAAAGAAAGAAGAAAAGAAACCGCTTGAATGTTCTTTCGATAAATCTAAGCTTGTTGATGAAGCTCAAATTCCGGCTGACAGCAAAACCGGTAGGGCTATTGCCTACTTAAAAACAATTCTTTTGAGTATGAATTGCGAAAATGTAAAGATTATGGCATTCGAAAAAGAGAACGGTGCTGATATTTTGCTTGACGGCGAGGGACTTGGTATTGTTATAGGTCGCCGTGGCGAAACTCTTGATGCTTTACAGTATTTAGCCGGTCTTGCCGCTAATAATGTCGGCGGTTACTATAAGGTTACACTTAATATCGGTGATTACCGTGAAAAACGCGAGCAGGCTCTTGTTACATTGGCTGAAAAGGTTGCAAAGCAGGTGCTTTCTACCGGCAAAAGCAGAGCGCTTGAACCTATGAATCCTTATGAGCGCCGTATTATACATACCGCAATTCAGGAAATTGACGGTGTTGTTTCTAACTCTGTCGGCGAAGGACAAGGCAGAAGAGTTGTTGTTTATTCCGAAAACGGCGATTCGAAACCGCCTCGCATTAACGACAGACGCTCACGCGGTCAAAGAGGCAGAAGAAACGACCGTCCGAATAATACTGTTTCTACTGCTCCTTCAAGAGAACCTAAAAAAGACAGTGATGTTCCGCTTTACGGAAAAATCAACTAATGCTTTTCGGTGGTGTTTTTATTGCATCACCGTTTTTTGATATAAATATACAAAAATAATGTAAAAATACTAAATAATGCTTGACATAAAGCAATTATTTAATGTATAATCATAGTACAAGTATAACCCCTGCGATTTTGCGGAGGGAGGGAATATAAATGAGTCAGGTAAAAGTTAAAGAAAACGAATCTCTTGATAATGCTCTTCGTCGTTTTAAGAGACAAACTGCTAAGGACGGAGTTATTCAGGAAGTTCGTAAAAGAGAGCATTATGAGAAGCCCTCTGTAAAGCGCAAAAAGAAGTCGGAAGCTGCTCGTAAGAGAAAGTTCCGCTAATTTAGCATTATTAAAAAGGCGGTATATACCGCCTTTTTATTATTTTTTGGAGTGTTTTATGTTACTGAAACCTAATTTGAAGCTTGATAAAATAACCGATATAACCTATGAAATGTTAAAACGCCGTAATATCACATCTTTGCTTTTGGATGTTGATAATACCCTCTCTACACATCACGGGATGGTGCTTTGTGCCGGGCTTGAGGAATGGCTTAAATATATGAAGGATAACGGTATTAACCTGCTTATCCTTTCAAACTCAAAAAAGAAAAGGGTAGAGCCGTTCGCTGAAAAAATCGGACTTCCCTTTATTTCGCTCGGGCTTAAACCGCTTTTTACCGGTTTTGCAAGAGGCAGGAAAAGACTGAATGTCGGTCGTAAAAATTTAGCTATTGTAGGCGACCAAATTTTTACCGATACATTAGGCGGTAATTTCTACGGAATAAACACAATACTTTTAACCCCGATAAAGCCCGAAAGCAGTTTGAGGTTCAAAATTAAAAGAAGGCTTGAAAAGGCGGTATATAAAATTTATAAAATCGAAGATATGAAGGAGTAAGCTTATGTCTTGTAAATTCGGTCCTGCCGGAAACTCAAATTCTTTTTTCGATATGGGATATAAAAATAGTTTGCAAGTACCCGAATATATCACAAAGATGGGACTTGATGTATTTGAGTATTCTTGCGGACGAGGTGTAAACATAGGTCTTGAAAAGGCAAGCGAGCTTGGAAAACTTGCGAAAGAAAAGGGTATTCTCTTATCTTTACACGCACCTTATTATATTTCTATGTCATCAGTCGAGGAAGAAAAAAGACTTAATTCGATAAATTACATTTTGGCAAGTGCGAGAGCGGTAAACGCTATGGGCGGTAACAGAATTGTTGTTCATACCGGCTCTTGCGGAAAAATAAGCCGTGAAGAAGCACTTTATTTGGCAAAGGATACAATGAAATCAGCCCTTTTGGCTCTTGATAGCGAGAATTTAGGCCATATTCATATTTGCCCAGAAACTATGGGAAAGGTTAATCAGCTTGGTACACTTGACGAGGTAATTGAGCTTTGTACTCTTGATGAACGGCTTATTCCCTGTATTGATTTCGGACACTTGAATGCCCGTGATTTAGGCTTCTTCAAGGTGTTTGAGGATTATGAAAGTGTGTATAATAATATCGAAAACCGTTTAGGCGAAGATAGACTTAAAAATTTCCATTCGCATTTTTCAAAGATAGAATACACAACGGGCGGGGAAAAAAGGCATTTGACCTTTGAGGATACTCTTTACGGTCCTGATTTTGAGCCTGTTATGGAGCTTTCATATAAAAAGAATTGCAGTAATATATTTATTTGTGAGTCTGACGGAACACAAGCCGAGGACGCAAAACAAATGAAAGACTGTTATATGTCTATTAAGGATTGAATTAGTTAAAATTTGGGTGTATAATCTTTTTACCTAACATTTTAAGGAGAAGGTTTAATGAAAATAATTATCGCAGGTTGCGGAAAAGTCGGAGATATTCTTATTAAAGACCTCACGGCTGAGGGACATAATGTTGTTGTTATTGATAAAGACTCTAATGTTTTGCAGTCAATAACCAATATTTATGATGTGATGTGCGTTTGCGGAAGTGCTGCCGACTACGATACACTTATTGAGGCGGATATAAAAACAGCACAGATTTTTGTGGCTGTTACCGGCTCTGATGAACTTAATATGCTTGCCTGCTTTATTGCAAAAAAGCTTGGTATTGAGCATACTATTGCCCGAATAAGAAACCCCGAATACAATGACAACGGCGAGGGCTATAACTTTATTAAGCAACAGCTTAATTTATCACTTGCAATAAATCCCGAAAGATTAGCGGCCCACGAAATATATAATATCTTAAAGCTTCCGAGTGCTCTTAATATAGAAACATTTTCAAACGGAAAGTTTGAGGTTATCGAAATTAAATTAAAGCCGGATTCTTTGCTTGACGGCACATCTCTTTCGGAGCTTCGAAAGAAATTACCCGAAAAATTTCTTATTTGTGTCGTAAAAAGAGGGGAAGAAACTTATATCCCCGACGGTAATTTTGTGCTTAAAGCAGGGGATATTATAGCATTTACCGCAGAACCGTCCCAGGTTCAAAGACTTCTTAAAAAGATTTCAAAGCTTCAAAAACAAGCAAGAAATGTTATGATAATGGGTGCAAGTAAAACTGCATATTATTTGGCGAAAACCCTTATTGCAAGTGGAAATTCCGTTAAGATTATAGAAAGAAATAAGGAAAGATGTCTTGAAGTAAGCAAGGCGTTGCCGAATGCTACGGTTATTTTCGGCGATGGCTCCGAAAGAGAATTATTACTTGAAGAAGGCATTACTTCGGTTGATGCGTTTGTTTCGCTTACCGGTATGGATGAGGAAAATATACTTGTGTCAATGTTTGCTTCCTCCCAAAATGTTCCTAAGGTTATATCAAAGGTCAACCGTTCGGGACTTGCCTCTATGACCGAAAAGTTAGACCTTGATACGATTATTACCCCAAAAAAGATTATTTCCGATGTTATTGTAAGATATGCCCGTGCGCTTCAAAACTCGGCGGGAAGTAAAATGGAAACCCTTTATAAGATAATGGGCGGAAAAGCTGAGGCACTTGAATTTATCGTTGAAGATACCTTCAAGAGTGTTAATATACCACTTAAAGACTTAAAACTCAAACCGAATATTATTATTTCGGGAATTTTAAGAGGCAGAAAATCAATTATCCCGTCGGGCGACGATGTTATATTGCCTAATGATAGGGTAATTGTAATTGCGACCGGTCAGCATATTGACGACCTTTCGGATATTATTAAGTAAGGCGAGAGTTTTATTAAATGAATACAAAAATGGTTTTTTATATAACGGGAAAGATTATCAGTACAGTGGCAATTCTTATGCTTTTACCGATAACCGTTTCGTTTATATACTCTGAAACAACATCGCTTTTGTGCTTTTCGGCGGTGGCAATATCGGCTTTTATATTAGGCGGTGTTTTGTCGCTTGTTTGTAAAAGCGGTAATACAAATATTTATGCCCGTGAAGGCTTTATTATTGTTGTAATGGCTTGGCTTTCGGTATCGGTTATCGGTGCTTTGCCGTTTGTAGTAAGCCGTGAAATCCCTTCGTTTGTTGATGCTTTCTTTGAAACGGTAAGCGGTTTTACCACTACGGGTGCATCAATTCTTGACAATGTAGAGCTTTTGAGCAAAAGTATGCTGTTTTGGCGTAGCTTTACCCACTTTATCGGCGGTATGGGCGTACTTGTTTTCGTAATGGCGATTATTCCGAGCGTTTCGGATAGGTCTATTCACATTTTGCGTGCCGAGATGCCGGGACCTACCGTTGATAAAATTGTGCCCCGTGCGAAGGACACCGCTAAAATACTTTACCTTATTTATATCGGTATGACACTTGCCCAAATTGCTTTGCTGTATTTCGGCGGAATGCCTTTGTTTGACAGCATTGTTCATTCGTTCGGCACTGCGGGTACGGGCGGATTCGGAATAAAATCCACAAGTGTTGCCGGTTATTCCACCTATTCAAAATGGGTTATCGGAATATTTATGGTTCTTTTCGGAATAAATTTTAACCTGTTTTATCTTTTGCTTATCAAGCGTTCAAAATCGGCATTTAAGAGCACTGAGCTTTGGACATATTTAGGTATCGTTACTATATCCGTAATTGCGATTTGCGCTAATATATATTCGGTTTACGGCAACCTTTCTGCTACATTGACAGATTCGTTTTTCCAAGTATCTTCAATTATTTCCACAACTGGTTATTCTACAACCGACTTTAATACTTGGCCTACATTATCTAAAACGATTTTGCTTATACTAATGGTAATCGGCGCTTGCGGAGGCTCTACTGCCGGCGGTATAAAGGTTTCAAGAATTGTGCTGTCCTTTAAGATTTTGGCAAGAAAGATAAAAACGCTTTCTCATCCCCGTGCTGTTTCTACCGTTAAAATTGACGGAAAAAATGTAGATGAGGATACTATTTCAAGCGTTTGCATTTATACTATGATTTATGCTATTTGTGTAATAGCGATTTTCCTTTTGCTATCTTTCGAAAAAACCGATATTGAAACTAATTTAAGCGCAACACTTGCTTGTTTTAATAATATCGGTCCCGGTCTCGGACAAGTAGGACCGCTTAGCAGTTATTCGGGATATTCGGCATTTTCAAAAATCGTATTATCCTTTGCGATGCTTATGGGACGGCTTGAAATATTCCCGATAATAGTATTTTTCGCTCCCCGTTCTTGGAAAAAAGGTAGGTAATAGTAAAAAATGAAAAACCGTAAGTTTTTTTCTTCCGAGAGAACTGTTATTTTCGGATTTTCGGCTTTAATACTTTTAGGCGCAATGCTTTTAATGCTGCCGATTTCTTCAAACGGAGGTATGGGCTTTATTGATGCGCTTTTTACCGCTACATCATCCTCCTGCGTTACAGGACTTGTTGTAAAAGACACGGCAACATACTTTACCGTTTTCGGTAAGATAGTTATAATGCTTATGATACAAATCGGAGGAATGGGTGTTGTAACTATGGCTGTTCTTGCTGCCATTATTTCGGGCAGAAGAATAGGTCTTAACCAAAGAAGTATAATGCAAAATTCTATTTCCGCACCTAAAATCGGCGGAATTATTAAGCTTACGGGCTTTATCGTTAAGGTTTCTCTGTCTATTGAATTTTTAGGTGCCGCCGCTCTTTGTTTTCCGTTTTGTAAGAGCTTCGGAATAAAGGGCGTTTGGTATGCGGTGTTCCATTCGGTTTCGGCGTTTTGTAACGCGGGATTTGATATAATAGACAAAAAACAACCCTTTTCATCGTTTTGTGAATACTCAACCGAGCCTGTTATCAATGTAACATTTATGCTTTTGATAATTATCGGCGGTATCGGCTTTATGACTTGGGACGATATAAAAAACCATAAGTTTAGGTTAAGAAGATATTCTTTGCAAAGTAAGGTTGTATTAACCGTAACCGCTATACTTGTGTTTTTACCGGCGATTTTTTTCTTTTTGTTTGAGTTCGCCGATTTGCCGACTGTCAAAAGAATATGGGTATCGCTTTTTCAGTCGGTAACTTTAAGAACGGCGGGATTTAATACCGTCTCTTTTGATAAACTCAGTGATAGCGGAAAGCTTATTATGATAGCGATTATGTTGGTAGGCGGTGCGCCCGGCTCTACTGCGGGAGGTATGAAGGTTACTACCGTTGCGGTTATGTTTTTCTCGGTAATGTCGGTATTCAAACGAAAAAACTCTGCCGAAGCCTTCGGCAGAAGAATACCCGATTCGGTTATTAAAAACGCCGCCGCAATATTCTTCCTTTATCTTACGCTTTTTGTTACGGGTGCCGTAGTTATAAGTATGGTGGAATCGTTACCGCTTATAGATTGTCTTTTTGAAACATCTTCGGCAATAGCAACCGTAGGACTCACGGTCGGCATTACATCTTCACTTTCGGCAATTTCAAAAATAATACTTATCGCCCTTATGTTTTTAGGCCGTGTCGGCGGTCTTACAATAGTCTTTGCGACTGTTTCGGGCGGCGATGTTGATACTAAAAAATTACCGCAGGAAAAAATTACGGTAGGATAGGAGAAAGCTATGAAAAGTATTTTGGTAATCGGTCTTGGAAGATTCGGCTACAATATAGCAAAAAAATTAAGCGAAATGAAGCACGAGGTTATGGCGATAGACCGCCACGAAGACCTTGTAAACGAAGTTTTGGATTTTGTTACTAACGCTCAAATAGGGGACAGCACAGATATTGATTATCTTCAAACATTAGGTGTAGAAAGCTTTGATTTGTGTATAGTTGCGATTAGGAATAACTTTCAAACCTCGCTCGAAACAACCTCGCTTTTGAAAGAACTCGGCGCTAAAAAGGTTGTTTCCTGCGCTACTAATGATATACACGAAAAGTTTTTGTTGAGAAACGGTGCCGATGCCGTAGTTTATCCCGAAAAGCAACTTGCTACTTGGACGGCTGTCCGTTTTACCGCCGATAATGTTTTCGATTATATTAAGCTTGATGATGAGTTTTCGATTTTTGAGGTAAGTACCCCTGAAAATTGGGTGGGTAAAACAATCGGTCAGTTGGCTATCCGACCTAAATACGGTATAAATGTTTTGGCTGTTAAATCGGGCGATAAGTTTGATGTTAAGGTTATGCCGGATACCCTTTTGACAAAAGAAGAGCATTTGCTTGTATTAGGTAGCATAAAAAATGTCAAAAAGTGCTTTGATATTTAACCGACCGCTGTTTTTTCGACTTATATTTTTCTTGACAAAATACTGTATATAAAGTATAATTTTTAAGATAAATTATTATTTTTATTATTTTTGGAGGAATTATAAATGGTAAGTGCCGGAGATTTTAGAAATGGTGTAACATTTGAGGAGGACGGTCAAGTTCTTCAAGTTGTTGAATTCCAGCATGTTAAACCCGGAAAGGGTGCTGCGTTCGTAAGAACAAAAACCAAGAATGTTATTACCGGTGCGGTAGTTGAAAAATCATATAACCCAACTGCTAAATTCCCAACTGCTTTTATTGAAAGAAAAGATATGGAATATTCCTATGCGGATGGCGACCTTTATTACTTTATGGACCAGGAAACCTATGATATGGTTCCGATCAATAAGAGCGAAATGAGCGACAACTTTAAGTTCGTTAAGGAAAATATGGTATGCAAGATTTTGTCATATAAGGGCAAAGTATTCGGTGTAGAGCCACCTACATTTGTTGAGTTGGTTGTAGCTCATACCGAACCCGGATTTGCCGGAAATACCGCTACTAACGCTACTAAGCCCGCTACTCTTGAAACCGGTTGTGAAATCCGTGTTCCGCTTTTCATAAACGAAGGCGAAGCTATTCGTATTGATACCCGTACCGGCGAGTATATGGAACGCGCTTAAATTATTTTTTAAGGAGAAACTATAATGGATATTTGTGAGAAAATTGCTTATATCAACGGTCTTGCGGAAGGTCTTGACCTTGACACAACTTCAAAGGAAGGTAAAATTCTTTCCGCTATAATCGATTTGCTTTCCGACATTACAGAAGAAATTTGTGATGTTGAAGATGCTTGCGATGATATGTGCGACCAGCTTGATGCTGTTGATGAGGACCTTTCCCGTTTGGAAGAAATCGTTTATGATGACGATTACGATTATGATTGTGATTGCGATTGCGATTGCGATTGTGGTTGTGATGACGATGAGCTTTATGAAATTGAATGTCCTAACTGCCACGATACTATTTATCTTGACGAGGATATGCTTGAAGACGAGATGATTGACTGCCCTAATTGCGGAACTCCTCTCGAATTTGACTTTGATTGCGATTGTTGCGACTGTTGCGATTGCGACGAAGATTCGGCTGACGAATAATATTTTTGTGAGTTACCGCACTTCTCCTTTTGTTTGGAGCAGTGCGGTTTTTTGGTATGAGGTAAAAATGGAAGTTTTAGAATACAAATTTTCTTACTGCTCGGTTAATGAGGTAGAATCTAAAATGCCCGTTATTGTTGTATCGGGCGGAAATGCTACGAGAATGAAGGGCATCGACAAGCAAATGCTTGAAATTTGCGGTGTGCCGGTTGTAATCAGAACTCTTATGGCGTTTGAAAAATGCGATAGCATATCCGATATTATTCTCGTTGCCAAAAAGAGTGAGGTGCTTAATCTTCAAGGGTTGTGCAATAAATATAAAATCACTAAATTGAGTGATATTGTTGAGGGCGGAAAGACAAGACACGAATCTGTTATGTGCGGTTTTTCCCGTTTGTCCGAAAAAAATACCTGCGTTTTGATTCACGACGGCGCAAGACCTTTCGTGTCGGAAAAAACAATAAAAAATGTTTGTAAGGCACTTAAAACCTGTGATGCTTCACTTGCGGCGCAAAAAATCGTTGACACCGTTAAAAATACCGATGGCGAACTAACGGTTGTAAATACGCTTGACCGCACTAATTTGTATCTTGCCCAAACACCGCAGGGAGTAAACATAAAAAAATATTTATCGGCTTGTGAAAAAGCGGATGCCGATAAATTTACAGATGATGCTTCTATTATGGAAAATGCGGGATATAAGGTTGCCGTTTGCGAAAGTGAGCGCACTAATATTAAAATTACTACACCCGAAGATATTGCCTTTGCCGAGGCGATTTGTAAAATTCGTGAAAGGGAGGGAAATTGATGAGAATAGGCCACGGCTATGATGTTCACCGTTTGGTTGAGAATAGACGCCTTGTTTTAGGCGGTGTCGAAATTCCTTTTGATAAGGGACTTTTAGGTCATTCCGATGCTGATGTTTTGTTACACGCGATTTCCGATTCTCTTTTGGGTGCTGCTGCGCTCGGTGATATAGGAAAGCATTTTCCCGACACTGACGCAAAATATAAGGATGCCGACTCGCTTTTGCTTTTAAGTGAAGTTGCAAAAATCTTAAAGGATAACGGTTATAGTGTCGTTAATGTTGACTCAACCGTTATGGCACAAAATCCGAAGCTTTCACCGTATATCCAAATGATGAGGGAAAATATTGCAAAGGCGCTTTCTACCCACATTGACAATATAAGTGTAAAGGCTACAACCGAGGAGGGTTTGGGCTTTACGGGCAGTGGGGACGGTATTTCCGCTACTGCTGTTTGCATAATTGAAAAAGTAATATAACCGGCTTTAATTTCATACCATTTTATGGGTGGTATTTTTGAA
The DNA here is from genome assembly GCA_002315685.1 of Ruminococcaceae bacterium UBA1741. GTDB lineage: Bacteria > Bacillota > Clostridia > Oscillospirales > Acutalibacteraceae > UBA737. The sequence goes on from DCHX01000029.1 coordinate 26,123, forward strand.
GTTTTCGTTTATTGTTTCAAGAAAATTTTTAATTGCTTTATTTTGCTTTATTTTGCTTTCGTTTTTGATTTTCTCGACCTTTTGCGAGGCCGAAAATATTGAGAAAAACGGCGACACATTTTTGAAAAGACAAACCTTTTTGAAAGAATTGGGCTGTATAATTGATGAAAACGAATGGACAAAAAAACAAGTTGCTATTCCTGTCGAATTTTCGTTGGTTTATGAAAACTATAACGAAATTCAAAAAAAGGCAAATTACGATTTATCACGATACAAAGGCGAAAAATGCACACTTTATTCTTATAGAGTTAAGGAATATGCCGATTTTGATAAAGATACTTATGCTTATGCAAATTTACTAATTTACAAAGGAAGAATTATAGGCGGCGACATTTCTTCTACTGCTATTGACGGAAAAATGTATCCGCTGAAAAGTTATGGAAAAACAAAGACTTGATAAATTTATTTCCAATCAATTAGGACTTGCGAGAAATTTGGCTAAAACCCAAATTCATCGCGGTAAAGTAACGCTTGACGGCGAAATTGTCCGAGACCCGTCAAAAATATTTGATGCCGAAACGGGCAAAGTAACATATAAGGGCGAACCTGTAAGTTACCGAAAATATCTTTATATTTTAATGAATAAGCCGAAAGGCTGTTTGAGTGCTACCGAGGACAAGCGTAAAGAAACCGTGCTTGATTTGATTCCCGAAAATATGAAAAGAAACGGACTTTTTCCTGTCGGCAGGCTTGATAAGGATACAACGGGACTTTTGATTATTACCGATGACGGAGATTTTGCGCATAAATGTATTTCGCCTTCTAAAAACATCAGCAAAACATATATTGCGACACTTGACGGCGAACTTAAAGAAGATATGATAGATGTTTTTGAAAAAGGTGTAACCCTTGCGGACGGTACCCTTTGCAAGCCTGCAAAGCTTACGATTCTCGATAAAAATATCGCCGAGCTTACGATTTATGAAGGTAAATATCACCAAATAAAGCGAATGTTCGGCACATTGGGGCTTGGAGTTAATGAGCTTAACCGAAAGAGTATCGGTGCATTGGAGCTTCCGAAAGACCTAAAACAAGGGGATTGTACAATTTTAAGCGAAGAAGATTTAGCACTAATATATGAGTAAATATACAATTTAGACAAATTAGATAATGCAACATTGTAACAATTATTTATAGATTTTTTCGATAAAAATTGCTATAATAACTGTGTAATATGTATGCGTGCGCGCTATAAGCGCCCGATATGGAGGTATTTTTAATGGCAAGTTTATCACTTCGTAACGTATACAAGAGATATCCTGGCGGCGTTACTGCCGTTTCTGACTTTAACCTTGAAATCAAGGACAAGGAATTTATTATTCTTGTAGGACCTTCTGGTTGCGGTAAATCTACAACTCTCAGAATGGTTGCGGGTCTTGAAGAAATTTCTGACGGTGAAGTTTATATCGGAGATCGTCTTGTAAATGATGTTGCACCGAAAGACCGTGATATTGCGATGGTTTTCCAAAACTATGCGCTTTATCCGCATATGACTGTATATGATAATATGGCATTCGGTCTTAAACTTCGTAAGACATCTAAGGATGAAATTAAGAGAAGAGTAGAAGAAGCTGCTCGTATTCTTGATATTGAGCATTTGCTTGAACGCAAGCCGAAGGCTTTGTCCGGCGGTCAGCGTCAGCGTGTTGCACTCGGTCGTGCTATCGTTCGTGAGCCAAAGGTATTCTTACTTGACGAACCTTTGTCAAACCTCGATGCTAAACTTCGTGCTCAAATGCGTACCGAGATTTCGAAGATTCACCAACGCTTGGGTACTACATTTATCTATGTAACCCACGACCAGACCGAAGCTATGACAATGGGTACTCGTATCGTTGTTATGAAGAGCGGTCTTATTCAACAGGTTGATACTCCTCAAAATCTTTATCTTTATCCTTGCAACCTTTTCGTTGCCGGATTTATCGGTTCTCCTCAAATGAACTTTATTGATGCTGTTCTTCTTAAAGAAGGCAACGATTTCTTTGTTGAGTACGGTACTGAGGATACAAAGACCCGTGCAGGTGTTAAATACAAAATTAAGCTTCCTGCAAGCAAAAATAAGGACGATTGTCTTGTTCCTTATATCGGCAAGGAAATTATTATGGGTATCCGTCCTGAGGCTGTTCATGATGAGCCTGAGCTTATCGCTGCTAACCCGGACGGTAAGGTTGAGGCTAAGGTTGAAGTTACCGAACTTATGGGTGCTGAAACCTACCTTTATATGAACAGTGAGGAACAGTCTATCAATGCTCGTGTTGCTCCTACATCAAGCGCAAAGCCGGGCGATGTTATCACTATCGCATTTGAAACCGAAAAGATTCACTTGTTCGATAAGGATACTGAAATCACTATCACTAACTGATAAAGTTGAATTAAATCCGTGCCGAATGGCACGGATTTTTTTATGTTGCAAAAAACTATAAAAAATAGTATAATCAATATGTATCTTTATATCTTTCTATCAAATACTATATGTGGAGGGAAAGATATGAACGATGTAGAAAAAAACGAAAAAAATGAAAACGAAGAAATCGACGATATTAAGGAATACGGTATTACAAAGCTTGACGGTAAGAACAATATATATTGCCTTACTATAATCGGTGAAATTGAAGGACATAATGTTTTGCCCGAACAAAACAAAACCACAAAATACGAGCATATTATTCCGAAGCTTGTGGCGATTGAGCAAAGTCCCGAGATTGACGGGTTGTTGATAATTCTTAATACTGTCGGCGGCGATGTTGAAGCAGGTCTTGCTATTGCCGAGCTTATATCGGGAATGGAAAAGCCTACTGTTACCTATGTTTTAGGCGGAGGACATTCTATTGGTGTACCATTGGCGGTTGCGGCGAAGAGGTCGTTTATTGCACCTTCGGCTACTATGACTATCCACCCGGTTAGGATGAACGGACTTGTAATCGGCGTTCCGCAAATGATGAATCATTTTTCTCGTATGCAAGAAAGAATAACCGATTTTGTGGCGAGAAATTCTAATATTTCAGCCGAAAGATTTACCGAGCTTATGATGAATACCGGCGAGCTTGTAACCGATGTCGGCTCTGTTCTTTGCGGTGAAAAAGCTGTAAGTGAGGGACTTATTGATGAGCTTGGCAGTTTGGCGCAGGTCATAAAAAGTCTTGATAATATGATAGAAAAAAATTAAGGTTCGGCATCTGCCGAGCCTAAAAAAACAGGGGAGTACATAATGGCAACAAGAAAAACTTCTTCTAAAAAAGAGGCAAAGAGAGAACCCGTAGTATCAAAACAGTTCAAATCAGTTGTTCTTTTCGGAGCGGCTGTGCTTTGGGCTTGTATAGTGTTTATTGACGGACAAAACCTTTGGGAAATAATGCATAATTTTATGTTTAGTCTTTTTGGTATTACGGCATTTTTCTTTCCGTTTGTTTTCGGTGTTATTGCCATAATAGTCGGTATAGATAAAAACAAGGACAATTTTAATGCAAAGGTTATTGAAAGCTTGGTGCTTTTATTGTTGCTCGGCGCTTGTATAGATGTTTTTGCTACAAACGGAAATCTCGTTTCAAGTCAATTCGGGGAGCATTTATTGAATGCTTGGGACGAAGGTAACACGGGCGGACTCAGCGGTGCGTTGATAGGCGGTACATTTAATCTTGCCTTCGGTAAAACCGCTGCCGCTATTACTTTGATTTTGCTTATTTTTGTATTTTTGATGATTATTACGGGTACTACACTCATTTCTTTATTTAAGACAATGTCAAAGCCTGTTGTAGCCGTTTCAAAACAAGCCGAAAATGCTTATAGAGAACGGGCTGAAAAGGAGAACAGCGAGACTCCCGAGGACCATAAAAAAGGTCAGCTTAAAATCATTAAAGGCTTTGACGTTGATGTACCTATTGATGACGAAAAGCCGAAAGTAAAGAAAAAGGCAATAGAGGAAACTATCGGCGAAAAGCAACAAAAGGTTATTGATACATATAACGGCAAGGAATCAGATAGCGGTGCTACCAAAATAGAAGATGCTATTGATTCGGTTGCAGATGAAGCTGAACTGAAAAAAGAGGAAGAGCAACCTCAAAAAATCACTATTGATTTTGAAAAGGAAACAAACACGGTAGCAAAGGAAATTGAAAACAATGAGAGCGTTGTAAGATATAAATACCCCCCTTATGAGCTTCTTAAAAAGACCGATTCAAGTGATGTGAAAGCACTTTCCCGTGAGCTTGATAATACCGCTGAAAGACTTGTTGAGATTTTAAGAAGCTTTGGTGTTGAAACAAGAGTTCTCGATATAAGCAAGGGCCCTACCGTTACCCGTTATGAGCTTCAACCCTGCGCCGGTGTTAAAATCAGCAAAATCACGGGACTTGCCGATGATATAGCGCTTAATCTTGCGGCTGCGGGTGTTAGAATTGAGGCCCCTATTCCGAATAAGGCGGCGGTAGGTATTGAGGTTCCTAATAAGGCGAGTGCTACTGTCGGTGTGCGTGAGATAATCGAATCATCCGCTTTTTCTTCTTCAAAGAGCAAGCTTACGGTTGCTATGGGTAGAGATATAGGCGGAAATGTTGTTATTACCGATATTGCTAAAATGCCACACGGACTAATAGCCGGTGCTACCGGCTCGGGTAAATCGGTATGTATCAACTCTATTATTATGAGTTTACTTTATAAAGCATCTCCCGAAGATGTAAAGCTTCTTATGATAGACCCGAAGGTTGTTGAGCTTGGTGTTTATAACGGCATTCCGCATTTGTTGGTGCCCGTAGTTACCGACCCGAGAAAAGCCGCAGGTGCGCTTGGTTGGTCGGTTAGCGAAATGGAAAAACGGTATGCTATGTTTGCCGATAGGGGTGTTCGTGATATTGAGGGCTACAATAAGCTTGTTGAAACCCTGATAGATGAGCCTGAGGTTACTAAAATGCCTCATATCGTAATAATAATTGATGAGCTTGCCGACCTTATGATGACGGCTCCAAGCGAGGTCGAAGACTCGATTAACCGTATCGCCGCAAAGGCGAGAGCCGCAGGTATGCATTTGCTTATTGCAACCCAGCGTCCGTCTGTTGATGTTGTAACGGGTGTAATTAAGGCAAATATCCCTACCCGTATTGCTTTTGCCGTTTCTTCGCAGGTTGACAGCCGTACAATACTTGATGCGGGCGGTGCCGAAAAATTACTCGGTAAGGGCGATATGCTATTCAGTCCGAGTGGCTCTAATAAGCCTAAGCGTGTTCAAGGCTGTTTCGTTAGCGACAGCGAAGTAGAAAAGGTCGTTTCTTTCGTTAAGAAGAGTGCCGCTGCCGATTATGACGATAATATTATGGTTGAAATCGAGCGTCAAGCCGCACTTGAAAAGCATAAGAAAACAGGACTTGACGAGGATGCGCCTGATGCTGACCCGATGCTTGAAGATGCAATAAAGGTTGTTGTTGAGAACGGACAAGCTTCAACTTCGCTTTTGCAGAGAAAGTTAAAGCTCGGATATGCAAGAGCGGCAAGAATTGTTGACGAAATGGAAGCAAGGGGTGTTGTAGGTCCCTACGAAGGCTCAAAGCCGAGAAAGGTGCTTATTACCAAAGAACAGCTTATGGAACAACAAGCTACATCCTCTGATGATATATGAGATTTTCTAAAAAGAAATTAAGAATAGCGGTTTGTCTTTTATTTGTTTGCTTGGCTTGTTTGGTGATTTTTGTCAAGTTTTCAAACGAAAAGGCAACCCAAACTACGCCCTTATCAGATGATTATGTTGAGTTTTTAGATGTGGGACAAGGCGACTGCGCTTTAATATCAAGCAACGGTAAGAGCTGTCTTATTGATACGGGTAGTTCAAATTCGGCAGGTTCAATAGAAAAGAAACTGAAAAATGAGGGCATTAAAAATATAGATTTAATTTCCATTTCGCATTTTCATATTGACCATACGGGAAGTCTTTACGATTTGGTTTCAAGCTTTGATGTTAAAAAGCTTATGTTTCCTAACAAGTGCAGCGATACAAACATACCCGAAAAGGTTTTGAGTGCTAAAAACGATTGCATAAATAACGGTGGAGAGGTTTATACCGAAAAGGTCGGTATGACTGCCGATGTCGGCGATTTTAAGCTTACCGTGCTTTATTATTCTCCTAATCTAAACGGCGAGAATAACCGTTCGGTTTACATTATGGCAAAGATAAACGATATAAAGTTTTTCTTTACGGGCGACGGACAAAAACAAGCCGAAAACGATTTACTGTCAAAGGGATTTAATCTTGACTGCGATGTCTTAAAGGTTCCGCACCACGGCGGCAGTGCATCTTCAAACGATAATTTTCTTGATGCTACTACTCCCGAATATGCGGTGGTGTCTTGTGGCATTGGTAACACCTACGGTCATCCGCATAAGGAAACTATGGATAGGCTCACCGCTCGAAATATTAAAACATACAGAACGGATGAAAACGGCGATGTTTCGTTCTTTATTGATGACAATAAACTGTCCGTTACAACCGATAAATAGCTGTTTCTACTGACAGTAGAGTTGAAATTTTCACTCTACTGTCTTTTTTTATTGTGTAGAATTAAATTTGCAAGCAGTAGGTTTTCTAAAAGTTTTGGTTATGATATTATTGTTACGGCAATTAAGCTTAAACTTAAATATTAGGAGAAAACTTATGCAAGACTACATTATTTCCTGCGAATCGACAACCGATATGCCATACGGCTATTTTGAAAAAAGGGAAATACCTGTTATTTTCTATAAATATACAATCGGAGAAAACGAATATGAAGATAATATGGAGAGGGATAAAGCTCAACAAAAATTCTTCTATGACAGCTTGGATAGCGGCTTGTTGCCCCATACCTCCCAAATCAATGAATATAGATACTTTGAATATTTTGAAGGGCTTTTGAAAACTAATCAACAAATACTTCATATTGCATTCGGTTCCGGTATGACACCTTCGGTATTAAATGCTCAAAGGGTTGCAAAAAACCTAAACGAAAGAGAGGGCAAAGAAAGAATAATCGTTATTGATTCGCTTTGTTCTTCTTCGGGATACGGAATGTTGGTTTCTATTGCGAATGATATGAAACAAAAAAACGAAGATATTAAAACCGTAGCCGATTATATTCAAAAAATAAGAAATAAAATACATCATCAATTCTATTCGAGCGATATGAAATTTTTTAAGCGCTCGGGCAGAGTGTCGGGTGTTACCGCAACTATTGCTACCGTGCTTGGAATTTGCCCTATAATGCGTCTTAACTGCGATGGTAAAATAATTGCGTACGATAAGGAAAGAGGCAAGGCTAACGCAATTAAGCGAACAATAAACGAAATGCTTAAACACTGCGAAAACGGGAAAAATTATGATAATAAATGCTTTATAAGTCATTCGGCTTGTTTAGAAGATGCGAAGCTCTTAAAATCACAAATTGAAAAAATCTTTCCAAAACTAAAAGGAAAGATAGAAATATACACTATCGGTAATATAGTAACCTCACATTGCGGAAAGGGTACGGTTGCGATTTATTTTATAGGCGACGAGAGAAAATAAAAAAAGCTACGAAATTGTGCTTAAACAAACACGGTTTCGTAGCTTTTACTTTGCATATTATTCGTTCGGCAACTCTTTTACGGAGATTGCTAAATCATCAAGCTGTTTTGTATCAACATTAGCGGGAGCACCCGACATAAGCTCACTTGAATTTGCGACCTTCGGGAATGCGATAACATCACGAATAGACTCCGCATTGCACATAAGCATACAAAGTCGGTCAAGTCCTATTCCCATACCGCCGTGAGGAGGAGCGCCGTACTTAAATGCACCGGTAAGGAATCCGAACTTTTGCTCTGCCTCTTCGTCCGAAAGTCCCAAAGCTCTGAACATATGTGCTTGAAGCTCGGGGTCGGTAATACGGATAGAACCGCTTGAAAGCTCAATACCGTTAAGCACCAAGTCATAAGCGTTTGCAAATACTTTCTCAGGGTCGCTGTCAAGATAAGGAATACACTCGTCAAGCGGAGAGGTAAACGGGTGGTGCATAGCATCATAGCTGTTTGTTTCCTCGTTATATTCAAAGAACGGAAATTCGGTAATCCATAGGAAATTATACTGTTTAGGAATAATGTTCAATCGCTTTGCAACAGTTAAACGAAGTGCGCCCAATACCGACAAAGCAATATTCTTTTTATCGGCAACGATTAAAGCAACATCGCCTTTTTTAAGTCCTAATCGGTCAAAAATAGCCTTCATTTCGTCAGAAGTCATAAACTTTGCGAATGAACAGGTAGGCTCATCATCAACCCAACGGATAAAGGCAAGACCTTTGGCACCGATTCCTTTTGCTTCCTCGGTTAATTTGTCGATTTCTTTTCTTGTATATACATCACAGGCATTTTGAGCATTGATAGCACGAACGGTACCGCCGTTTTTAATTGTATCGGCAAAAACACCGAAGCCACAGTTTTCTACAATATCGGAAATATCCTTAATTGTCATTTCAAAGCGGGTATCGGGCTTGTCGGAGCCGTAATTGTTCATAGCGTCGGTGTATTTAAGGCGGGGGAAAGGAGTTTTAATGTCCTCGCCTAATACCTCCTTAAACAAACGCTTCATATAGCCTTCCGCAATAGTGAAAACATCTTCCTTATCAATAAAGGACATTTCAAGGTCAATTTGCGTAAACTCGGGTTGTCTGTCAGCACGAAGGTCCTCATCACGATAGCAACGGGCAATCTGCATATAGCGGTCAAATCCCGAAAGCATAAGCAACTGCTTATACATTTGAGGCGACTGAGGAAGAGCAAAAAAACTACCCTTATGAATACGGGACGGAACAAGATAATCACGGGCACCCTCAGGTGTTGATTTAATAAGGGTTGGTGTTTCGATTTCAATGAATCCGTTTTCATCAAAATAGTCGCGTGTAACCTTTGTGATGCGGTGGCGCATAAGAATATTATCTTTAAGCGGTGTGCGCCTTAAATCAAGATAACGGTATTTGAGTCTTAATTCTTCATTAGCGTTACTGTCGGGAAGAATCTCAAAGGGAGGTGTAAGGGCTTTGCCTAAAATTTTAAGCTCTTTTACCTCAATTTCAATATCGCCTGTTTTAATTTCGGTATTAACCGAAGAACGCATACGAACTTCGCCCTTTGCCATTAAAACAAACTCACTGCGAACTTCAAAAGCCTTGTCGAATACGGCCTTTTCGGTAGTGTCGTCAAAAGCCAACTGAACAATACCGCTTCTGTCGCGCAAATCAATAAAAATCAGTCCGCCTAAATCACGCTGTCTTTGTACCCAACCGCAAACAACTACGGTTTTGCCAATATCGGATTTTGTAAGTGTACCGCAATAATCGGTACGCTTCATTCCATTCATTCTGTCAAGTTTCAAAAGAAACACCTCTAAATATAAATATCAACCGTTTTTATATATCGAATCGGTTAAGCTTTCAAGAGCCGATTCGTTAATCAGTGAAAAAAGTTTTTCGGAAATATCGTCAAAAGATACTTCCAAAGTATCGCCTGTTGCCATATTCTTAATAACCGACTTGTTTGTTTCAAGCTCGTTATCGCCGATAACGGTAGAGAATGATGCACCGATTTTGTCGGCATACTTCATTTGTGCTTTAAGTCCCCGACCGCATATATCGGTTTGTGCTTCAAAGCCGTCTTTACGAAGCTTAGCACAAATCATACTCGCTTTAATACTTGCATTTTCGCCCATAGGCGCTATATAAATATCGCATTTTTTATCAGGGGGTAACTCGGTCTTTTGGTTTTGAAGTAAAAGCAAAAGTCTTTCAATTCCCATAGCGAATCCTAACGAAGGTGTAGGATTACCGCCCATTTGACCTATAAGACCGTCATAACGACCGCCGCCGCAAACGGTAGATTGAGCACCGACACTACCCGATACAAACTCGAAAACAGTTCTCGTATAATAGTCAAGTCCGCGTACAATGTGCGGGTTTATCGTGTATTTAAGACCTATTGAGTCAAGATGTTTTTTAACGCTCGAAAAATGCTCGTTACATTCGTCGCATAAATAATCAATAACAACAGGGGCATTTTTTGCGATTTCAGAGCAAACAGGCGACTTACAATCAAGAATTCTCATTGGGTTTCGTTCGAGTCTGTCCTTGCAGGTATCACAAAGCTCGTCCAAGTGAGAATTAAAATATTCTTTTAATGCCTTTTGGTATTCTTTTCGGCAGGTAGGACAACCGATAGAGTTTATTTCAAGAGAAATATCCTTAACACCTATGTCGCAAAGCACCTGATTTGCAAGAGCTATTACCTCCGCATCGGCAGAGGGGTTTCCGGCACCGATACATTCAACACCGAATTGGTGAAATTCACGAAGCCGACCTGCTTGTGGTTTTTCGTAGCGGTAGCAACCGCCTATATAACAAACCTTTTGGGGAAGTGCATCGTAAATAAGACCGTGTTCTATACTGCTTCTGATAACACCTGCGGTAAGCTCGGGGCGAAGTGTAATGGAACGACCGCCCTTATCGTCAAAGGTGTACATTTCCTTTTGAACAACATCGGTAGTATCGCCGACATTCCTCGAAAACACCTCGGTATGTTCAAAAACGGGTACACGAATTTCTCTGAATCCGTAAAGTCGGGCGGTTTCAAGCATAGTTTTCTCTAAAAACTGCCAACGGTGAGAATCATTCGGCAAAACATCGCCCGTACCTTTAATTGCGTGATTTATTTCAGCCATTTATATTATCCTTTCAAGCTAATTGCCTCTAACGATTTCGCGCCAATCAAGGTCGCCTCGTTCAAGACCGTGAATAAGCATTTCGGCAGTAGCAATATTAGTAGCAACCGGAATATTATGAACATCACATAAACGCAAAAGCTCGTTATATTCAATATCATTTGTTTGAGAACCGAGCGGGTCACGGAATAAAAGCAAAAGGTCAATTTCATCACAACCGATTCGGGAAGAAATCTGTTGTGTGCCACCCTGTGCACCACCCAAGAAACCGGTAATTTCAAGACCGGTGGCCTCGGAAACGGTTTTCGCCGTGGTACCCGTAGCAACTAAACTGTGCTTGTTTAGTATTCCGCAATAAGCAATACAAAATTGCACCATAAGTTCTTTCTTTGAGTCATGTGCGATTAGTGCGATTTTCATAAATTTGTTCTCCTTTATATGTTTTTGGGGTTTGGCAGCAGTATTCTTTCGCCGCACAAACGCCCTGTAATTCTTTTTAATGCGTTATAGGTATCTCCGAAACGACCTATTTTTTTGGTAATAGGAAAAAGCATAAGCTCGTTAGAGATAGGAACAACACCTAAAAGCTGAATTTTTGAAATATCAACTAAACTGTCAAAGTTTTTATATGTGCCGTTTTTCATAAGCGCAATATCAAACTTGTTGATAATTAAAAGCGGTTTTTCCTTTTTGTCATCAAATTTATCCGACACAACCGAAGCATCACGAATTGATACGGGGTCGGGGTTTGATACACAAATATATTTAAGGTTTTTAATATCCTCCGTAAGCGAAAAATCAAGTCCCGCAGACATATCAATTATCACAACATCAAATAGATTTTTTGATGTTTCAATAAAATCGGTAAATAAGTTTTTGTCTATCTCTTTGTTTTTCGGCGGAGCAGGGACAATACAAATGTTTTCGTAATTTTCGGGATAATAAAATGCGGATTCAAAATCTCTGCTTGTTAAAGCATCCGAAAGGTCAAAAACAACATCCTTTTCTACACCGAAAAAAATGTCAAGCGACGGAAGACCGATGTCAAGGTCAACAAGCAAAACTTTTAATTTTCTTTTAGCAAAAGCAACGGCCAATCCGCACGAAATTGACGATTTTCCCGTACCTCCTTTTCCGGAGACGAGAGCTAAACAAAAACTCATATTAAAACTCCTAATAAATATTTAATTATTTTATCACAAATAAGATATTTTGTCAATTTTTGTAAGAGATTGTTTTATGCAAATTTAAGCCAATTTAATCTAAAACGGTATATGGCATAGTAGAGCTGTCGGCTACTTGTGTAGAATTGAAATAAGCATCAAGCAAGGTTCTTACCAATGTACCCGATGAATAGCCGGAATTTCCGTGTTCGAGAACTACCGAAATTGCAATTTCGGGGTCGTCAAAGGGGGCAAAAACGATAAATGTGCTGTGGTCGGGACCGCTGTTGGTTTGCGCAGTACCTGTTTTACCGCCTATTTTTATAGGATAATCTCCGAGAGCGGCACGGCCGGTACCGTCAACGGTAACCGAAAGCATACCCTCTTTTATAGCCTTAATTGTTGAAGCTTTAACAGAAACTTTGTTCAAAACCTCCGGCTTTGCCTCGTCATAGGTTTCGGACATATCATAAGAAGTAATTTTCTTAATCAGCGAAACCTTATAATGTGTACCGCCGTTTGCAAAGGTGGCAACATAGTTTGCGAGCTGTAAAGGTGTAAAGGCGTTTAACTGACCGATGGATATTTGAAGAGTATCACCGCCGAAGCCATTACTTTTAGGCTCAACTAAAATACCGGCATTATCATCAACCTCGACACCCGTTTTAACACCGAGACCGAACTGCTTAAAATAGCTTGTGAGGGTTAAAGCACCTACACGCCTGCCAAGCTCAAAGAAAAAGTAGTTACAGCTTTTTGATAAAGCGGTAGTAAGACCGATAGTTCCGTGAGTGTGCATACAAGACGGTTGGTAGTCATCAAAATACCTATAAGTATGAACGCAACGAATTGACTCGCCGATTTGGTATTTATTGTTTTCAAGAGCGGCGGTGGCAACTATCGGCTTAATGGTAGAGCCGATAGGGTAAACACCGCAAAAGGCACGGTTAGTAAGGGGGGAATTAGCGGCTTTGCTTGTTAGGTATTCGTAATTTTCGGCAAGTGTGGCGCTATCGTATGTAGGGTAGTTTGCGGCGCAAATTACTTTTGCATCGGCAATGTTAATCATAACCGCAGTACCCGCAGTAGCGGTAGGCAGCGATTTGACCGTGCTTTCAAGTGCGTCCTGAGCCGTTCGCTGAATATTTTTATCAAGGGACAGCATAACGGTTTTACCCGCAACAGGCTTTTTTGTGATTTCGGAATCAACTATATTTCCCTTTGAATCAATATAGTAGGTAATCTCGCCGTCATCACCTCTAAGGCTATCCTCGGCATAATACTCGATACCGCTTTTTCCTACCTTATCGTCAAAAGAGTATCCTCGCTCCTTATATTTTTCTCCGTCCTCCCAGTCGTCTTCAAAAATAGGGCCTACCGTGCCGATTAAATTTACGGCAAGTGAGGTGTCTGAATACTCCCTAAACGGTACCACCTCAACACTGACACCCGAAAGCATAAATCCCGATTCGGAGATTTTTCTCATAAGCTCGGTGGGAATATCCTCCGCAAAGGTATAAGGGTAAGATATAGAAAAATCGGCTATTTCCATAGAATAGCGAACACCCATTATTTTTCGTTGGTCTTGCGTGCTGTACTTTTCAAGCTCGTATTTATTTATCATTCTGCTTAAACAGTTTTTTGCCGTTGCATAATGGGCAAGACCTAATGTTTTTATAAGCTTATCGGTTGACTCGCCCTCAACAAAACTAAACGGCTCGGCAGTAGTAATGGGGAGCTTGTCCGTATAAGAAACATTATTTTGATTCAAAAGGTTAATAAGAGTTAAGATTACATCGTTTAAGTCCTCTTTTACATAAGCCTTGTTGAATACGATATTATATCCGTCACGGTTTACGGCAATTTTACGGCCGTTACAATCAATTATTTCTCCTCTCGGAGCTTTTAATACAGCCGTAAGTGATGTCGTACTTCCCGATATTGAGGAGTATTTATCCGCATTTTTTACCTGAATATAATAAATTCGTGCGGAATAAATAATAATTAGAATTATTAAGATTACCGAAAGTACAATAAGCGGCACCTGTCGCTTTTTGTTAAAAGGCATTTCTTCGCCTCCGATTTTGAATTATAGTTTGATTACCTTTTTCTCAAATATGTATAATAAAAAGGCAATAACAGTTGTATAAATTACGGACGGAATTGTTGTGCTCCAAAAGTATGAAAACATTTCCGATATACTTGATTTCGAATAAAATAAAACAATTCTGATTGCAAAATAGATAACCGAATATGCACCGCTTAACACTAAACTTGCTAAAATATTGTTGTTGAACAAGTAATGGACAAGCAAAGTAACCGATAGGCAAATAACAGGAAATATTATTGAATTAAATCCAAAGCTCGTGCTTGATATAGCATCAATAATTATTCCCATAACAAGTCCGGTAAACGCCGAGTAAATTTCGGAAGAAAGCATAGAAATTATAATTATAAACGCAAAAGGTAAGAAAGGAACTGCGTTACCGATTTTCAATGAAAAATACCCGTTATACTGAACGAAAATTAAAAAAAGTGCAATAAAAACATTTATGAAAAAGCTTTTCTTTTTTGATGTGTCCATATTATTCACCTGCGGGATTAAGACCGCCTTGACCTTCAAATGAGGTAATAACCATTACCTTTCTTATTGAAGAAAAGTCAACAAACGGAACAACATCGGCATAAATCGAATAGTTATAATCATCGTTACCGATAGACTTAATAGAGCCTACAAGTAAGCCGTCAGGGAAGATGCCCTCACCCGAGGTTACAACATAGTCGCCTATCGCAATACTCGAAGAACGGGCAAGATTTGAAAACCTGCACATACCCTTTTGGGCAAGTTGAAGATTACCCTTTAATATTCCCGAATCGGCAGTACGGCTGTCAAGAGCACCTAATGTAAGGTTAGAGCTTAAAATGGTAGTAACCTTAGCGGTGGTAGAGCCGATTTCGGAAATAAAGCCGACTAAACCCTCATCCGTTATTACGGGGTCGTTTACTTTAAGCTCGCTTGCCAAACCCTTGTTTATGGTAAAACCGTAAAACGGGTCGGTAGTATCACGGGAGATTACAGTAGCAGGGCAAAATGTAAAGTCCTCGTTTTTTTCTTTGATACCCAAATAGTTTTTGTAAAATTCATTTTCCGATTTCATTTCATCATATTCGGCAGATTTTTTCCTAAGCTCATTTAATTCGTCGGAAAGCTCGGTATTAGTAACCATTAGGTCGTTTCCGCCCTTATATGTGGAAATGAAATCCTTTATTCCGTTATTTACCGCAGTAGAAAGATTTCTAAACGGAGCGGTAATAATCCCCGCAATATCGGTAAACGGGGCCATACGGCTACCTGCGAATCCGAATGCAAGGGCAAGTATAACAACAACTAAGAATACAGAAAGTATAGTCTTAAATTGTCGACTGCGAAAGAAAAAACGCATTTATATTCCTCCGAAAAGTTTATCTGAATCTCTTTCCTCTACGGAAAACATAGTTTTCAAAACCGCTGTTTGCTTCAAGTCGCTTTGCAGTACCTAAAACAACACAGTCAAGCGGGTCCATAGCAACCGAAACGGGAATTCCCGTTTCTTCGGCAATAAGCTCGGCAAGACCTCGAAGAAGTGCGGTACCGCCCGTAAGGGTAATACCCTTATCAATAATATCGGCCGAAAGTTCAGGCGGAGTTTTTTCGAGAGTCAGTCTAATGGCGTCAATTATTTGAGAAATCGGGTCTGCCATTGCGTTTCTTACTTCCTTTGAGGTAATAGTAACATTTTTAGGCAAGCCGTCAACAACATTTCGTCCCTTTATTTCAATTTCGGTTTCATCCTCATAAGGCTTTGCAGAGCCGATTTGGATTTTTATTTGTTCGGCGGTGCGTTCGCCTATCAAAAGATTATGTTTCTTTCTTATATATGAAATAATTGATTCGTCAAGATTATCTCCGGCAATTCTAACCGATTGAGCGGTAACAATATCGCCGAGCGAAATAACCGCAACCTCGCTTGTGCCTCCGCCTATATCAACTACCATACATCCCGAAGCATCCCAAATAGGAAGCCCTGCACCCACAGCGGCAGCCATAGGCTCTTCAATAAGGTCAATATCGGTAGCACCCGCCTGCTTTGCGGCATCGTAAACAGCACGGCTTTCAACCTCGGTAATACCCGCAGGAATACAAATTACCATTCTGACCTTTGAAAAGAATGAGCCTTTAAGCGCTTGGGAAACAAACCTTTTAAGCATTGCGGCGGTAACATCAAAGTCGGCTATAACACCGTCCTTTAACGGACGAACCGCAACAATAGAGCCGGGAGTTCTGCCTATCATTTCCTTTGCTTCGGCACCAACTGCTCTGACGGCGTCGTTTCTTACATCGTAAGCTACAACCGAAGGCTCTCTCATAATAATGCCTTTTCCCTTAACACAAATAAGTGTGTTTGCGGTACCGAGGTCAACACCTATATCTCTTGTAAACATAAATTTCTAATCTCCTAAACTTCTTTATTGGGAACTACAAGGTGGATTGCGGAATGAAGGTTTGTAGCCGTGATTTCATCGGCACCTTCGAAAAACTCGCCGTCAAGTGTCCACGGAATATCCTTTGAGCCGATTACCTTAATTTCTTTTGTATGGAAAAATTCTATTCCGTCTCTGTTAAGGTCTCGGCGAAGAATACCATCTACAATACCTTGAAATTGCGGAATACTTACAGGCTTTTTAATAAGCATTACTTCAAATTCGCCGTCATTAAGCTGAACTGTTCTCTCATCGAATTTAACAATACCGCCAACCGACATAGAGTTTGAAACGGCACCGAAAAGAAAATCTCCGTCAACTGTCTTTTCTTCACATTCAAATCTAAGGTGTAACGGCTTAATATTGCCGAGACTTTTAATTCCCTCAAAGAAATATGCGGCTTGACCTAAAACATTTTTAACATCCTGAGGTGCCGAATATGAAGCCTCGGTAAAAGCACCGAACGATGCGGTGTATGAAAAATACTTATCACCGAACTTACCTATGTCAAGGTCAATTTCTCTGCCCGTTAAAATGTCGGCGGCGGCACAAGTAATATTTCTCGAAATGCAAAGACCGCTCGACCATTCGTTAAGGGTACCTGAGGGAATATAACCCAATGTGTATTTTTTGCCCGAAATCATAAGACCGGAAATAACCTCGTTAAGTGTTCCGTCTCCACCGCAAACAACTATTTTATCAAATTCGTTGTCTTCTATTCTCAAAACCCTTTCGGTAGCATCGGCACGGGCTTTTGTAATATAAACCGTAACATCATATTCACTTGATAATTGCTCGGCAACACCTAACAGTTCACTTCGCATTTTGGCGCGTCCCGATTTCGGATTTACAATTAAAAGTAGTTTTTTCACAAAAAATTCCTCCTACCTATAATCAATCGGTAATGTCGAAACGGCATTAAGACTTGTATCGCCGATATTACCGTCTTTGTATTCGTAATAAGCCTGAACTCCGACCATAACGGCATTATCTCCGCAATATTTAAGCTCGGGATAATATAATTTAATATTTCTTTTTGAACATTCTTCCGAAAGTCTTGAACGAAGCTCCGAGTTCGCCGAAACACCGCCTGCTACTACTAATTTTTTGTAATTGTATTTTTCGGTAGCCCTTAAAGTATTTTCAATAAGCATATCGCAAACACGCTGTCTTACCGTGGCGGCAAGAACGGGGACATCAATTTCTTCGCCCTTTTGACCTAAATTATGTATTAAATTTATTACAGCGGTTTTAAGTCCCGAAAAGCTGAAATCAAATTCGTTGCCCGAAATTTTAGGGAACGGAAGCGGATATTTTTTAAGGTCTGCAACGGTGGCAATTTTGTCAAGCGTTACACCGCCGGGATAAGGAAGCCCCAATGCCCTCGCCGTTTTGTCAAAGCATTCTCCTGCGGCATCATCCCTCGTGCCTCCGATAGGCTCAAACTTCGTATAGTCGGTAACACGGGTAAGTATTGAGTTGCCTCCCGATACGGTAAGGCATAAAAACGGAGGTTCAAGCTCGTTGTTTTCAATATAGTTAGCCGCAATATGCGAACGAAGATGATGAACGGGGATTAGGGGAATACCGAGCGACATAGCAAGTCCCTTTGCAAAATTAACCCCTACAAGCAAAGCACCGATTAAACCGGGCGCAAAGGTAACGGCAACAGCATCTAAATCTTCGTATTTTATGTTAGCCTCTGATATTGCACTGTCGCAAACTTGATTTATAGCCTCGGTATGCCGTCTTGAAGCAATTTCGGGAACAACACCGCCGTAAATACGGTGTTCGGCAATTTGAGTTGCAACGATATTCGATAAAACGCGTCGTCCGTCGGTTACGGCAGCGGCGGTTTCATCACAGGACGATTCAATCGCAAGTATCAGCATTAAATAAAAACCTTCTTGTCATTATATTAGCGTTTTCACGGGGTAGTTTGTAAAAATCTTTTCTTTGACCTTCTAAATTAAAGCCGAGTTTTTGATAAAGAGCAACAGCGGTTTGGTTTGACTGCCTGACTTCGAGCGAAACAAACGAAAGCTTTTTCTCTCTCGCAAAGGAAAAGCACCTGTTTAACAGCAAAGCAGCAACGCCTTTGTTCCTTGAATTTTCCTCAACGGCTATGCTTGTGATATAGCCCTCGTCAAGAATAAAGTTTAGTCCTACATATCCTATTAAATCTTCGTTTTCAAGCGCCGTGAAGAAAACGGTATTGTTTTTTGAGGACTCAATTATCGAGCTTTCACTCCAAGGCTCACTGAAATATTTTTCTTCGAGCTTTGCGATTTTTTTAATATCATCTTGATTCATAGGCTTGATTTTCGCATTGCCGAAAAATCCGCCGAAAACAAGCTTGTCAATCTCGTCCGCAATTTTTGTAAGGGCGCTTTCGTAAAACTCAATATCGTAACCGTAAGGGTCAAATATTCCGTTTCCGAGCACAAAAACCTTTGAGCTTGAAAATCCGTTTTGTATTAAAAAATCTCTTATTTCGCTTGACATAGTGAAAATATAATCACTCTCAAAATCCTTTTGACCGATAGGAGAAGAAGTATGATTTTCAAGCGAAAAGCCGAATTTTTTTGCTATAATTCTTGAATTTTCAGAGGCAGGCATACCACCTTGCGATAATCCACGGCTGTTTGCGAAAATATTTTTAAGCTTTAATGAATTAAAATATCCTTCGGCAAACGGACTGCGGCAGGTGTTGCCCGAACAAACAAAAGTAACTGTCATTATCCCTTCGCCTCTAACCAGTTTTTGCCTATATGCGCATCAACCGACAATTTAACCTTCATAGAAACGGCATTTTCCATTTCTTCAACAAGAATTTGTTTAGCAAATTCTGCGTTACAGGCAGGACATTCAACAATAAGCTCATCGTGTACTTGCAAAATAAGATTTGCGCTCGGCAATTCTTTTTCAAGTCTTTTAGACACATTTATCATTGCAAGTTTAATAATGTCGGCGGCAGTACCCTGAATAGGAGCATTTCTTGCAACCCTTTCGCCGAACGACCTCATCATACCGTTTGAAGACGAAAGCTCGGGCAAGTATCTTCTTCTGCCGAAATAGGTAGTAACAAAACCGTCTTTCTTTGCGTTTTCGATAACATTTTTCATATAAGCGTCAACACCCTTATATGTCGCAAGATAATTTTTAATATATCTGTCCGCTTCGTTACGGGAAACACCGATGTCTTTACCGAGCGAAAAAGCGCCAATGCCGTAAACAATACCGAAATTGACCGCTTTTGCACGGCTTCTCATTACGGGCAGTACCATATCAATGGGAATATCAAAAACCTCACTTGCCGTAACGGTATGAATATCAACATTTGAGTTAAATGCGTCTATCATTGTTTGGTCATCGGCAATACTTGCAAGAACTCTAAGCTCGATTTGCGAGTAGTCGGCATCAACCAAAACAAAGTTTTCCTTTGCGACAAAAAATTCACGGAGCTTTTTGCCCTCCTCGGTACGAACGGGAATGTTTTGAAGATTAGGTTCAAGAGAGCTTATTCTTCCCGTACGAGCCTCGGTTTGATTAAAGGTTGTGTGTATTCTTCCGTCGTTTGATACGGCGGACAATAAACCGTCGCAGTAGGTTGATTTAAGCTTTGCAAGCTGACGGTAGGTTAAAACCAAATCAACAATGGGATAATCGTATCTAAGCTCCTCTAAAACATCGGCGCTTGTGCTGTAACCGCTTTTGGTTTTCTTTTTTGTCGGTATTAAAAGCTTTTCAAATAAAATCTCGCCTAACTGTTTAGGAGAATTAAGATTAAACGGAACACCGGCGATTTTTATAACCTCCGCCTTAATTTCCTCAGTTCGTTTTTCTAAATCCTCGCCCTCCGATTTAAGTCCGTTTATGTCAACCAAAAAACCGACATCTTCCATATTTGACAAAACTCTTGCAAGGGGCAGTTCTATGTTATTAAGTAAATCCAACTGTCCGCTTTTTTTAAGCTCGTTTGTTAAAATATCGCAAAGATTTGAAAAACGGGCAACATTCACCAAAAATTCATTTTCACACTCAAAAACAAAGTTATTACCGCTGTATTCGGCACAAAGTCGGCTTATAGAATAATCCTTTGCGGAGGGGTTACAAAGATAACCCGCAAGCTTTAAGTCAAATGTAATATTATCGGCATTAAAATTCTTTAATAGTTTTTTAAGGTCGTAAACCCGCTTTTTTGTGTTGCTTTTAAGCAAGGATGTAGCTTCTTGCTTTGTAAGAGAAAAAACATTACCGTCACAAACCGCACCGAAGTTATCTTCCTCAAAGTATATATCAACCGAAGAATTTTCGCTGTATATAGGGGTGCTCGATACGGTATAAACCTTTTTTTCGGCGTTATCGGATTCAACTTCGCCGACAGGGGAAATACCCATCTTCTCCATAAACTTAAAAAATTCAAGTCTTGTCATAAGCTTGGCAAGTTCGTTTGTGTTTTGCTTTTTTGATTTGTAATTGTCAAAATTATTATCAATGGGCGCTTTTTTACTGATAGTACCGAGGAAATGACTTAAATATGCGCTGTCTTTTCCCGAAATAAGCTTTTGCCTCACGCTCTCTTTTATATCAAGGGCATCAATATTTTCGTAAATGTAATCAATAGTATGATAACTCTTTATTAGGTCGGTTGCGATTTTTTCGCCAACACCCTGTACACCCGGAATATTATCCGATTTATCTCCCATAAGCGCTTTAAGCTCTATCATTTCATTGGGAGTAAGACCGTACTTTTCAAAAAGCGCATCCTTTGTATAGTTTATTATTTCGTAATTTGTGGTAAGTAAAACCTTTGTTTTATCCGAAATAAGTTGAAGTGAGTCCCGGTCGCCCGTAGCTATAACACATTCGTTACCGCTTTCTTCGGCAAGATAGGCGAGAGTGCCCAAAATATCATCCGCCTCATAGCCCTCACATTCAATAACATTATATCCCGAAAGGGTAAGCCATTCTTTAAGAATAGGAAATTGACAGGCAAGCTCTTCGGGCATTTGCTTTCTTCCGGCTTTATATTCGGCATATTTCTTATGGCGGAATGTAGGAGTTTTAAGGTCAAAGGCAACAGCAACACCGTCGGGTTTTTCAAGCTCCGATAATCTACCGAAAATGTTGATAAATCCGTAAACCGCATTCGTATATGTGCCGTCCTTTGTAGATAACAGCTTATTAATACCGTAAAAGGCACGGTTGATTATACTGTTTCCGTCAATAGCCAAAAGCTTCAAGCAATTTCCTCCTTCGCAAAACTAATATTTGCATAATTATATATATAATAACACTAATTATTCAATTTGTCTATAAATTTTTTATTTCCTTAATTAGTTGACAAAAGCACGGGTAAGGTATATAATTTATTCTGTAATTTTATGCGAATTAAGGATGTTGAACTATGAAATGGACTTCTGTAAACGACCTAAGAGAGAAGTATTTGTCCTTCTTTGAATCAAAGGGACATTTAAGACTAAACAGCTTCTCTTTGGTGCCGAATAACGATAAATCACTGCTTCTTATCAATTCGGGAATGGCGCCTATGAAGAAGTATTTTACGGGCGAGGTTACTCCGCCGAGAAATAGGGTTACAACCTGTCAAAAGTGTATAAGAACTCCCGACATTGAAAGAGTGGGACATACCGCAAGACACGGTACTTATTTTGAAATGCTCGGTAATTTTTCATTCGGCGATTATTTCAAAACCGAGGCGATAAAATGGTCTTGGGAATTTTTAACCGAGGTTTTGGAAATACCGAAAGACCTTCTTTGGCCCTCGGTTTATGAAGAAGATGACGAGGCATATTCTTTGTGGCGTGATGTTATAGGTGTTGACGAATCCCATATTGTAAAGCTCGGCAAGGAGGATAACTTCTGGGAGCACGGCACCGGTCCTTGCGGTCCTTGCAGTGAAATTTACTTTGACCGTGGCGAAAAATACGGCTGTGGTTCGCCTGACTGTAAGCCGGGTTGCGACTGCGACAGATATATGGAAATTTGGAATAATGTTTTTTCGCAGTTTAATAATATGGGTGACGGAACATATACCGAGCTTGAAAAGAAAAATATTGATACGGGTATGGGACTTGAAAGACTCGCCTGTGTTATGCAAGATGTCGATAATATGTTTGAGGTTGACTCGGTTAGAAATATTTTAGACGAGGTTTGCAAAATTTCGGGTAAAACCTACGGAAACGATAAGAATAACGATGTTTCAATTCGTGCCATTACCGACCATGCAAGAGCTTCAACATTTATGATAAGCGACGGTATTATTCCGTCTAACGAGGGTAGAGGATATGTTCTTCGCCGTTTGATAAGACGCGCCGCAAGACACGGTAAATTGCTCGGCATTGACAGACCGTTCCTTACCGATATTTGTGAGGTTGCGATTAGGGAAAACTATCAGGGCTATCCCGAGTTGATTGAGAAAAAAGAGCTTATTATTAAGGTTATTTCCAACGAGGAGGCAAGCTTTAACAAGACTATTGACCAAGGTCTTAAATTGCTTGAAGGACTTATGGAAAAGGGAAATGTTTTATCGGGCGAGGATGCTTTCCGCCTTTACGATACCTACGGTTTCCCCTTTGACCTTACAAAAGATATTTTAGCCGAAAACGGAAAAACCGTTGATGAGGACGGCTTTAACTCTCTTATGAAAGAGCAAAGAGAGCTTGCAAGGTCTTCCCGAAAGGCTTCCGACAGCGAAAGCTGGTCGAGCAACGGTATTAACTTTGATAACATAGAGAAAACCGAATTTTTAGGTTATACCGATAATACCTGCGAGGCAGATGTGCTTGATATTGTTTTCGGCGGCGAACATATTTCTACCGCTAACGAGGGCGATAAGGCTATTATTGTTCTTGATAAAACCGTATTTTACGGCGAAGGCGGCGGACAAGTAGGCGACTCGGGTGTAATTTCGAGCGGCGAGTTTAAGTTTGAAGTTGTTGACACTAAAAAGACTACCGGCGGTGTTTTCTATCATATCGGTAATGTTTTATCGGGTAGCGTTTCTGTCGGCGATAAGGTAGTGGCAAGTATTGATGTCGGTATCCGTGATGCGATTAGAAGAAATCATACTGCGGCTCACTTGTTACAGTCGGCTTTGCGTAAGGTTTTGGGTAACCATGTAGAACAGGCGGGACAGCTTGTAAACGATAAGAGTGTTAGATTTGACTTTACTCATTTCTCGGCTCTTACAAGCGAGGAAATTGCAAGGGTTGAGGATTTAGTTAATAACGAAATTCTTTCGGCTTCAAATGTTGTAAGCAAGGAAATGCCGATAGAAGAAGCTAAGAAGTTAGGCGCCATGGCACTTTTCGGCGAAAAATACGGAGATGTTGTACGGGTTGTAACGGCAGGCGATATGTCGGTTGAATTTTGCGGCGGTACTCATGTTGATAATGCCGGAAAAATCGGCTTGTTCCATATAGTTTCCGAAAGCGGTATTGCGGCAGGTGTCAGAAGAATTGAGGCTTATACGGGCTTTAACACCCTTAATCTATTGAACTACTATATTGACCTGTCAACAAAAACCGCTGCGGCTGTTAAATGCTCAAATGTAAACGAGCTTATTGAAAAAACTGCCGCACTAAACGAAAAGTTAAAGGCAACCGAAAAAGAACTTGATAAGCTTAAAACAAAACTTGCATCCGGCAAAACCGATGATATTATGAACAATGCTGTTGATGTCGGTAGTCTGAAACTTGCTACCGCAAGGCTTGACGGTGTCGGCGCTGACGAAATGAGAAAAATGCTCGACGCAATAAGAGAAAAGAATCCAACATCGGTTGTTGTATTAGCGGGTGTAAACGATTCTAAACTCGTATTTTGCGTAAACTGCGGTAAGGATGCCGTTAAATGCGGTGCCGTTGCCGGAAATATAGTAAAACAAGTAGCACAAATTGCCGGCGGTAACGGCGGCGGTAAGCCCGACTTCGCTATGGCAGGCGGTAAGGATTTATCAAAGGTTGACGAAGCACTCGGCAGTGCGAAAGATATTTTAAGTTCTATGTTAAAGTAAGGTGAAATTTAGTGGAAGATTGTTTGTTTTGTAAAATAATAAAGGGCGAAATCCCATCTGCAAAGGTTTATGAGGATGAGTTTGTTTATGCTTTTTCGGATATAGCACCACAAGCGCCTTTTCATGCGGTTTTTGTACCGAAACTGCATATTTCTTCTCCTGCCGAAATAAACCGAGAGAACAGCAATTATGTTGCTAAAATTTATGAAGCAATAGCAAAGGTTGCAAAAAGCGAAAATTTAGAAAAGGGCTTTCGTGTTGTAGCAAACTGCGGTGAGGACGGCGGTCAAACCGTAGGACACTTGCATTTCCATTTATTGGCAAGAAGAAATTTACAATGGCCTCCGGGTTAAAATAAACTTTGTATGTATATGATATTTAAGGGGAAAATGTTATGTCAGAATTTTATACTATGAAAATCGCAGGTCTTGAAAGAAATTTAGAAAAGTTTCCCGTAAACGATAAGCTTGATATTGCCGCTTTTATTATTTTCGGCGATGTTGAACTTACTGTTGCGGGTTGTACCGAGCTTCTTAAAAAGGTACCTGAATTTGATGTTATCATAACGCCGGAGGCTAAGAGTATTCCTATGGCTTACGAAATGTCAAGACAGTCGGGCAAGCCTTATGTTGTTGCCCGTAAGGGACTTAAAGTATATATGAAAAATCCTATTGATGTTTGTGTTGTTTCTATTACAACACAGCACGAACAACACCTTTATTTAGGTGAATCCGAAATAGAGAAGATAAAGGGCAAGAGGGTGCTTATCGTTGATGATGTTATCAGTACGGGCGAATCTCTTGACTCCGTTAGAACATTAGTTAAGAAGGCGGGCGGTAAAGAAACTTGCGCTTGTGCATTTTTAGCTGAGGGCGATGCTGCCGAGCGCGACGACATCGTTTTCCTTGAAAAATTACCGCTTTTCTTTAAGTAATGAATGGCGTTTCATCTAAGTTAAAGCTTTCTTTTTCGATGTTCGTTTTCGGAACTATCGGAATATTTGTAAAATATATTTCCTTTCCGTCCTCTGTTATTTGTATGTTCAGAGGCTTTATCGGAGCATTCTTTTTACTTTTGATTTTTTTGATAAAAAAGCAAAAAATATCTTTTGGTGTAATTAAGAAAAATGCTCTTTTGTTGCTTATTTCGGGCGCATCGCTCGGATTTAACTGGGTGTTGTTGTTTGAAAGCTATAAATATACCTCGGTAGCCACGGCAACCCTTTGTTATTATATGGCGCCGATTATCGTTATTGCTTTTTCCCCTTTTTTGTTTAAGGAGAGAATAACAACAAAAAAAGCCTTTTGCGTTGTGATGTCTTTGGCGGGTATGGTGCTTGTTACCGATATTTTTTCCCAAAGCCTTTTAAGCTCTCAAATAACGGGTGTCGCATTAGGACTTTCTTCGGCTTTGATTTATGCACTGCTTATTGTTTGCAACAAAAAATTAGTAAGTATTTCTGTTTACGAACGGACTATAATACAACTGTTTGTTTGCGGAACGGTAATGCTTGTTTATTCTTTCTTTACAAAGGATATTTCGGGTATTATTCCGACTGTAAGGAGTATTTTGCTTATGGCTTTTGTGTGCATTTTTCATACGGGGCTTACCTATTTGCTTTTCTTCGGCTCGATGGAAAAATTAAGTGCTCAAACAATAGCGGTTATAAGTTATATCGACCCTGCCGTTGCTGTGGTGGTATCGGCACTTGTGCTCAAAGAGAATATCACGATAGGCGGAATAATAGGAGCTGTACTTATTATAGGGTCGGCTGTTTTGTCTTAAAGGAGATTTTTTAATGTATTTATACGAAATGCATCAGCATTCGAGCGGATGCAGTCTTTGTGCCGTTACAAAACCTACCGAGGTGGTAAGGGCTATAAAAGAAAGCGGTTTTTCTGGCGTTGTTATTACAAACCATTTTTATCACGGAAATACCGCTATTTACAGGTCGCTTGAATGGGATAAATTCTGCGATGAATATAAAAAAGAGTATTTACTTGCAAAAGAAGAGGGCGACAAAGTAGGCGTTGATGTTTTATACGGTCTTGAAGAAGGCTTAGGCGACGGTAAGGAAGTATTGATTTACGGTATTTCTCCCGACCTAATCGGTAAATATCCCGAGCTTAGAGAGGTTAATCTTCCGCTACTCAGCAAGATTGTAAGGGAAAACGGCGGTGTTATTTTTCAGGCACATCCGTTTAGAGAAAGAAGTTACATTTCTAATGTAGATGTTATGTTGCCACCTGAATATTTAGACGGTTACGAAGGCTATAATATGGGTAATAAGAGCCAAGAAAACAAAAAAGCGGTAGCGTTGGCAAAGAAAAATAATTTACCTGTTATTGCGGGAAGCGATTGCCATACTTACTTAACTGAGGGTAGATTCGGTATCGCTTGTTCTCATAGAATAACTAACGAAAAAGAGTTGGCCGAAGTGTTAAAAAACGGCGATTACGAATTATGTTATAACGAAAATTAAAAAGGTAAAAACAATTAGAATACCTAATGTTTAGGAGATGATTTTACGGTTACGAGTATGACCGGCTTCGGTAGAGCAAAAAACAGCTTTGACGGTTTTGATTTGACTGTTGAGATTAAGTCTGTTAATCATAGATTTTTTGAATTTTCAAGTAGGGTGCCGAGGGCATATATGTTCCTTGACGAAAAGCTGAAAAGCTGTTGTCAAGCCCGTGTTTCAAGAGGTAAGGTTGAAATGTCCTTAATAATTGAGGACACAAGCGGAAATGCCCTTACTTTGCAGGTTAATAAAGACTATGCCGATGCCTATATTAAGGCGCTTAGAGAACTTGGAAAAGAATATCACTTAAAAGACGATTTGAAATTATCGTCCCTTGTTTCAAATACGGAAATTTTAATTCCGAGGCGCAACGAAATCGACGAAGAAGTATTAACAAAAGCGGTTTTGAAAACTGCCAATGAGGCCATTGATAACTTTATCGGTATGCGAAGTGCCGAGGGCGAAAGATTGGTTAAGGATGTTATAAACAGGGCAAATTTAATACTCGAAAAGGTATCGTTTGTCGAAAGCCGTTCTCCCGAAACGGTAAATGAATATCGCCAAAGATTAGAGGATAAAATGCGTGAATTATTGGGCGATGTTCAAATTGATGAACAAAGACTGCTTACCGAAACTGCCGTTTTTGCCGATAAAATTGCCGTTGACGAAGAAACGGTAAGACTCAGAAGCCATATAAACGAACTTTCAAAGCTTTTTGAAACGGGCGGTGCTATCGGCAGAAAGCTTGACTTTATTGTTCAGGAAATGAACAGAGAGGCTAATACAATAGGTTCTAAATGCTCTGATATTGAGATTGCCAAAACGGTTGTTGATATTAAGGCTCAAATAGAGAAAATAAGAGAGCAAATTCAAAATATCGAATAGCGGAGATGAAGTAGTATGAAGCTTGTTAATATCGGATTCGGTAATATGGTTTCGGCTAATAGAATGGTTGCGATAGTAAGTCCCGAATCTGCACCTATTAAGCGTATAATCCAAGATGCAAAGGAAAGAGGAACTTTGGTTGATGCAACCCACGGCAGAAGAACAAGAGCGGTTGTAATTACCGACAGCGACCACATTATTTTGACATATTTGCAGTCTGAAACTCTTGCAAACCGTATTTTGGATGACGGAAGTTTTGAGGATGAGGAAGAAAACGATGAGTAAAGGAAAACTTTTTGTAATTTCGGGACCGTCCGGCTCGGGTAAGGATACTGTATTAGGCGAGGTTTTCAAAAAATGCCCGTCACTTAAATTCTCAATTTCGGTTATTACCCGACCTATGAGAAGCAACGAAACGGCGGACGGAAAATATCACTTTATTACCCGTGAAGAGTTTGAAGATATGATAAAAAACGATATGCTTTTAGAGCATAATGTTTTTGTGGGCAACTACTACGGTACACCGAAAAAGCCTGTAATTCAGCAACTTGAAGCGGGATTTGATGTTATGGTTGAGGTTGATGTAAACGGCGCCGGTCAAATAAAAGAAAAAATGCCCGAGGCAGTTAGTATTTTTGTTTTACCGCCTTCTCTTGATGTGCTGAAAAATCGACTTTCTAACAGAGGCACCGAGACGCCTGAAAATTTGCAAAAGCGTCTTAACGCTTCGCTCGGAGAAATCAAATGTGCCGAAAATTACGACTATTTAGTTGTAAACGATGTTTTGGAGGATGCTGTTGACGGTGTGGTTTCTGTCATAAAAAGCGAAAAGCTTAAAACCGATAGGAATTTAGATTTAATAGACAGTATTATAAACGGTTAATAATTTCATTTTTGAAAGGAAAATATTTATGTTAAACGAAAATTTAGGAAAACTTATTGAAAATTACGACAATCGCTATCGTCTTGTTACCGATATTGCGAAATGTGCCCGTAAGGTGTCTCAAAAGGCTGAGGATGACGGCGAAATCTTAATTGAAAAGCCGGTCAGCATCGCTATTAACAAATTAGCATCTGAAAAGAATTTATAATCGGTATCAATTCTAAAAAAAGGGGGCTTATCTTATGAACCGCGTTTCAGCCGAAGTTGTTTTAGATGGCGCTGTTGGGTCATACGATAAGCGCTATTCTTACTTTGTGCCGGACGAGCTTTTCGAAAAGGCAAAGGTCGGAACAAGAGTTACTGTTCCGTTTGGAAACGGAAATATTAAAAAACAAGGGCTTATTATCTCGCTTTCAAAAAGCGAGGATAACCCGAAAACCAAATATATTTTAGGTGTAACTGATGAAATTCCCATATTAAATGACGAGATGATTAAGCTTTGTCTTTATATGAAGGAACGGTTTTTTTGCACCTATTTTGATGCCGTTCATACAATTCTTCCTACCGGTCTTAACTATCGGTTGGAGGAATTTTATGCTATAAATGAAGAGTTTTGCACTGTTAATGCGCTTGATGGCGATGAAAAAGCGGTTTTTGATTTTATAAGAGAAAACGAGAGTGTTTCGGGTAAAAAAATCAAGTCCGATTTTGAAAATGCGAAAGAAATTTTATTAAGTCTTAAAGAAAAAGGTGCGGTTTCGGTTTGTTCCGAGCCTATTAAGGCGATGGGCGATAAAACCGCAAAATATGTAAGACTGATTGATGAGGATTTCGATACCTTTTCCTTAACCGAAAGACAAAAGGAAATTGCGGATGTTATTAAATCGGTAGGCACGGTAAGTGTTAAAGAGCTTATTTATTTTACGGGCGTTACGATGTCGGTAATTACCGCACTTTCTAAAAAAAATGTTATTGAGGTTTTTGAAAAACAGGTTTTCAGAATACCTTACAAGGTTAGTAAAAACAAAAATAATGAAAAAATTGTTTTGAATACAGAACAGGAAAAGGCTTTTAACAAGCTGCTTTGCGATATGAATTCGGGAAAGCCGTCCGCCTCGCTTTTGTACGGCGTTACGGGAAGCGGTAAAACGCAGGTTTATTTGAAGCTTGTAGAACAAGCGGTAAATGACAAAAAAGATGTTATTGTTATGGTGCCCGAAATTTCGCTCACTCCCCAACTTATAGAGCTTTTTACTTCAAGATTCGGCAATAAAATTGCGGTTTTTCACAGTAATATGTCGTTAGGTCAACGAATGGACGAGTATAACCGAATAAAAAACGGCAGTGCAACTATTGCCATAGGCACGAGAAGTGCCTGCTTCGCACCTTGTAATAATTTAGGCCTTATTATTATGGACGAAGAACAAGAACATTCATACAAGTCCGAAAAAAGTCCCCGTTTTAATGCAAAGGATATTGCAAAATTCAGGGCTAATTATCATAATTGTTTGCTTTTACTTGCCTCCGCTACTCCGTCGCTTGAAAGTTACAGCTTGGCATTATCTGATAGATACGGACTTTGCGAGTTATCTACAAGATACAATAATGCAAAGCTTCCGAATGTTCATATTGCCGATATGCGAAAAGAATTAAGCGAAGGCAACAAATCAAATATCAGTAGGTTGTTAGCCTCAAAAATCGAAGAACGGCTTAATGATAAAAAGCAGGTTATAATTTTACTTAACCGCAGAGGACATAATACCCATATTTCATGTCCTGCGTGCGGATATGTGGCAACCTGTAAGGAGTGCAGTGTTTCGCTTACATACCATTCGGCAAACAAACGAATGATGTGCCATTACTGCGGATATTCCGAAAGCATACCTACTAAATGTCCCGAATGCGGTAACGAATATTTGAGCTTTCAAGGTGCGGGAACGCAAAAGCTACAAGAAGAATTATCTTTGCTTTTTCCGACTGCTAAAATATTAAGGCTTGATGCCGATACAACACTTTCAAGGGACTCCTTTTCAACAAGTCTTAAAGCCTTTGCCGATAAGGAATACGATATTATGATAGGTACCCAGATGGTAGCAAAGGGACTTGATTTTCCGAGTGTTGACCTTGTTGGTGTAATAGGTGCCGACCGTGCATTTTACAGTGATGATTACCGTGGCTTTGAGCGTACATTTTCGCTGCTTACCCAAGTAATAGGCAGAGCGGGTAGGTCGGGCGGAAACTCGGAGGCGGTTATTCAAACCCAAAATATTACCGATAGCGTAATTCCGCTTTCGGCAAGTCAAGACTACAAGAGCTTTTATGAAGAAGAAATACTTACAAGAAAGTTAATGATTTATCCGCCGTTTTGCGATTTGTGTATGATTGTTGTGTCCTCGATGGATAAGGAGTTGGCAAACGGTACTTCAAAAGAAATTTTGCATAGTCTGATTAAGAAAACCGACAGTGAATATAATGATGTAAAGCTTACTGTTTTAGGGCCTATGCCTGCGGCGGTTATTAAGGTCAGCGGTAAATATCGCTACCGTATGATAATTAAGTGTAAGAATAACAAGAGATTCAGAGAGCTTATCAGAGAAACTATAAATATAAGAAAGAAAAAAGACCTTTCGGTATTTGTTGATATGAATCCCGAAACGATTATTTAGGTGATACTATGGCAAAAAGAAATATTGTAAAATTGGGCGATGATGTCTTAAAAAAGGTTTGCAGAACGCAACTTACCTTTGATGAAAAACTGCATCAAATATTTGATGATATGGCTGAAACTATGTATGAAGCCGAGGGTGTAGGACTTGCGGCTCCCCAAGTCGGAATACTTCGAAGATTTTGTATTATTGATGTAGGCGACGGAATAATAGAGCTTGTAAACCCCGTTATTATCTCAAAAGAGGGAACGCAAACGGGAGATGAGGGATGTCTTTCAATTCCAAACAGATACGAAAGTGTTACAAGACCTATGAGCGTTGTGGTTAGAGCGCAGGACAGAAACGGAAACAACATTACCGTATCGGGCGAGGGACTTAAAGCCCGTGCACTTTGCCACGAAATTGACCATCTTGACGGAATATTGTTTATTGATAGGAAGGATAAATAATTTATGCGCATAGTTTTTATGGGAACTCCCGATTATTCGGTTAAAACCCTAAATAAACTTATAAATTCAGGCCACGAGGTTTCGGCGGTTTTTGCTCAACCCGATAAGCCTGTCGGAAGAAAAAGAATTTTAACTCCGCCTCCTACAAAGGTGGTAGCGGAAGAAAACAATATTAAGGTTTATCAGCCTAATACTCTTCGTGACGGCGAGGCTTTCAGAATAATTAAAGAGCTAAACCCCGATATTATTGTTGTAGTGGCTTACGGCAAAATTTTACCGAAGGAAATTTTGGATTTTCCCAAGTACGGCTGTATTAACGGACACGCATCCCTCTTGCCGAAGTATAGGGGTGCATCGCCTATTCAGTGGGCAATAGTTTCGGGAGAGAGCAAAACAGGTATCACCGTTATGCAAATGGACGAGGGAATGGATACGGGCGATATATTAAAGACCGTAACTACCGAAATCGGCGAAGAAGAAACTGCCGAGGAGCTTTTTGAGCGTTTATCGTTTATATCTGCCGATATAATGCTCGAAACAATAGCCGATATTGAAAAGGGAAATATAAAACCTATAAAGCAAAATGAAGCTGATGCTACCTATGCACCGATAATAAACAAGGAAATGGCACATCTTGATTTTAACGAGGACGCATATACTCTTGCAAATAAAGTAAGAGGCTTTTATTCTTGGCCCTGCGCATATTTTATTTTAGAGGGTAAAAGAGTGAAAGTTATTAAAGCAAAAGCTGTTAAGTCAAGTGTAAGTGAGGCTTCAAGGGTTATTGAAAGTAACGGAAAGCTTATTATTTCCTGCGGAGAAAACACGGCACTTCAACTTATAACAATTCAACCCGAAGGAAGCAAGGAAATGTCGGTATCACAAATGCTTAACGGTCATAAAATACCGATAGGTACAAAAGTAGAATAATATGTCAATAAGTAAATCAAGAAAAACGGCGGTAAATATACTTATATCTATCGAAAAAGACGGCGCCTATTCAAACATTTCGGTTGCAAAGGAGTTTTTATGCAGTGAACTGTCAAATGCGGATAAAGCACTTGCAAGTGCAATAGTTTACGGCACACTTGATAGAAAAATCACTATCGACTACATAATTTCAAGGTATATTAAAACACCCGTAAATAAGATAAAACCGATAACCTTAACGGCAATCAGAATTGCGCTTTATCAAATAATTTATTTAGATAAAATCCCCGAAAGTGCCGCCGTTAATGAGTCGGTAAATATAGTAAAGGCTTCAAAAGAAAAATATAACGCTTCTTTTGTAAACGGGGTTTTAAGGGCATATTTAAGAGAACCCGCCGAAATTCCGAGCGGTAATGACATTAAATCTTTAAGTGTTAGATATTCGTGTCCTGTTACGATAATCGAAAGCTTTGTTTCGGATTACGGAACCGAAACTGCCGTATTGCTATTGGAAGAATCTCTTAAAAAGCCTCCGATTACAGCAAGGGTTAATAATCTTAAAACAGATACAGATTCGCTTATAAAGATACTTGACGGCGAGAAAGTAACCGCAAAAAAATCAACTCTTGATAACTCTATTGAAATCTTATCGGGTATTGATGTTGCCAATAGTAAGGCATATAAGGAAGGATTATTTCATATTGAAGATATGGCTTCCCAAATTGCTATTTCGAAAATAGGATTAAGGAACGGTTTAAGGGTGCTTGATATATGTGCGGCGCCCGGCGGTAAAAGCTTTACTATGGCTGAAATTATGAATAATACGGGGGAAGTAGTATCGCTCGACCTTTATAAGCATAGGGTTGATTTAATTAAAAAAGGTGCCCAAAGACTTGGTATCGGCATTATAAACGCAAGAATATCCGATGCTACCGTTTATAACGAAACACTTGGACAATTTGATGTTGTTTTGTGCGATGTTCCTTGTTCGGGGCTCGGTGTTATAAGGCGAAAACCCGAAATAAAATATAAAGATATAACAAAAAATGATTTTGACGAGCTTTGCGATATTCAAATGAAAATACTGCATAACGCATCAAAATATGTTAAGATAGGCGGAAAATTAGTGTACTCAACCTGCACCCTTAAAAATGCCGAGAATAAGGCTCAAATCAATGCTTTTCTTGACAAAACGGGTGATTTTGAGTTACAATGTAGTAATGAGTTTATGCCGCATATTGATAAAACGGACGGATTTTACTGTGCCGTTCTTGTGAGAAACGGGTGATAATATACCTCAAAAAATTGATATTTGCTCTTTGTATGACGAGGAAATCAGAAAGCTTGTGTTGGATTTAGGCGAGCCTAAATTCAGAGCAAATCAAATAATTAAATGGGTTAGAGGCGGAATTGACAGCTTTGATGATATGACGAATATTCCGCTTACACTTAGGAATAAATTAAAAGAGAATTGCTATATTGCAAATGTCAAGATAGAACGCAAATTGGTATCTGAAATTGACGGTACGGTAAAATATCTCTTTTCTCTTTTTGACGGCGAGTATATTGAATCGGTGCTTATGAAATATGAGCACGGCTATACGGTTTGTGTTTCTACTCAGGTAGGTTGCCGAATGGGTTGTAGGTTTTGTGCCTCGGGGCTATTCGGTCTTACGAGGAACTTAACTGCTTCTGAAATACTATCCCAAATAATTACCGCCGGAAAGGATAATAACATTAGGGTTTCTAATGTTGTTATGATGGGTATGGGGGAGCCGCTTGACAATTTTGAGAACTCCGAAAGATTTCTTAAATTAGTAAGCGACCCTAACGGACTTGGTATAGGACTCAGGCATATTTCTCTTTCGACCTCGGGTGTGGTAAGCGGAATAAAAGAACTTGCAAAATTAAATCTTCCTATTACGCTTTCTATTTCACTTCACGCACCGAGCGATGAAATCAGAAATACCATAATGCCTGTTAATAAAAAGTGGAATATTGAGGAGCTTGTAAATGCCTGTAAGGAATATCAAAAGGTAACTACAAGAAGGATATCCTTTGAATATGCTTTAATTGATGGCGTAAACGACACTCCCGAATGTGCTGAAATGTTAGCGGACAGATTAAAGGGTATTATGTACCATATAAATTTAATCCCCGCAAATCCCGTAAAAGAAAACGATTTCAGAAAGCCGAGTATTAAAAATATTACAAGGTTTAAGGATATGCTTGAAAAGCTGGGTGTAAATGCTACAATAAGGAGAACGCTCGGCGCGGATATAAACGCTTCATGCGGACAACTTCGAAAGAAGGAGGGGTTCAGAAATGAAAATATTTAGTTCTACCGATACCGGAAAACAGCGCTCGACAAATCAAGATGCGTATTACAGCGGATTTTTATTTGATAATTCCGCATTTGTTGTTGTTTGCGACGGTATGGGCGGTGCAAATGCCGGAAATATTGCAAGTGAAACTGCCGTTAAGGTAATTTCCGATTATGTAAATAATTCTTATAGCAATAAAATGGATAGATACTCTTTATCCAATATGCTGAAAAGTGCGGTTGTTTCGGCAAATATGAATGTTTTTGAAAAATCTCAAAATGACCCTGATTTAATTGGAATGGGAACTACTGCGGTAGTGCTTGTTGTAAGAAACGGACTTGCGATTATTTGTCATGTGGGCGATAGCCGAGTTTATCTTGTGAATGATGAGGTTACTCAAATTACCCGCGACCATTCGGTTGTTCAAACCCTTGTGGAAAGCGGAGAGCTTACTCCCGATGAGGCAAAAAATCATCCGAGAAAGAACATAATAACGAGGGCTCTCGGTGTGGAGGAAACGGTATTTCCCGATTGTATGGAGATTCCCGTAAAAATCGGAGATACGGTTTTGGTTTGTACCGACGGTCTTTCAAACTTCATTGAAATTGATAAAATAAAGAGCATTTTTGAGGAAAACGACATTGAAAATGTTACTCAAAATTTAATTAACACTGCAAATGAAAACGGTGGCGGAGACAACATTACCGCTGTTACCGTTACGCTTTAACGGAAAGGAAAAGTATTATGGATAAGTATGTTGGAAAACGACTTGACGGACGGTATGAAATTGAAGAAATTATAGGAATCGGCGGAATGGCGGTTGTATATAAGGCTCACGATAATGTTGAAGACCGTACTGTTGCCATCAAAATCTTAAAGGACGAATTTGTTTCAAATGATGAGTTCATTCGCCGTTTTAAGAACGAATCAAAGGCTATTGCCGTTTTGTCGCATCCTAATATTGTTAAGGTACATGATGTTAGCTTCGGCGACCTTATTCAGTATATCGTTATGGAATATATTGACGGTATTACCCTTAAAGAGTATATCGAGCATCAGGGAAGTCTTCTTTGGAAGGATGCCGTAAACTTTACAATTCAAATACTGAAAGGCTTGCAACACGCTCACGATAAGGGTATAGTACACCGTGATGTAAAACCGCAAAATATTATGGTTTTGCGTGACGGCACCATTAAGGTTACCGACTTCGGTATAGCCCGTTTTTCGAGGAGTGAACAAAGAACTATTACCGATAAGGCAATAGGCTCGGTACATTACATCAGTCCCGAACAGGCAAAGGGCGAAAAGACTGATGAAAAGGCCGATGTTTACTCGGTAGGTGTTATGCTTTATGAAATGCTTACGGGCGAGCTTCCGTTCCAAGCCGAAAGTGCCGTTTCGGTTGCTATTATGCAGTTACAGCGTGAGCCTAAGCTTCCTACTGAAATAAATCCTTCAATTCCGTTAGGTCTTGAACAAATTACAATGCACGCAATGCAAAAGATAACCGAGCGCCGTTATCAATCGGCTGCCGAAATGCTTTGCGACCTTGAACAGTTTAGAAAAGACCCTGAGGCTACATTTGAGTATTCTTATTTTGTTGACGATTCTCCGACAAGATTTGTAGGAAGCAGTGTAAGTTCATCTTCTCCTGCCTCTGCCGTTCCTATTGTTGACGAGCCGATAGAGGAAAAGAACGAAAAGAGCAACACTATCCCGATTCTACTCGGTGTTGCTGCCGCACTTGTTGTTGTAGTGGGTATTATTCTTGCTATTTTCATTCCGAAATTACTCACGGGAACGGGTAAAGAAATTGCTTGTCCTAACTTTGTGGGAATGACTGTTGATGAGGTAAAGGAAAGCGAGTATTTTGATACCTTTAATATTGATTTCGAGTACAATGTAAATGATAAATATGATATTGGCAAGGTTTATGAGCAGTCTGCAAAAGAGGGCAAAAAATTAAAGAAAAATGCTAATATTACCCTTACTGTAAGTATGGGTGTTACAACTGTTAAGGTGCCTGATGTTTACGGTCAAACCGAAACCTATGCTATTTCCGAGCTTAAAGCAAAAGGCTTTGCTTATAAGATTGAAACTATTGCCGATGAAAATGTTGAAGCCGGTAAGGTTGTAAGAACCGAACCTAAAAAGACAACTACCGTTAAGGAAGGTACCGAGATTACCGTTTATGTAAGCAGCGGTAAAGAGGTCAAATTAGTTGCTATTCCCGATGTTACCGGACTAAAATCCGCCGCTGCCGAAAAGGAGCTTAGAAGTGCGGGACTTATTCCTTCTTCCGAAACTCGCTCTATGACTCCTAACGATAAAGAGTATATGGCAAAGGGATATGTAATAAGCCAATCTCCTTCGGCTAATTCCGCTGAAACCACACCTGAGGGCACTGAGGTTAAGTTCTATGTAAGCGACGGTACAATTACTCTTGATGTAAGCGTTGATTACACCGAACAGTATGTTACTACAAAGGATTTCAAGATGTCTTTGTGGGTTGACGGCTCTCCGATAGCACAAAGCGGAAGTTTAAGCTCTTCATCTACAAAGGGATATGTTTTCAAGGATGTTAAGCTTGAAGATAAGACTGTTTATGCTACCGTTAAGGTTAGCGAAGTAAACGGAAATACTACTTCTTATATTGATTATGAGGATGTAAAAATTAACGCTATGACAGGCGATGTAAAGGTTATCAAGAAGTATGATGTACCTGAAAGTTACGAGTATTGAGTCTTATGCAAGGACTAATTGTTAAGGCGATATCGTCATTTTATTATGTATCGTGCGGCGATACTGTTTATGAATGTAAAGCAAGGGGAAATTTTCGCAAAACGGGAATTTCCCCCGTTGTCGGTGATAAGGTAGAAATTACGCTTGACGGTAAAAATTATGCGATTATTGAAAAGGTGCTTGACAGAAAAAACCTTTTACAAAGACCGCTTATTTCCAATATAGACAAGCTGATTATCGTATCGGCATATAGCTGTCCTTCGCCAGATACCTTTTTAATCGACCGATTATGCGCTTTGGCGGAGTTTTACGGCATAGAGCCTATTATCGTGTTTAATAAATGCGATACAGGCGATTTTACCGATTTGAAAAGACTTTATACTAATGTCGGATATAAAACTTTCGTGATTTCCGCAAAGGATAATATAGGAACTGATTTGCTTAAAAAAGAAATGGAAAATTCTATATGTGCTTTTGCGGGAAATTCGGGTGTCGGTAAATCGAGTATAATAAACGCAATATTCCGAGACCTTTCACTGCCGACAGGCGAGGTTAGTGTAAAGCTCGGCAGGGGAAGGCATACTACAAGGCATACCGAACTGTATAAAAACGATATCGGCGGATATATTGCCGACACACCTGGTTTTTCTTCCTTTGATACCGCTATACCGAGTTATGAGTTTAAGTTGAATTTAAGCGACTTTTTTCCCGAATTCGGCGAATATAAAAATAATTGCAAATTTACCTCCTGCACACATACCTGCGAAAAAGGGTGCGGTGTTGTCAAGGCTTTGAATGACGGAAAAATAGAAAAGACTCGCCACGAGGCTTATGTTGCGTTGTTTAACGAACTAAAAGACATTAAAGAGTGGAATTTGAAATAATAGGGGTTATTTAGATGGGATTTGTTGAACTTTTGCTTATTGGTATAGGTCTTGCGATGGACGCTTTTGCCGTTTCGGTTTGTAAGGGACTTAAAATGCCGAAACTAAAAGCTAACGATATGTTCTTTATTGCTTTGTTTTTCGGCGGTTTTCAAGCTATTATGCCACTAATTGGCTACTTTTTAGGTCAAAGATTTGAAAAGTATATTACGAGTATTGACCATTGGATAGCATTTGCTTTACTTGCGTTTATCGGCGGAAAAATGATTTATGAATCATTTGGAAAAGATGATGATGACGACAAAGAGTATAAATTTGACTTTAAGGAGCTTTTTATATTAGCGGTTGCAACAAGCATTGATGCTTTGGCGGTCGGTATTACCTTCGCTTTCTTAAAGGTTGATATTATTCTTGCAATAGTAATAATCGGTGTTGTTACATTTGTGATTTCGGCTATCGGTGTACTTATAGGCCATAAATTCGGCGCCGTTTATAAAAATAAAGCCGAATTCGTCGGAGGACTTATATTGGTGCTTATCGGACTTAAAATTCTTTTAGAAGGTCTTTCGATAATTTAATTCTAATGGTTAAAAGAAGCTTATTATTTACGGCTGTTTCATTTTGCTTTATAATAACGGCTTATAAATTTTTCGGCTTGTACACTTTGCTTGCCTTAATATTTCTTGCTTGCGGTACAACATTTTTAGTGTTCAAAAGGGTTAGAAACGCAATACTATCCACGCTTATTTTGTTGCTTTTATTTGCAAGTGTTTTTTCGGTAAACAATAAAATTCAAAACAGTAATGAGAATGCGGGAAAAGAATATACCCTTAACTTAACCGTTTGTTCGGATTCTTCAAGGTCTTCAAACTCCTCTTTTGTAACGGTTAAAAGCGAAAACAACAACGGCTTTTACAACGGTCTTAAATACAATCTTTATTTTAAGACTTCCGACCTTAAATGCGGAGATAAAATCAAGGCAAATGTATTCTTTTTTGATAACGATAATAAAGAACTGTTTGATTATTCGCTTTCAAAGCAAATTTACGGCAATATGTGGCTTAAATCCTATGACAAAACAGATGACAAAAGCATTTTTTATTATTCGCTCGGTAAAATTCGTTTGGGAATAAAAAATGTTTTCAAAAATGTTTTAGACAAAGATACATATAACACGCTTATTGCCATACTTTTAGGGGATAAGGGAAACCTCGATGATACATTTTCTCTTAATGTTAAAAAATCGGGTGTAAGTCATATTATGGTGGTGTCGGGACTGCACCTATCAATAATTATCGGATTTTTGTTTTTTATTATTGACCGACTGATAAAAAATAGGTTTGTAGGATTTTTTATTTCCGTAATTGCGGTTTCGCTTTTGTGTGCGATTTGCGGATTTACGCCGTCTATTATCCGCGCGGGACTAATGTATCTTTTGTTTGCGGTAGCACCTCTTTTTAACCGTGATGCCGATATATTAAACACATTAGGCGGTGCGGTAACATTCATTCTTTTAGACGAACCGCTTTTGCTTTTTAACATTTCGTTTCAGTTATCGGTGATAGCCGTCTTTGCGGTGCTTTATGTTTCGCCGTTTTACTGCGAGTTTATTTTAGAAAAACTGAAAATAAAAAGCCGTGCGTTAATAGTGATTTTACCTATTGTAATAGTATCGTTGTTAGCCGAAATCTTTACAATGCCAATTATAGTTTACAGATTTAGGTTTATTTCACTTGTTTCTCCTATTACAAATGTTTTAATATCCTTTCCCGTAACACTCGTTTTGGTGTTTAGCGTTATTGCCGTAATATTCAGCTTTTCTACCGCTATAATATATCCCGTTTTGAAGCTGATAAATTTTATATTAAAGTATGTAAATTTTGTGATTAACACATTAGGCGGACTTACATATTCGGCGGTAACAGCACCATTTTATATGATTTTCGTTTCGCTTTTGTTTAGCGTGTTTTTAATTTTATTTATGTATTTTTATAAAAAAGGAGTTGAAAAAAGTGCCCGTGAATGAAGAAAGTCTGCAAAACGACATCAGAAAAAAACAACTTTCAAATGTTTATATGCTTTACGGTAATGACTTGTATCTTAAAAAACATTATCTTGATAAGCTGAGCGATATGGCATATTCGGGCGACCCGTTTTTCAATCTCCAAAGATTTGAAAGCGGTAGCGATTTGCAGGAGGTTTACGATGCCGTAAAGCAATATCCTATGATGGCTGATTCGAAGTGCGTTGTGCTTGATAACTATGATTTTTCAAAGTCGGACAAAAAAGATTTTGAAAAGCTTTGTACCGTTATTTCCGAGGTTGAAAGCGGTTGTGTTTTTATATTGAAATTTGATACGGTTGATGTCGATTACAAAAAGGATTCTAAATCGAAAAAGCTTATAGATACCGTTGAAAAGGCGGGAGGTAAAGCGGTTTGTCTTGACCATAGAGCCGTTCCCGTACTTGCAAAAATGCTTGCTAAAAGTGCGGTTAAACACGGTTGTAATTTAAGCGATACCGATGCCCGTTATATGATAAATATGGTTGGCGAGGACCTAAATGTTTTGAGCAACGAACTTCAAAAGTTGTGTTTTTTCTGCGGTAGCGGTGATATTACAAAAGAAGTTATTGATAAGATTTGCATTAAAAATATCGACTCGTCCTTTTATGACTTTGTTGCGATGATAGTTGCGGGGAATGTTTCGGGTGCTTTGTCTATTCTTGACGATATGTTCTTTATGAGAATAGAGCCTTTTGTTATTCTTTCTTCGGTATCTTCGGTTTATATTGATATGTACCGTGTTTATGAGGGCAACAAAGCACAGGTAAAGCGTGGGGATATTGCCAAAGATTTTGATTATAAATCAAGAGCGTTTGTACTTGATAAGGCATCAAATAATCTTAAAAAATTTGATTTTGATAAGTTGAATAAAAGCTTCGAGTGTTTGCTTTCTACCGATTACGCGCTTAAAAGCTTCGGTGCCGACGCCCGTCAAAAGCTTGAAGAAATGACCGTAAAGCTCACCCTTATTCTTTGGGGTGATACGGCGTGATAAAGCTAAACGAAGCGGTAATAGTTGAAGGTAAATACGATAAAATCACAATAAGCAATATTATTGATGCTACAATTATCGTTACAAACGGATTTTCGGTTTTTAAGGATAAAGAAAAAAGAAAGCTTATCTCACTCCTTGCAAAAACAAAGGGAATTATTATTAT
This sequence comes from Ruminococcaceae bacterium UBA1741, assembly GCA_002315685.1. GTDB lineage: Bacteria > Bacillota > Clostridia > Oscillospirales > Acutalibacteraceae > UBA737. Next base: position 68,116 of record DCHX01000029.1, read on the forward strand.
GACCGATTCCGACAGTGCGGGAATGATGATAAGGTCGTTTGTAAAGAAAATTTGCGGTGATGCTAAAATAACAAATGTGTATATACCTCAAATTCTCGGAAAAGAAAAGAGAAAAACCGTTTCTTCAAAAGAGGGATATTTAGGTGTAGAGGGTATGAAAGAGGAAGTAATACTTGAAGCACTTAAAAAAAGCGGTGTTTGCGGTAGCGTGGGAGAGAAAAGTAAATTAGTTACAAAGCGAGACCTTTTTATGTACGGACTTTCGGGCGGTGATAACAGTGCAAAGCTTCGTCAGGAGTTTTGTATAGCTTCATCTCTTCCGAAGGGAATGTCCTCGGTTGCATTTTTAGATGCTGTAAATGCAATTTATGAATATGACGAATTTATAAGGGTGGTAGAAAAATGGCAAGATACGGACAAAAAATAAAGCTTTTATGTATTATTGATATTTTGAAAGAATATACCGACGAAGACCATCCGATACCTGCTAATGAAATATGCGATAAGTTGTTTGAAAGAGGCGTTACCGCCGAAAGAAAAGCAATTTATGACGATATTGAGCAACTGATAGACTATGGCTTCGATATTATTAAAACCCGTATGCCGAAAGCCGGTTTTTTCTTGGCTTCCCGTGAGTTTGAAACACCCGAAATATATCTTCTTTGCGATGCCGTCAGAACCGCTAAATTTATTACCGCCAAAAAATCCCGTGAGCTTGTTTCAAAGCTTCAAAAAATGTTAAGCGTTAATCAAATGGCGGGGATAGAAAGCGGGATATATATTGATTCCGAATCCAAATGTGCAAATGAAGAAATTTTTTATAATATCGACTCTATTTCCCGTGCCATAAAGGAAAAGAAAAAAATTACTTTTAGATACGGCGTAAGGCAGTTGTCCGAAAACCGAGAAATAGTTACCGTATATAGGGAAAGAAAAATAAGCCCCTATGCACAAACTTGGCAGGACGACCATTACTATCTAATAGGCAACTACGACAAGTATGACAATCTTGCACATTTCAGGATTGACCGTATCCGTTCGGTTGAGGTAACAAGCGAAAACGCAAGACCTTTTAGTGAGGTCAGCCCTTATACCGATAGCTTTGATGTTGCGGATTATACGAAGCGACTTTTTAATATGTACGGCGGAAAAATCGAGGAAATAGATTTTCGTTGTGAAAAGGGTTTGCTCGAACAGGTTGCCGATAGATTCGGCGAAAAAATATTTATAAGGAATATTACAGACACCCATTTCAGCTTTACGACAAAAGCGGTTGTAAGCGATGCGTTTGTATCATTCGTTATGAATTTCGGGGATAGAATAGAGGTTCAAAAACCGCAATATATCCGTGATATGATTAAAGAAAAAACCGAAAAAATAAACAAACTATACGAATGATATTGAGGAACAAAGAATACAAAAAACTCCCTTAGGGGAAAGCCTATGAAGGTGCTGCGGTTAGCAGACCTTTCGCCGAGCTTTGAGGCTCGGTCGGCATTAAACCCTAAGGGAGCAGTGTGAACTACCGGTACGGCCGGTAGTTTTATTTTTTGGTGTTTATCAGTTGAAGAATGCCTCGTGAACAACCGAAAGTGCCTTGTCGGCATACTTTTCTTCAATGATTACCGAAATTTTAATTTCGCTTGTGGAAATCATTTGAATGTTTATATTTGAATCAAACAATGCCTCGAACATTTTAGCGGCAACGCCCGGATGACTTTCCATACCTGCGCCGACGGTTGAGATTTTAGCAACATCATCAGCGGATTTCAAATCAACATATTCAAAGTTATCTTTAAGTGCGCTTATGCAGGAAAGAGCATTAGCGCTTTCGGAACGCTTAACCGAGAAAGAAATATCCTTTGTTCCGTCACGGCCAACCGACTGTAAAATCATATCAACCTCAATATTATTTTGAGCTAACGCATTGAAAACTCTGAATGCGGTACCGGGGTTATCTTTAAGACCGATAATCGAAATTACCGAAACATCCGTATCCTTTGCTACGCCTCTGATTAGTGTTTTTTCCATTTTAACCTTCTCCTTAACTATTGTTCCGCTTTTTCTTTCAAGGCTTGAAAGAACTTCAAGCTCAACATTGTGTTTTTTCGCCAACTCAACCGAGCGATTATTAAGAACCTGTGCGCCGAGAGTTGCAAGCTCAAGCATTTCGTCATAGGTAATTTCCTCTAACTTTTGAGCATTCTTAACTTTTCTCGGGTCGGATGTATATACACCGTCAACATCAGTGTAAATCTGGCAACGGTCGGCATTCATAGCTGCTGCAATAGCAACGGCGCTTGTGTCGGAACCGCCTCTGCCGAGTGTGGTTAAATCGTCATATTTGTTAATGCCCTGAAATCCTGCAACGATAATGATTTTTTTCTTGTCTATTTCAGCTTTCATTCTATCGGTATTTACACTGTTAATTCTTGCAGTACCGTGATTTGTGTTAGTGTTAAAACCTGCTTGCCAACCGAGAAGCGAAATAACGGGATATCCCAACTTTTCAATAGCCATAGCAAGTAAAGCAATAGAAATTTGTTCGCCTGCGGTCAGTAAAACATCCATTTCACGCTTTGAAGGATTATCGGGGTTTATTTCCCTTGCTTTTTCAATTAAATCGTCTGTGGTGTCGCCTTGTGCAGATACTACAACGATAACATTGTTACCTTTTTTGTAGTCATCCACAATAATGTTCGCCACATTAAAAACTCTTTCGGCGTTAGCAACCGAAGAACCGCCGAATTTTTTTACCATTAGTGCCATAGTTTCTCCTCCAACTAATTTAGGGTGTGCAAAACCTTAATGCTGTCGGCATTAAGAGTAGAAATCTTTTTGTTTAATTCGCTTTCAAAATCCTCGCAAGTTAAAAATACGATTTCATTTGCCTGTTTGTTATCAATAAAGTCAATATCGCCAAAAGCATTTTTAAGGCTACCGACTAAACTGTCATAATTAAGAGCCGAAGCCCGTACATAAAGAACGGTCTTTTGGTCAAATTCTTTTACGAAAGATTTTGAGCCGTCGGTCCAATAAATATTTTTTCTTGAATCAAGATGTCCGATACAGTCCATAACATCGGCAACAACAGCACTTGCGGTTGCCATTTTTCCGGCACCTTTTCCGTAGAAAACAACCTCATCAACAGCATCGCCCGTAACCGAAATAGCATTAAATACACCGTTTACTTGGGACAACAGATTCGACTTTTTAACAAGAGTAGGTCTAACCGATGCCGAAATTGAGTCATTATTTGATTTTTTTGCCATACCGATTAGCTTTATTACAAATCCCAATTTATCAGCATAATCAATATCTTCAAGTGTAATATCGGTAATGCCCTCTGTTTTAACCTGCTCGGGATATATATGCTTTCCGAAAGCGAGAGAGGCTAAAATACAAATCTTTCGACAGGCGTCGTGTCCCTCAATATCGGCGGCGGGGTTTTTCTCGGCAAATCCGTTGTCTTGCGCTAATTTCAATGCCGCATCAAAATCCATATTGTCCACTATCATCTTATTTAGAATATAGTTAGTTGTTCCGTTTAAGATACCCTTAATTTCGGTTATCTTGTTGGCAAGCAAGCATTGAGTCATAGGACGGATAATCGGAATACCGCCTCCTACACTTGCTTCAAAAAGGAAATTAACATTATTTTTCTCGGCAATACTTATAAGCTCGGCGCCCTTTGAGGCAACTAATTCCTTATTTGAGGTAACAACGCTTTTACCGCCTTCAAGGCAACGCTTAACGAAATCGTAAGCGGGGTTTATACCGCCCATAACCTCAACAACAATTTTTATATCACGGTCATTTGCGATAAGCTCAAAATTATCAATGAATTTATCTGAATAGGAAAGTCCTTCAAATTTTCTTAAATCCAAAATATACTTTACAAAAACATCCTCTTTAACGGCGTTATCAATTCTGTTCTTGTTGTTTATTAAAAGCTCGGCGACACCTGAACCTACCGTACCGTGTCCCATAATGGCAACATTTATCATTCTTTTATCCTCACTATACTGATTTGATTGAAATAATTCCTTTTGCGTTTCTCAGTAAAGAAAGCAATTCTTCAAGACTTATTTTCATATTATCTACCGCAATGGTAAGAGTAACAGGGGCAAGTCCGTTTACGGGAGCGCCTTGATGTACCGTAATAATGTTAGCGCCGTTCTCATAAAGTATTGTGGTTAGGGTAGAGAAAACACCCACTTTATCATCAAGCGTAGCATTTAGAGAAAGTATATTTGTATTAGCCGTATCAAGCCTACAAACAAAATCACGGTACTTATAAAAAGCACTTCTTGAAACACCCGCAATTCTAACCGCTTCGGATGTGCTTTTGGCGGTTTTGTCAGCCAATAATTCCTTTGCCTTTACAACACCCTCGAAAACGGGGGGCAAAACCTTTGAATTTATGACTAAGTAGCTTTCTTGTTTCATAAATTGTCCTCCTACTGCGAACATTGTACTTAATTCTACTACAATTATTTTGAAAAGTCAATAGTTTTCTGTAAATAATAATTAAAGTTACTCAAACATCAAAAAAATATACGGAGGGGCTTATGGAGGAGAAAAAAAGGTTTTTAATTTTCTTTGCTTATTATGCTTGTTTGGCGCTTATATTGTTTTTCGGGCTTGGGGTTATTTTGAACTATTTAATGCCGTTTGTTGTCGCAACGGCAGTGGCTTTGGTTTCAAGGCTTGTTTCATCAAAAATTAACACTAAAATAAACAAAGACATATTATCCGTGATTATTGTAGGTTTAATATACGGCTTAATTTTGTTGATTGCCTTTTTTTGCTTCAAAAGCGTTTTGTCGCACTTTCGTGGTGCGCTTGATTATTTCTTGATTTACACTAAAAAAGCGGGGGAAATGTTATCACGGTTTTTGAAATCTTTCAAAAAGGATTTAGCGGTTTACAATAGAATTATTGCCTCGCTTGACGGGTTGACAACAAAAATTTTTTCTTCTCTTTCAAACAACGCCACCGATTATGCAGGTAAAATACCGTCATTGCTTTTGTCTTTTTTGGTAACGGTTACGGCTTCGGTTTATATCGCAAAGGACTACACAAAGCTTAAAAAATTTATAAAGGGAATAATACCTCAAAGCATAATCGAAAAAACCGTTGTTGTGAAAAAAATCACACTCGAAGCCTCAAAAAAACTATTATTCGGATATTTTCTTTTATTTTGCATTACATTTTTTGAACTATCGGCAGCATTTTTGCTACTGAAAGTACCCTATGCCGTACCGCTTGGATTTTTGGTTGCCATTGTGGACATTTTGCCGATTTTGGGAACCGGAACGGTTTTAATTCCGTGGGCTGTTATATCGTTTATCGGCGGTAAAACCGTTTTTGGCATTATGCTTATACTGACATATACTGTAATAACGGTAGTAAGAAATTTTTCAGAACCTCATATTATCGGTAAGAAATTCGGTCTTAACCCGATATTTACACTTCTTTGTGTTTTTATAGGTCTTAAAATAGGCGGAGTAGTAGGCATTATAATTGTTCCGCTTACTGTTATTGTCATTATAGGTTATTACAAAAGGGAAATGAGCGAAGAAAACTAAATAATATTTTGCTGCCGTTATCTAATAAGGAGTTGACACTTCTTGGAGCATAAAATAATAACGGGAAGCATTACTCATGCAACAAGAGGACGGGATATATTAAGGACAAAAGGATATAAGGCGAATATTGAAAGAAAGGTTTCCGAAAATAAGAGCGGTTGCGGATACGCGGTTGTTTTTGACGGCGATTTGGAAAAGGCACTCGACTTATTTCGTAAAGCAGATGTAAAAATATTAAAAGTAATATAAGTGCCGTCTTTGACGGCACTTTTTAGAATATTTGAAGGGTATGATTTTTTGATATATTTAGATAATGCGGCAACAAGCGGTAAAAAGCCCGAAAGTGTAATAAAGGCAGTGAATTATGCGCTTAATAATTTCTCGGCAAATGCGGGAAGAGGCGGATATAAGCTGGCGGTTGATGCTTCAAATGCTATTTACAGAGTAAGAGAAAAAGTATCTTCGTTTTTCGGCGCTTCAAGTCCCTTAAAGGTCGCCTTTTGCCCAAACTGCACCCATGCAATAAACTATGTTATTAAAGGGGTTATGTCAAACGGCGGACATATTGCGGTGTCCGACCTTGAACATAATGCGGTTATGCGCCCTGTTTATAAAACAAACTGCGATTATACAGTTGTAGAAACATCTTTTACGGATGACAAGATTACAACGCAAAACTTCGAAAATGCAATAAGAGAGGACACAAGACTTGTTATTTGTACCGCCGTGTCAAATGTTACGGGCAAAATAATGCCTATAAGGGAAATAGGGGAAGTATGCAAAAGAAAAGGTGTGCTTTTTCTTGTTGACGGTGCACAGGGCGGCGGCGTGGTACCGATAAATGTAGGAAAATATAATATCGACTTTTTGTGTATTGCTTCTCATAAGGGACTTTTAAGTCCTATGGGAACGGGAATACTTATAGCCGAAAGCGATATTCCCGATACGGTTATAGAGGGCGGAAACGGTATAAATTCTCTTGAACTTAAACAGGATTCGGAAATGCCCGAGGGTTTTGAAAGCGGAACACTTTGTCTGCCGAACATTATGGGAATAGGTGCGGGAATAGACTTTATAAGCAAAATAGGAATAGAAGAAATCTACGAAAAGGAAATGAATATTACAAGCTTCTTTTACGAGAATTTAGCAGAACTTAAAGATGTTATTCTTTATACTCCTTATCCCGAAAAATTAAGCTTTGCACCCGTTTTGTCCTTTAACATTAAAGAAAAACATTCAGAAGAAATTGCAGAGTATTTGGATAAAAACGGCATTGCGGTAAGAGGCGGTTTTCATTGTTCGTATTCTGCCCACAATAAGCTTAATACAACCGATGTCGGAACGGTTAGAATATCTCCTTCGTTTCTAAACAGTATGAATGAAGCAAAATATACGGTAAATGTCGTAAAAAAATACAATTTATTCTTGAAGAGTTAATAATAATATGATAATATATATATAAATATAGTAAAGTTTATAGTAAAATTCGGTGAAGGAAGATGAAAAGTGGCAGTTTATTTTAATGAGTTTTATAATAGCTTATATGCTCTTTGGAACCAAATAATCTATGCCGTTTCTAATATCAGAATTTTTGATATTATTGATATTGCGGTGGTTGCCTTCCTTTTGTATAAGGCGTTTGTGTTTTTAAGGGAAACAAGAGCGGGACAGCTTGTTAAGGGTATTGCGGTGCTTCTTATTGTATATGCTCTTGCTAAATGGTGGCAGCTTGCCGTGCTTGAATGGATTTTATCGGTAGTATTTAATTCGGCTATCGTTGTTTTTGCGATTATTTTCCAGCCCGAAATAAGAAGACTGCTTGAAAGAGTAGGACAAACAAAGTTCGGCAGAGTGAGGAACAATAAAGACATAAATCTTGAATCCTGTATTGAAAATGTTTCAAAGGCTGCAAGGTCGATGCAAGAAACAAAAACCGGTGCTTTAATCGTTTTTGAGAGAGAAACGCAACTCGGTGAAATAATTAACACGGGAACACAAATTGATGCCGAAACAAGTGTGCCTATGCTTAATAATATATTTTATCCGAAAACTCCTTTGCACGACGGTGCGGTAATAATCAGGGACGGTAGGATTTTTGCTGCGGGTTGTATTTTGCCCCTTACACAAAGCAATATCTTTTCTCAAAGCCTCGGCACAAGACACCGTGCGGCTATCGGTATGACCGAAAATTCCGATGCGGTTGTTTTAGTTGTATCGGAGGAAACGGGTAATATTTCTATTGTGTCTAACGGAGCGATAGAGAGAAACTTTAACGGCGTTACGGCATACGAAAAACTAAAAGAGCTTTTGATAGACAATGATGATAGCGATAATAAAAAGATAATTTCTACCGTTAAAAACATATTCCCTTCCTTGCAAAAGAACGCAAAAGACGAGAACGAGGAGGGTAAAAATGAGTAAAATACTTGAAAGACTAACCCTAAAACGCTTGGTTAATAATAAGAAATTTCTTATAGTTATTTCGATTTTAATATCTATTGTGATTTGGTTTGTGGCTATGATAGTAAGAAACCCCGTAAGGGAGCAGTCTTTTACTAATGTTCAAGCCTCTATTTCGGTTGAAAACACCTCTGCTCAAACATTGGGACTCGGAATAGTATCGGATATTTCTAATTATAGTTTTACGGTTACTATAAGCGGACCTAACTATATCGTAAGCTCAGTTAAGCCTGAGGACTTTTTGCTTTCGGCTTCTGTTGAAGATGTTAATGCTCCCGGTACCTATTCGCTTTCGGTTACCGCTACAAGAAACAGCGATAAAACGGGATATAGCTTTTCTTCTATTGAGCCGCCTTCTATTGATGTTACTTTCGATTATATTGATACAAAAGAGTTTACTGTTGCACCTAAAATTACGGGCGTTGTAGCCGAGTCGGGACTTATTGCCGAAGCTCCTGTTATGAGCAACCCCGAGCAAAGCACAATAACCGTTAAGGGACCCCGTGCGGCTATTGAAAAAATTGAGTCGGTAGGAACTCTTACCGAGCTTGATGAAAGCAAACCGCTTTCGTCCTCCCAAACCTTTGATTCGGATATTGTGATTTACGGTGAAAATAACACCGTGCTTTATAGGTTTTCTGCTGACGGCACGGTTTATGACGCCAAAGGCGAAAAAACCCAAAGCACCCTTAATTTAAGCTTTACTTCGGCTAAGGTTACTCAACCGATTTCCAAAAAAACCACCCTTGATGTTAAGGTTAGCTTTACGAATTTGCCGAGCGGTATAAGCGAAGCCGATATTAAGTGGTCTATTGACAATTCAAAGGTTGCCGTAATAGGAACGCCCGAGGTTATTGATAAAATGACCGAGGTTAAGCTTTCGGCTATTGATTTCAGAAATGTATCTTCCGCAAACGGAAGCTTTGAGGTAGCGCCGGTATTAACCGATGGCGTTAAGATTTTCGATAATATCGAGTTCTTTACGGTAACTATTGATGTTTCTAATTTTGCCGAACGCACCTTTACGGTTAAAAATATTAAGTACAGCGGACTTGATTCCGGATTAAAGGCTAAAACATCTTCTGTAAGAAATGTTAAGATTTGCGGTCCTAAGGATGTCGTAAAAAATGTTACTTCGGCTGACCTTTATGCCGAAATTGATGTCAGCGGTAAGGCCGCCGGTGCTCATACGATTGATGCGACGGTTAAATCCGATAAGTACAATAATATTTGGCAGGTCGGAACTTACAGCCCGTCTGTAACAATTACAAAATAGTTTAACGAAATACCACCTCATTTGCATAGAATGTAACGGGGTGGTATTTATGATAAAGACAGTTTTAACGATTATCGTTATACTCTTTGCAGTTTTGGGACTTTCGGAATTTTTACATAGCCTAAGGCTTGCCTGTTTCTCGTTAGGGCCTAAACGAAAGACTGCGACGGTAATTGTGCTTGATGAGGATAGGGCGGTTGAACAGCTATCCTATGTTATTTCTCAATCCTGTTGGTTCGGACCTCAGTATTCGGAGTGTATTATTGCGGTTACCGACAGTTTAAGTGAGGAAACTTTGAGGGATTGCCGAGAATACACTAAAACAAGTAATGTGATTTTAGTGCCTAATGAATATATATCTAATGTAATAAATGCGGTTTTCTGAATAATGTCTGCTGAACAAATGCTTCTGCGTAATAGCCGATGATTGGTTCAGAGCCATTGATTGACTGCCTGTTTTTATCATCTGTCGGGAAACGACAGATGATAAAAGTGCATTAAATAGGAGAAAAGATGGAAACGGAAGAAAGAATAGAAGGACTAATTGAAAGAATAACATATCGAAATGACCAAAACGGTTATACGGTTGCGAGTGTAAGGGTTGGCAATTCCCGTGTAACCGTTGTCGGCATTATTCCGTTTTTGTCCGACGGAGAAACTGCGGTGTTTTTCGGCAAATATATTGTTCATCCTACCTACGGAGAGCAATTTTCGGTATCCTCCTTTGAAAGAACTGCGCCTAAAACCGTAGGTGCTATTCTTCGGTATTTGTCCTCGGGAATTATCAGAGGTGTAGGTCCCGCAACGGCGGAAAGAATTATAGAAAAATTCGGGGATAAGTCGCTTGAAGTGATTGCCGAACGCCCTGAGGAACTTGCTTTGATAAAGGGAATATCTACCGAAAAGGCACTTGCGATTTCCGAAGAATACAACAAGCAATACAGCGTAAGGGATATTATGCTTATGCTTTCTCCTTACGAGGTAAGCCCCGAAACCTGCGTGTCGGTGTTTCGTAAATTCGGTGCAGAATCCTGCGAGATAATAAGACAAAACCCGTATGCGCTTTGCGATGAGGAAATCGGTTTTTCATTTGAAAAGGCGGAAAAAATCGCTTTCGATTTCGGTATATCTAAGGAAAACGATATGCGACTTGCGGCGGGTGTTGAATACATACTTAAACGCAACCTTGCAAACGGTCATACCTGTTTGCCTAAGGATAAACTTTCGGCGGTTGCAATAAATCTTCTCGAAATTGATAAGGATAAGGTTGAGGGCGTTTTTGATTCGCTTGTGAACTCTTTGAGGGTGGTTTCGAGAACAAAGGGCAACTGCGAATATTTGGCTTTATCGGATTATGCCTTTGCCGAGGAACGAATCGCCTCTAAATTATTATCGCTTGATGAAAATGCCGAAAAATTATTCGGCGCCGACGATAAGGAAATCGACTATATTGAAAACAAGTTAAGTATTAAGTTTGAAGAAATACAAAGACAGGCGGTAAAGGAAGCAATTTCAAGCGGTGTGTTTGTATTAACGGGCGGTCCGGGTACGGGAAAGACAACTACTCTTAATGCTGTAATCGGCATACTCGAAATGAGAAATTTGTCTATTTCTTTGGCGGCGCCTACGGGTAGAGCGGCTAAAAGAATGACCGAGCTTTGTAATAGAGATGCCAAAACCATTCATAGACTTTTGGAGGTTGACTGGTCTAACGAGGACAAACCGCAATTTTCAAGAAATGAAAAAAATCCGCTTGATTGCGATGTGCTTATTGTTGATGAAGCTTCAATGGTTGATACTCTTTTGTTTGATAGCTTGTTAAAAGCTTTAAGACCTACCTCTAAGCTTATACTTGTAGGGGATGTGAATCAGCTTCCGAGCGTTTCGGCGGGTAATATACTAAATGATATTATCGAAAGCGAAAAGTTTTCAAGTGTTACGCTTAAAAAGGTGTTTAGACAGGCGCAAAAGAGTGCTATCGTAAATACCGCACACGCAATAATCGAGGGCGCTGAAATTGACTTTTCAAATTCATTTGATGATTTTTTCTTTTTGCATAAAAACGACGGATATTCGGTTGCCGAAACGATAGCTGAGCTTTGCTCAGATAGACTTCCGAAAGCTTACGGATATAATCCCGTTACCGATATTCAAATTATATGCCCTTCAAAGATGTATGAAACGGGCACACTTAATCTTAATAATGTTTTACAAGCCGTGTTAAATCCCTATGATAAAAAGAAAGCCGAAATTATAAACAGAGGCATTTCTTTCAGAGAAAAAGACAAGGTTATGCAAACCAAAAATAATTATGATATTATGTGGGAAAACGATAACGGCGAGCAGGGTAGCGGTGTGTTTAACGGCGATGTCGGATTTATTACCGAAATAGATGCCCGTGGCGGTATGGTTAAGGTTAGGTTTGATGATAGGGTGGCTGTCTATTTTCCGGAGAATTTAAGTGAACTTGAACTTGCTTATGCTATCACCGTCCATAAAAGTCAGGGCAGTGAGTTTGACTGCGTTATTATTCCTATGTGTAATATTCCGAATAAGCTTAAATATCGGAATTTGCTTTACACCGCCGTTACAAGAGCTAAAAAAATGCTTATTGCGGTAGGCGGTGAGGATGTTTTTTCGGCAATGGCAAAGAACGATAAAAAAACGCTTCGTTATACCCTGCAAAAAGAGTGCTTCTATGATTAAGAAAATATTAAACTCGGCGATTTCATTTGTTTTTCCTAATATGTGTCTTTCGTGCGGTAGAATTATTGATGAGGATAAAAGACTCTGCGATAGCTGTCAAAACAACCTTACGGTAATTCCTGCCGATAAAAGATGCCTAAAATGCGGACTTTCAAAGCCCGACTGCGACTGCGTAAGGCATATCTACTATTTCGAGGGCGCTCTTTCGGTATTTCATAATTCAAATACCGCAAGGAATATTGTTTATAAGTATAAGTTCGCTAATAAAAAGCATTATAGAGAATATATTGCCGATAAAATGATACGAATAATTAAGGAAGAATACAGTGATATTAAGTTTGATGTGATAGTTCCCGTGCCGACATCCCTTAAAAGCTTCGTAAGCAGAGGCTATGACCATATATTTTTGCTTTCCGAGAATATTTCCGAAAAGCTTCGAATACCTATTAGTAAGGATATAATCGGCTGTAAGCCGTTCGGCAAGCCACAGCACACAAATGATTATTCTAACCGTTTTCCCAATGCAAGAGAAAAGTATTTCGTAAAGAATAAAACCGATGCAAAAACAGTGTTGTTGGTTGATGATGTTAAAACAACGGGCGCTACATTAGACTCTTGTGCGAGGTGTTTGCTTTTCGCCGGCGCCCATACGGTTTACTGTGTTACGGCACTCGGAGGAACACTAAAAAAGAAAGTAATAAAAAAATTATAAAAATATTAAAAAAAGTCTTGACATAATGACTACTTTGTGATAATATACTTTTTGTCGCCGGTAAGTTATAGAGCCTGGCAACATGTGGGAGCATAGCTCAGCTGGGAGAGCATCTGCCTTACAAGC
>DCHX01000029.1:81161-83474 GCA_002315685.1 Ruminococcaceae bacterium UBA1741
GTTCGATTCCGACCGGAGGCACCATGTATTTGCGGATTTAGCTCATCTGGTAGAGCGCAACCTTGCCAAGGTTGAGGTAGCGAGTTCGAGCCTCGTAATCCGCTCCATAGGGCACTTAAAGTAGTTTAAGTGCCCTTTAATTAACAAAATAGAATATGGCACCATGGCCAAGCGGTAAGGCAGAAGCCTGCAAAGCTTTTATCCCCAGTTCGATTCTGGGTGGTGCCTCCAAAAGAAAAACCACCCACACGGGTGGTTTTTCTTTTGGAGGTACTACTCGTTCAAGAGAACGAGTAGCTAAGCAATAGTTTGCATTTGCGACATTAAGACGGATATTTTATCCGCCTTTTCTTATGCGTCGTAAATCTTCGTGTACGAAATTCTGCGGTGTTATCATATATTTGTGTTATGAATAACGGGACGATGTGGCATCGTCCCCTACAAAAAATAATTTTTTCGTGCGTAGGGAACGGGCTTGCTCGTTCCGTTAAATGTTTTGTGAAAAAACGGCAGGAGCAAAGCCCCTGCCCTACAAATTGTAAACTTTAATGACAAGGAAACCGCCGTTCAGTTTTTTATCACTGTTCGGCGGTTTAATTGTATAGCGAAAACCACGCGATAGTCGCGTGGCTCAAAAAAGGTTAAACGATGAATAAAAAATCCTACATTTGTGATAAAATAGCAAAGACCTGCCGGTCAAAGCAAAACACAAATGGAGGATTTTTTATGAAAAAAGAAAATGTTGATGTAACAAGTTTGGCACACAAAACGGGATTGCAAGTATCGTATAATTTTTGCCGTTAAGCACAGTTTTCGGTATTTTAAGATGTGATTTTTGTTTGAAAATCAGCAATTATAATATAGGGCTTCGACGGGTTTATTATTTATATGTAGAACGAGTTACAATATTTTGTGGGCAAACCCTCTTTATACAAGTGCGAATCGTTTGAAAGTTCAAGCACCTTTGGGACGGTTTCGTTGCCGTTATCAGAAAAATGTATAACAGACATACTTGAATGTGAAATATCAAAGTGGGTAGAGAAAATAGGATAGGGAATATCAAGCAAACCGCTGAAAAAAGCCATGGCAAATCCTTGATGAGCGAAAAGAGCAATCCTTTTTTCGCATTTTTGAGTTACCTTGTAAACCCCGTTTTCTCTATCGTGGACATACCCGAAGCTTTTCATAAAATTATCAATTTCGGTATTGATTCTTTTAACTCCGTCCCCGACCTTTTTATCAAAAAACGGGTGTTTATACCACTCGTTGCCGAGAGCTAAAACCTCTTTTTCTCTAAATGCTTTTCTTACATCATCGTTGCTGAACATCCAGTTTAATCTACCGTCATTTTCCTTTACGGTAAATTCTCCCCAAGCGTGGCCTTCGTTACACCATTCCAATTCGGTAATGGGTAATTTCAATATTTCGGATAGCGGTTGGGCGGTTTGTTTTGCTCTTGCAGAGGTAGAAGAATAAATTTCGTCAATTCCATGTAAGCTAAGGCGTTTTGCAACAGCTTCGGCTTGGCGTTTTCCAAGCTCGGTTAAGCTGTCGGGATTATAAATAGGGTCGCCGTGCCTTATGTAATATAAAATCATTTTATCACACCTAATACATTCAATTATGATATGGCGTTTCTGAATTCCTCTAACATCATTGTAAAGGAGGTTGCGCCGGGGTCTTGATGTCCGATAGAGCGTTCGCCTACATAACTTGCTCTGCCCTTTGTGGCAATAATCGTTTTTGTAAACTCGACACCCTCCCAAGCGGCTTTTATGCCGTCATCCAATATAGAGGGGAAATCCTTCCCGTCATTAAAAGCCGTTTCCATAGCATTTAGCGCAGGTATCATAGCATCAAGCATTGTTTTCTCGCCCTTTGTTGATTTACCGCGGGCTGACACACCGTCAATGGCACTCTTAAAGGCTTCGAGAAAATCCGGTATATTAAACTCATCTTTTCCCATAAAAACCTTTGCCATATTTATAAAAATAGTGCCGTAAAGCGGACCTGCGGCACCGCCGACCTTTGCAACAAGAGTCATTCCTATTGTCTTTAACAACTCGAAAACCGAAGAAAATTCAGTATTATCAACCTTTTCTTTAACTTCCGTGAATCCTCTGTCCATATTTATTCCGTGGTCGCCGTCCCCGATAACATTGTCAAGCTCGGTTAAAAACTGTTTTTCCTTTTCCATTCTTTTTGCTGTTAGAGATATTGCTTTAATAATTTTACTGTTATCCATATACTTTCTCCCGAAATAATAAAATATTATTATATGTATTTTGCCATAAAACCAAAGGCAAAGCCTTT
>DCHX01000005.1 GCA_002315685.1 Ruminococcaceae bacterium UBA1741
CGGTAGAGGGAATACCGCCGGAAGGTTTTGTGTATTTTTGAGATATTTTTGCGTAAACATCATCAACATCAACAATGCTTCCTACCGCATTAAAGGCCTCCAAAAGCTGTGCCCAAAGCGAAGGCGTGGGCGTAGCATTAGAAATTCCGCCCGATTCGGTTTGTTCTACCGTAACCGTTTCAACCGACGAAGTTATAACACTTCCGTTTACGCTTCCCATAATTGAAACGGTAAATGACGGGGATTTGATAACCTCCTTCGGAACATAACAGGTGTTGTTGCCTAAATACATACTGTTGCCGTTTACAAAAGCGACATAGTAAGTGGATGAGCCGTTAGTGAAAACCGCCGTTTTTAATGCGTTGTTCCAAGTAGAGTCAAAGACAAAATGAATTTGAAGAAAACGGACACTGTCGGCAACAACCTCATCATATTGAAGCGATAGAGCTTGTCCGTTAAGGTTTGCAGTAATCATTTTTTCTCCTTTTCGTCTTAGGATAGAGAAGACGCTCTGCTCGTGTGCAACCTTATAATACGTTACCGATTTGCGACATTCGAGGACAAATAAATTTAGAATTTAGAATTAAGAATTAAGAATTAAGAATTAAGAATTAAGAATTATGAATTAAGAATTATGAATTAAGGATTATGAATTAACGGATTTTTTGCCGTAGGGCAGGGGCTTGCTCCTGCCGTTCAATTAAGAATTAAGAATTATGAATTTAGAATTCAGAATTAAAAAAAGACGGTGCAATGCACCGTCAAAAATGTATGGATATTTAATTTATTTTACCGAATTTGCGAACTTGACAAAAGCATTAACGCCCTTTTCATCACGCTTAAACACACCCGCGTGTTCAAGCACCGCCGAAAATACAAGTCCGATTTCATCCTTTAAGATTTTTTCAATATTGTCATTGTTTATATCGGTGTATTTAAGCTTGATTTCGTCAACCCAGTCGGCGTGTTTTGATAAAACCTCATCGTTTTTGACATCTCGGTTTTGAAGAATAGCCTCTTTCAAGCCGGCAATCTCGCTTTTAAGCCGAGCCGGTAAAACCGCAAGTCCCATAACCTCAATAAGCCCGATATTTTCTTTCTTAATGTGGTGAAGCTCTGCGTGGGGATGGAAAACACCGAGCGGATGCTCATCAGTTGTAATATTATTACGAAGCACTAAATCAAGCTCAAAGTTATCGCCGTTTTTTCGGGCAATAGGTGTAATAGTGTTATGCGGTGTGCCGTCGGTTTGAGCAAAAATTCCAACCGACTCGTCGGAATATTCTCGCCAAGCAAACAAAATCTTTTCGGCAAGAGCGATAATTCTATCGGTATCTTTTCCCGACAAACGAATAACCGACATAGGCCACTTAACAATACCTGCTTTTATGTCTGAAAAGCCCTCAAAATTAAGCTCTTTTTCGACTTTTGCCTTTGCCATAGCGAAGGTGTAATGACCGCCTTGAAAATGGTCGTGGCTTAATATCGAGCCGCCGACGATAGGCAAATCGGCATTAGAACCTACAAAATAATGAGGAAACTGCTTAACGAAATCGAAAAGCTTGCGGAATGTAGCCGGGTTTATTGCCATAGGCGAATGCTCGCCGTTAAACACGATACAGTGCTCATTATAATAAACATAAGGCGAATACTGGAAAAACCAGTCGCTGTTGTTGATTTTTACGGGAATAGTGCGGTGATTTTGACGGGCGGGGAAGTTAATTCTTCCCGAATATCCCTCGCACTCCTTACAAAGCAAACATTTGGGATAACCCGACTGCTTAGCCGTTTTAGCCAAAGCGATAGCCTTCGGGTCCTTTTCGGGCTTTGAAAGATTTACGGTAATGTCGATGGTGCCGTACTCGGTTTCGGTTTGCCATTTTAAGTCCTTTTTGATACGGTAACGCCTTATATAATCACTGTCGCAGGAAAGCTTATAATAATAGTCGGTTGCTTTTTGTGAGGACTCCTTATAAAGCTCATAAAACCTATCTGTAACAAAACTCGGTCTCGGTATCATAAGCCCCATAAGCTTTGTGTCAAACAAATCTCTTTCGGTGATGTTGTCCTCGATTATACCCTTGCTTACCGCAAAATCAAGCAACTCTTTAAGGGTACTTTCAAGCTCGACATCCGAAAAATCTTCATAACATTCAAGGCCGTCAAGTCCCAAAACCTCTAAAATTTTGTTGGTTATGTAAATTTCATCACGCTTATCAAAAAGCCCTTTTTCAAGCCCGTAACACACAAGCTTTCTAATGCTTGAATCTATCATCATAAAACCTCGATTATTCAAAAACGGGTTGTGATTTTGTCTTGTCGGAAATCATAACCCAAGATTTACCTGCATTTACCTTAATTTCATTGCCGCTTAAATCGGTAAACGAAAAAGCGGATTTTGTAGAGCCTTTTTTCCAATTTATTTTTTGGTAGTTGCCGTTAGAAATGTAGTAACCCTCGCCGCCTTCAAGTGCTACTTGGCGGTGATAGTTGTCCGAATAGTCGGAAATAGTAGTAAGCAAAACAAATACATTCTTAACATCGGTAGTTTCTTTTGTTAAATAGTCGGTACGAAGAGTTGTGCCGAAATAACGGGTGTATTTGCCCTTTGAAGAATCGTAAACAAAAGAGGTTTTATAGGAGGAAGAGAACGCAACGGATACTTTGTTGCAAACGCCGTCGCTAAGTGTTACGGTTTCGTCTTCATCGGCAAAATTAACCCAATTATCATTGTTTTGAGAGGTTGTACGGATTTTTTTGTTCTCGATACATTCGGTAAGCTGATTACCGAAAGCATAAAGGGTATGCTCGGTTGCAAGACCGTTTGAAATACGCTTTGTGCCGATAGAGTTTGTGTCTATCGAAATATCGTCAATATCTTTAAGGTGGGGAGCGCAGTATTTAGGGTCTTGTCCGCAATGCAAATAAACCGCATCGTGTCCGTTAGCCAAATCAACATAAGGGTATCTTGCCGAACGGACGGTACCTATTTGACCTACCGAGTTTATGTTCTTAAAAACAGCCATAAGACGGGTAATTCCGCCCTCAACCTCGGTTTCATAAACTATGTCCGCTTTGTTTACACCTGTTTGAACAGGTTGAGCCAAGCTCATATTGTTAATCATAATAGCAACGGGGCGGGTGTTAATATCGGCATCCTCGCCCATATCTAAACCTGTAAGAGGGTTGATAACTTTTTTAGGTTCACTGCTCACAACGGCAGTAGAAGAAACCTTTTTTTCTTCTTTTTTCGTTTTCGTTTTTGTTTTGCCACAACCTGCAAATGACACCGAAAGAGCCACGCAAATTATTGCCGCAAATAATCTTTTTTTCATAAATAAGCCTCCAAAAAACAATATAAAAATATTATACAATAACAGTTCGTTTTTTTCAATACCAAACAACTATTTTTTGACAATGTTTTTATGCGGTTTATTCATTTGACAAAATGGGATAATTATGGTATATTTAGTTTTTAAGGAATATAAAAGGTGGGGTTTTCATGAATTTTTTTGATGAACTTAAAAACTATGATAACGATGTTTTTGCGTCTTGTAACCGTGAGCTTGAAAGACAGCGCGGAAACATTGAGCTTATAGCTTCGGAAAATATTGTTTCAAAGGCTGTGCTTTTAGCCGCAGGGGGCGTGCTTACCAACAAGTATGCCGAGGGCTATCCGTCAAAGCGTTATTACGGCGGTTGCCAATATGTTGATGAGGTTGAGGAGATTGCGAGAAACCGCGCTAAAAAGCTTTTCGGCGCCGAACACGCAAATGTTCAACCGCATAGCGGTGCTAATGCAAACCTCGCCGTTTTCTTTGCACTGCTCAAACCGGGCGATACCGTTATGGGAATGAATCTTCAACACGGAGGACATTTGTCCCACGGCAGTCCGGTTAATATTTCGGGTAACTATTTTAATGTTGTGCCTTACGGCGTTGATGAGATTACCGGCCGTATCGACTATGACGAAATGGAAAAAATCGCAAAAGAATGTAAGCCGAAAATGATAGTTGCGGGTGCAAGTGCATATTCGAGGATTATCGACTTTAAGCGTTGTCGTGAAATTGCGGACAGCGTCGGCGCATATTTGATGGTGGATATTGCGCATATTGCAGGTCTTGTTGCCGCAGGACTTCATCCGTCGCCCGTACCATACGCCGATGTTGTTACCACAACAACACACAAGACACTCAGAGGTCCGCGCGGAGGTATGATTTTGTGCCGTGAGGAACTTGCAAAGCAGATAGATAAGGCGGTATTCCCGGGAACACAGGGCGGTCCGCTTATGCACATTATTGCCGCAAAGGCGGTAGCATTAGGCGAGGCACTTACCGATGACTTTAAGGCATATCAAACTCAAATTGTAAAGAACGCATCGGTTCTTTGCGATAAGCTTTTGTCAAGAGGCGTAAAAATCGTATCGGGCGGTACCGATAACCACCTTATGCTTCTTAATCTTACAAATTCGGGCGTTACGGGTAAAGAGCTTGAAGCAAGACTTGACGAGGTTCACATTACCGCTAACAAGAACACTATCCCGGGCGAGCCGTTAAGTCCGTTTGTTACAAGCGGTCTTCGTATCGGTACTCCTGCCGTTACAACCCGTGGCTTTAAGGAAAACGAAATGCTTTTGATAGGCGACTTTATCGCTGATATAATAGAGGACTTCGAGGGCAATAAGGCAAGGGTAAACGATAGTGTTGCCGAGCTTTGCAAGAAGTTCCCGATATATTAAAAATTATTGACAAAATAACACAAAATTGTATATAATAAGTAAAACAAAACCTCGTCCTAAAAAGGCGAGGTTTATTTACCTATTCAAGTAATGTATGGGAGGGAAAAAACAAATGGAAGAAAAAATTCTTGAACTGATAAACCAAAAAAAGTTCAGCGAACTTAAATCTATGCTTTCCGAGATGAATGCTGCCGATTTGGCTGTAATTTTCGAAGAGATAGAAGAAAAAGATTTGCCGGTTATTTTCCGCATACTTCCGAAAGAGCTTGCCGCCGAGGTTTTCGTTGAGATGGAATCCGATATGCAGCAGCTTCTTATAGAGGCGTTTAGTGATAAAGAGCTTCGTGAGGTAATGGACGAGCTTTTCATGGATGATACCGTTGATATTATCGATGAAATGCCCGCCACGGTTGCCAAGCGTATTTTAAGGCAAACCGATGCGCAAACAAGAAGAATGATAAATCAGCTTTTAGCTTACCCTGATGACAGTGCGGGTAGCATTATGACTACCGAGTATATCGACCTTAAAAAAGATATGACGGTGGATATGGCGTTCGACAGAATCCGCAAAATCGGCTTTGATACCGAAAGCATTTATGCTTGTTATGTAACCGACAGAAGCCGTCGGCTTTTGGGTATTGTTTCGGTTAAGGACCTGCTTTTGAATCAGAAGGACACCGTTATTTCAAAAATAATGGACGAGAATGTCATCTTCGTTAATACCCTTGACGATAGGGAAGAAGTGGCGACACAGTTTGAAAAGTATGACCTTTTGGCTATGCCGGTTGTCGATAAGGAAAACCGCCTTGTAGGTATCATTACAGTAGATGATGCTATTGATGTAATGAAAGAGGAGGTTACCGAGGATATTGAAAAGATGGCGGCTATTTTGCCGAGTGAGCATAGCTATTTCAAAATGGGTGTTTTTGAAACATTTAAGACAAGAATCCCGTGGCTTTTACTCCTTATGATTTCCGCCACCTTTACGGGCGCTATTATCAGTAGCTTTGAAGAAAAGCTTGTCGCTTTTTCAGGACTTATCGCCTTTATTCCCATGCTTATGGATACGGGCGGAAACAGCGGCAGCCAAGCATCCGTTACGGTAATCCGCAGTATTTCTCTCGGCGATATTGAGTTTAGCGATATTTTTAAGGTTTTATGGAAAGAAATAAGGGTTGCCTTTTGTTGCAGTGTGGCGTTGGCGCTTGTAAACGGCGCAAAGCTTTTCCTTATTGATTATTTACTGCTCGGCACATTTAATAACGATACACACGCAATAAGAGAAATACTTGTTGTTTGCCTTACGCTTTTTTGCACCGTTGTTGTTGCGAAAATCGTGGGTTGCAGTTTGCCGATTTTGGCTAAAAAAATCGGATTCGACCCCGCCGTTATGGCAAGTCCGCTTATTACCACAATAGTTGATGCGATTTCGCTTATTATTTATTTCAGCTTCGCTACATTTTTGTTAACGGCATAACAAACTTAAAAAATTAAGTTGTTATGTAATATTGAAATTAGGCAAAATCCGTGATATACTAAACAAAAGGGGGAATCGGTATGATTTCAAGACAAATAATTAAAGAAAATGCAAAATTGCAACTCGGCAACAATATTTTCGGCAACAACTGGCTTTTAGCTCTTTTGGTTGTTCTTATCCAAACCGCTGTCGTAGGTGCGGTAAGTGCTACGGTCAGCATTTTGGGTGTGCTTATTTTAGGACCCTTTACGGTTGGTGTTACCTCGGTTTTCGTAAATCTTATGCGCCAAAACAAGCCTATTGATATTGCGGATATGTTTGACGGCTTTAAGGTAAGTCTTTCGAGAAACATTTTACTTTCTTTGCTGGTTACGCTTTTCACTACACTTTGGTCTTTGCTTTTTATAATACCGGGTATTGTTAAGTATTATTCGTATTCAATGGCTTACTTTATCGCAAACGACCATCCGGAATATGACTGGAATACTTGCATTAAAGAGAGTATGCGCCTTACAAACGGTCATAAAATGGACTTGTTTGTGCTTGACCTTTCGTTTATCGGCTGGTATTTTGTGGGCGCTCTTTGTTTAGGTATCGGTACCTTGTGGGTAGCGCCTTATCACTTTGCTTCAAAGCAAAACTATTATGAGGCGATTTTAGGTCTGCAAAATGCAACCTACCAAGCCGACTGATTATCCGATTTAATATTTTAACGGCTTTTCCGGTGCGGGATTTTCCCGTGCCGGTTTTAGTTTACCTAAAATCGGGGATGTATTTATCATCGGCACTTGTACGCTCTTGAATATAGCAGTTTTCAAACCCGCTTTCCAAAATATGATTTACCACCTTTTCGTACTCCCGTTTTGTTACTCGGCGGTTGATTTCGGGATATTTTTCGGCTTTGCCGTGGGGTAGATATTGGCTCATCATACTGAAATAGGCATTAGGGTAATTTTCGGTTACATAATCAAATACGGAAATCGCCTCATTAGTTGCAAGAGGCATAAGCATATGCCTTACAATAACACCCTTTTTCATAAGTCCGTTACTGTCAAAAACACATTCGCTTTGAGAGCGGTATGCAAAATCAAGCGCACCCTTTGCAATTTCGGGGTAGTCCTCGGCAAAGGAATATTTTTTTGCCCTATTACCCGACATATACTTAAAGTCGAGCAAATAAATATCAATATAATCCTTTAAGATTTCCATTTGATTTTCATTTATGTATCCGCTTGAATTTAAGACTATCGGAATATCAGGTCTGTAAATTTCGAGAGCCTCTTTAATTTTCGGAATATAATGCTCGGGTGTTACAAAATTTATGTTATGGGCGCCCTTTTCTTCAAGATTTTTGAAAATTTCCGCAAGTTGTGTTATAGAAACGGTCTTTCCTGAAATTTTATGGCTTATCTCAAAGTTTTGACAGTACACACAGCCGAGCGAACAACCCGAAAAGAAAACCGTGCCCGAGCCGTTTTTACCGCTTATCGACGGCTCCTCCCAAAAATGCAAATCAGCTCTCGAAATCACGACATTTTCGGGAGATTTACAAAAACCGCCAATATTACAATCGGCGGTTCTTTTTGCGTTACATTTTCGAGGACATAGGTTGCAATTCATCTTTTTTCTCCTCGTTTTTTACGGTTTTTTTCTTAAATTCGGACAATTTGCGCTTTACGGTGGTGGAGTCGTAGTTTTGCCTAACCGACACCCTGCATAAAAATTTCTTTTTGCAGTCTAAGCACTCAAACCGAGCCACAAACCAACGGTTTTTGTAGTTCCATTTCGACTTTCTTATAAGGCGGTTGTTGCATACATCACAGCAAAATTCAAGATAACTCTTGTCGATAAGCTTACTGTTAATATCGTTCACATAAATCGGCTTAAAGGAAAGTCTGTCGAAAAGCTTTGTTTCGCCCGTGTTTTTAATAAGCGCCTCAAAACGCTCTTTGTTGTAGCATTTTTTAAGAAGCTTTGCACATACCAAGCTGTCATCCTTTGCGGTGTGCATATCGTATCCGTCAAGAGTAACTTGAAGTGTTGTTGCGGCGGCGGAAAGCGAAATTTGGGAGTTTATCTCAAACCCTCTTATCCTCATTTCGTTTTGGATAAAGGTTTGTAAATCAAGATAGTTTTCAATCTTAAATCTAACACCTTTAAGCAAACACCTTTCGTTTTCGAGAACGGTATATAAATCCGAATCACTCCAAGTCATAGTAACGGCATTTTCGCCTACCCACTCGTTATACTCCTTTACGGCGGTATATAACGGCACGCCGTTTCTCATATCCTCGTTGGTAATGCCCGTAAGTGCCGAAAACCTGCCGGTAACCCGTTTTGAAATAGCCGATTTAACAGTTCTTTCAAAGGTGTCAACAACCCTAAAATCATCATCAAGCTTTACGGCGCCTATTTGAAGTATTTGGTTTATAAATCTTTTTTCGGGAACAAAATATGCGCTGTCCCATTCAAGGTCTAAAACGATATATTCCATTAACGATTTCTTGCCTCAAACTTCATTCTTTGCTCTTTGTTTAAGATTTTTTTGCGAAGTCTTATGTTGTGCGGAGTAATCTCAACAAGCTCATCGTCTTTTATAAATTCAAGCGACTGTTCGAGCGATAAAACCGAGTGCGGAACAAGTCGCAAAGCATCATCCGAGCCGGAAGCACGGGTGTTTGTCATCTGCTTTTTCTTGCAAACATTACAAACAATATCCTCGTTCTTCGGGTTTTCGCCTACTACCATTCCCTCATAAACGGGTGTGCCGGGACCTATAAACAACCTGCCTCTGCTTTGGGTGTTGAAAAGTCCGTAGCCGGTTGATTCGCCCGTTTCGTGAACGATAATCGAGCCGGTGTTTCTTTGTTCAATCTCGCCCTTAAACGGAGCGTATCCGTCAAAAACGTGATTCATAATACCGTTTCCGTTGGTATCGGTCATAAATTGAGAACGGTAGCCTAACAAACCTCTTGCGGGAATAACAAATTCAAGATGCGACATTCCGCCCTCTCTTGTTCCCATATTCTTGATTTCGGCGTGGCGGGAGCCGAGTCTTTCCATAACCGAGCCGACATATTCCTCAGGCACCTCTATCATAAGATGCTCCATAGGCTCTAAAAGCTTTCCTTCCTCATCACGCTTATAAATAACCGCAGGAGGAGATACTTGAAACTCATAGCCTTGCCTTCTCATAGTTTCGATAAGGATAGAAAGGTGCAATTCGCCCCTGCCCGACACCTTAAATGTATCGGCACTGTCGGTTTCCTCAACCCTTAAACTTACATTCGTCATAACCTCTTTGAATAGGCGCTCACGCAAATTTCTCGAGGTTACGAATTTGCCGTCTTTTCCCGCAAAGGGGGAGTTGTTTACCATAAAATTCATAGAAAGGGTAGGCTCGTCGATTTTAACAAAGGGCAACGGCTCAACACAGTCAACAGCACAAGCCGTTTCGCCGATTTCAAGATTTTGAATACCCGAAGCCTGAATAATATCCCCGACAGTAGCCGTTTCAACCTCAACTCGCTTCAAGCCCTCGTACATATAAAGGTTTGCGATTTTTACATTGGTAGAGGTGCCGTCCTTGTGGCAAAGCGCAACAGACTGTCCTTTTTTAACACTGCCTCTAATCACCCTGCCGACACCGATTCTGCCTACATAATCGTCATATTCGATATTTGAGAAAAGAAGTTGAAGCGGAGCCTCGGTATCACCCGCAGGAGCCTCGATTTCCTTAATGATTTCTTCAAACAACGGCTTCATATCGGTACCCTTAACATCAGGAGAGTAAGAGGCATAGCCGTCCCTTGCCGATGCAAATACAACGGGAAATTCGATTTGGTCGTCATCGGCACCAAGCTCGATAAATAAATCTAAAACCTCGTCAACAACCTCGTGCGGTCTTGCCATAGGTCTGTCGATTTTGTTGATAACAACAACCGCTTTTTTGCCGAGAGATAAAGCTTTTTTAAGCACAAATCTCGTTTGAGGCATACAGCCCTCAAAGGCGTCAACAAGCAGTAAAACGCCGTCAACCATCTGCAAAATTCTCTCAACCTCGCCGCCGAAATCAGCGTGTCCCGGCGTGTCGATAATGTTGATTTTTACATCCTTGTATTTAACGCTCGTGTTCTTCGAAAGAATGGTAATACCACGCTCTCTTTCGAGGTCGTTAGAGTCCATAACCCTTTCGTTTACTGCCTCGTTTTCACGAAAAGTACCGCTTTGCTTTAAGAGCTGGTCAACAAGCGTAGTCTTGCCGTGGTCAACGTGGGCAATAATTGCGACATTTCTTAAATTCTCAATTTTTTTCTCAGCCATTTAATTACATCCCTTATTTTTTCACATACTATAACTAATATATTATAAATCCCAAATCATATATTGTCAAACAAAATCATTTGAGCTTGGAAAATTCAAAGGTTAAGAACGGGAAATCAGCATAAAAAATTCAAAATGTACCATTGATTACAATAGCGAACACCTATTCCGATATACCCGTTATTTATATATAAAAACACCGCCCGAATAACGAGCGGCGCAAAAAAAGAAAAAAGAAAAACAGAAATTTGACTAAACATTAAAAATTTGTTATAATTGATTTTGAAAAGAAAGGGCGGAATCCTCTTTCTTAGCTATTTTTAGTTTACGACGTTTAACAAAACACAAAAGCTTTTCTTCAAAGGCGATAAATTTATCCTCGTGGAACACCGCCCACAAAACGGATAATACCGCAACCAACTCAAAGAAAGTTCTTAACATATCTATCGTACTCATAAATCCTACCTCCAAACGAACAAATGTTCGTTTCTGTAATTTTATTATAACCGAAAGAGTTTAATTTGTCAACTCTTTTTTACAAGTTTATTATAATTTGTTCGGTGTCCTGAAATTCGGACAGCAACCCGATTTTTTGAAAAAATAATAAAATAATAAATTTTGAAAATTTTACAATATTTTAACAAAAAAGGAAAAACAAGGTGTATATTATATATGTATAATATTTACCTATATTTTATGTGATGAGGTTTTATATGAAATGTCTGATACTTTCCTGCAACACAGGCGAAGGTCATAACTCGGCGGCTAAGGCAATAAAGGAATATTTTGAGCTTATGGGAGATTCCTGCGATATAGTGGATTCGCTTGTGTTTTTGTCAAATGAGGCATCAAAAATTATAAGCAAAGGGCATATTTTTGTATATCGAAATTTGCCGAAGCTTTTCGGTGCCACCTACCGTTTTGAAGAAAACCACCCTCCGAAGCAGGGTGAGGACTCGGTTATTTACGATATTGTGTCAAACGGTTGCTATAAGCTTCGTAAATATTTGGAAAATAACCGCTATGATGCGATAATATCGGTGCATATTTTCTCCTCGATGATGGTAACAAGACTTAAAAAGCAGGGGAAAATAAATTTACCCGTATATTTTGTGGCTACTGATTATACTTGCAGTCCGGGTGCTTGCGAATGTGATGCGGATTTATACTTTATCCCCCACGAAGATCTGACGGATGAGTTCGTGCGTTGCGGTTTAAGCCGAGAAAAGCTTGTGCCGTCGGGAATACCCGTTTCCCAAAGCTTTTATAAAAAAACTCCTAAAAGCGATGCTAAACGAGCGCTTAAATTCAAAGAGGACGAACGGATAATTTTGCTTGCCTGCGGAAGTATGGGTTGCGGACCTATTAAGGAGCTTTGCGAGGATTTGCCGAAAATACTTGCAGAGAATGTTCGGCTTGTTGTGATTTGCGGCAACAACCGAAGACTTTACAACTCTCTTTATAACAAGGGACTTGATGAAAATGTTACGGTAATAGGATATACGACCAGAATGTCCTATTATGTTGACAGCGCCGACCTGCTTTTGATAAAACCCGGCGGATTAAGCTCAACCGAGGGGGCAACCAAACATAAACCGCTTGTTTTTATTGACGCCGTACCGGGTTGCGAAACAAGAAATCTCGAATTTTTCGTTTCCCACGGCTTCGCCTGTTTTGCACCGACGGCGGATGAACTGATACTGCTTGTAAACGGTCTTATTTCTTCCCCCGATAAGCTTTCGGGTATGTCCCGAAAACTCGCCGATAATTTCAGCAAAAACTCGGCAAAAACAATATACGAAAAAATAGTCAATAGGGAATAAAAAACAAAGACGGCAAAAACCGTCTTTGTAAAAATTTGTCCTTATTGAACGGCATGAGCAAGCCCCTGCCTTATTCTTCGCTTTTTTCTGGGTAACCACAAACCTTGCACGGGTATTCATCAATCATAGAATCACATTTGTCACATCTAAACAAATGAGTTGAATCCTTTTTTATATAGTAAAAAGTTCTATATGCAGAATTCCTTTTTATCACTTCCAAAAGATTTATTTCTTTTTCTGAGTTGCTGATTAATTCGCCAAATCCTACTGTAAAAAAACTACCCACCCAAGACAAAAGCGAACCGCTTATTATTACGATTATGCATGTTAGCACGTTGATTTTCAAAAGTATTATGCCATATATAACCGACGCGATTACACCGATAACACACATTACCTTACCTAAAACTTTAATTTTTCCTCCGATGTTTTCAAACATTGAATTTTCCTCCCAAAAATAAAAAAGTGTGTGCAACAAAAGTTACACACACCGAAAAACGCATAACTCTCATTGCTGCGACACAACTTTAGCAATTCACAAGAGAAAGCCAAAATAGAGATGCGTTTTTACCGAAAATAAAAACACTTCCCCTATGAATTGCAATATTTAGTTGTGTCGCAAGGCTATTGTAACATATAACTTGTTCAAAGTAAAGAAAAATAGTTTTGTTTGACAAAACAACAATGTTTAATTATCATAAAATCGGTGATTATATGGAAACGAG
>DCHX01000004.1 GCA_002315685.1 Ruminococcaceae bacterium UBA1741
CACATCATTGACAAACCAACAAATCTATATGTCACGGGGCACTACTCTCTAAAAACGAAGCAATTATGGATAATTATTGCCCTAAGCTGATTACGGAAAACCTCAACAACCTGTTCGTCAATAAATGCGTTTGCAAGTTCATTTGTAGTAATACGAGCCATACTATCGGGGCGTTTATTAGAATCCATAATTATTCCTCCGCATAGTTTAATCTATCTGAGACATTATATCCGTTTTTTGCTGTATTTTCAATGTTTTTTTGCTTTTTACAAGCCGTTATTTATTATACTTGAAAAGATTAGGATTTTTTGGTATAATATTTCGGTTAGGAGGTCTTAGCGTGAAAGACTACAAAAAGAGTGCTGAATTTACTCTTGTAATTACTTATGTTTTAATGGGTTTGTTAATATGCTTTGCGGTTATTTTGCCTTACGGTGTTACTTGGTATGTTGAAAAAATGGGAAGGTCGGCTGACCTTGCTACCGTGGTTATGCTAACCTGTTACCCTTGCACACCTTTGGCTTTTGTTGCTATTCTTTCGCTTCAAAAGATTATGAAAAATGTGCTGAAAGGCAATATTGTAAATGAAAACAATCTGAAATGTCTTAAAAGACTTGCCGTTTGTTGCTTTGTTGCGGGTATGATAATGGCTTTTGCCGGTTCTTTCTATATGCCTTTTTACATATCGGGCGGCTCGGCTTTGTTCTGCTCGGTTGTTGTTAAGGTGGTTTATGACATTTTAGGACATTATATAAAAAAGGATGAAGAATAATTTTATGAGAACAATAATTACCGTAATCGGAAAAGATGCTGTCGGAATTACCGCAAAGGTAAGTGCCGTTTGTGCCAATAGAAATGCTAATATCGTGGATATTACCCAGTCGGTATTACAAGATGTCTTTGTTATGGTTATGCTTACCGAAATCCAAGACCTTAACTGCTCTTTTAAGGAGTTTAAGGAGGATTTTTGTCGCCTTAGCCAAGAAACAGGACTTGATATGCGTGTGATGCACGAGGATGTTTTCGATTCTATGCATAGAATTTAAGGAGCGACAGTATGCTTAATCTTAACGATATTTTTGAAACCGTTCAAATGATTGAACAGGAAAATCTTGATATAAGAACCGTTACAATGGGTATTTCCTTGCTTGACTGTGCTGATTCCGATATTAACGAATCCTGCCGTAAGGTTTACGAGAAAATTGTAAACAAGGCGGGAAAGCTTGTTAAAACCGTTTCGGATATTGAATGTGAATACGGTGTGCCGATTATCAACAAAAGGGTATCGGTTACTCCTATTTCGATGTTAGTAGCCGTATCGGGCGGAGACCCTGTACTGTATGCGAAAGCACTTCAAAGGGCTGCGGATGATATAGGTGTAAACTTTATCGGCGGTTATTCCGCTCTTGTTCATAAGGGCTTTTCGGCGGGAGATATTGAGCTTATTAAATCTATTCCGAGAGCACTTGCGGAAACTACCAATATTTGCGCTTCGGTAAATATCGGCTCTACAAAATCGGGTATCAATATGGATGCCGTAAAGCTTATGGGTGAGATTGTTAAAGAATCTGCCGAGCTTACAAAGGATAATAACTGTATAGGTCCTGCAAAATTAGTTGTGCTTTGCAATGCTCCTGAGGATAATCCCTTTATGGCGGGTGCTTTTCACGGTGTCGGAGAGCCTGACTGCGTAATTCATGTGGGTGTTTCGGGACCGGGTGTTGTTCAGTCGGCTATAAAAAAGTGTCCTGACGGCGATTTCGGAGAGATAGCCGAGATTATAAAACGCACCGCATTTAAGATAACAAGAATGGGACAGCTTGTGGGAAATGTTGCCTCAAAGCGATTGGGTATTCCGTTCGGTATTGTTGATTTGTCTTTGGCACCTACCCCTGCGGTAGGCGATTCGGTTGCAAGAATACTTGAAGAAATGGGACTTGAACAATGCGGTATTCACGGAACTACTGCGGCACTTGCTATGCTTAATGACGCCGTTAAAAAGGGCGGAGTAATGGCTTCGTCTTCGGTTGGCGGACTTTCGGGCGCTTTTATTCCCGTATCGGAGGATGCGGGTATGATTGAGGCGGCACGGGAGGGAACCCTTACTATCCAAAAGCTTGAAGCTATGACTGCCGTTTGTTCGGTAGGTCTTGATATGATAGTGTTGCCGGGAGAAACACCGAGCGAGGTTATTTCGGCTATTATCGCTGACGAGGCGGCAATAGGAATGGTTAATACCAAAACTACCGCTGTTCGTGTTATTCCCGCAATAGATAAAAAAGTCGGGGATGAACTGTATTTCGGCGGACTTTTAGGCTCGGGACCTGTTATGGATATTGACCTGAAAAAGAGTCCGAAAAGGTTTATTGACCGTGGCGGAAGGATTCCCGCACCTATGCAAAGTCTTAAAAACTGATTTTGGTGATTTATAATGAAGATGGTAAAAAAAGGCGATATAATTGTAATAATAGTTTCGCTTGTTTTACTTGTGCTTTGCATTGGCTTTTGCTTACTTATTAAAAAAGACGGAATATATGTTGTAATAAAAGAGGATAACAAAACCGTTTATTCGGGAAGTCTTTTTAAGGATGATACGATAAAACTTAAACACAATACCGTAAAAATAAAGAACGGACAGGCATATATGCTTTGTGCCGACTGCAAAAATCAAATATGTGTAAATACCGGTAAAATATCAAATTCGGGAGAAACGATTGTATGTCTGCCCAACAAGGTAATAGTGGAAATAGAATAAAAAAGCTTTGTATTTATGCACTTTTAGCCTCTGTCTGCATTATTTTTTCATTTATTGAAAGCTTAATTCCCACCGCACTGATAGCTCCCGGAGTAAAATTGGGGATTTCAAATTGTGTGGCGTTAATGCTTGTGTGCTTTAATGACTGCAAGGGTGCGGTTTTCGTAAACTGTACGAGAATAATTATATCGGCATTGCTTTTCGGTTCGCCCTTTTCATTTTTATTTTCGTTTAGTGCGGGAATTATATCGCTGTTTTTCAGCATCCTACTCAAAAAGCTTGAAAAAACAGGAATACTCGGCATTAGTATTACGGGTGCGGTAATACATAATATTGTTCAACTTGCAGTAGCAGTATTTTTAACGGGCAAGGGCGTAATTTTCTATTCCCCGATTTTAATTGCTTCGGGAATTATAAGCGGTGCGGGAATAGGAATACTTTGCAAGATTTTAACCGACAATAAAAACTTAAACTCGGTATTTAACCAAAAGGAGAACTAATATATGTGTGGCTTTGTAGGTTTTACAAACAACATAAATGATGACGGAACCATTCTTGAAAAAATGATGGATAGAATTGTTCACAGAGGACCTGATTCGTCGGGTAAGTTTACGGACGGCGATATTGCCCTCGGATTCAGAAGACTCAGTATTATTGATTTAAGCGAAGGCGACCAGCCTATGTTTAATGAAGATAAAACCTTGGTTCTTGTCTTTAACGGTGAGATATATAACTTTAAGGATTTAAGGGCTGAGCTTGAAGGCGCAGGACATACCTTCTCTAACAATTCGGATAGTGAAGTTTTAATACACGGCTACGAGGAATGGGGAGAAAATCTTGTTGACAGACTTCGAGGTATGTTTGCCTTTGTAATCTACAACCGTGTTGATAAAACACTTTTCGGTGCCCGTGATATGTTCGGTATTAAGCCGTTTTATTATACCGTTATGAACGGAAGTTTTATATTCGGCTCGGAAATTAAGAGCTTTTTAGACCACCCCGAATTTGTAAAAGAACTAAACGAGGATGCACTTGCACATTATCTTTCGTTTCAATATTCTCCTACCGAGGAAACATTTTTTAAGAATGTATTTAAGCTACCTCCGGCACATTGCTTTACCTTTAAGGGCGGAAGAATGACAAGACGCCGTTATTTCAGACCTGAATTTTGCGAGAAGGCGGGTGTGCTTGACTATTATGCCGATAAAATCGACGAAACAATAAGAGAATCGGTAAAGGCACATAAAATTGCCGATGTCGAGGTTGGCTCTTTTCTTTCGAGCGGTATAGATTCAAGCTATATTGCAGAGTCCGCAAATGTTGATAAAACCTTTACGGTAGGGTTTGAAAGTAATGACGGCAACCGATATAACGAAATAGGTTATGCAAAGGATTTTGCCGAAACTATCGGTGTTGAAAACATTTCAAAGGTTATTACCCCTGCTGAATATTGGGAAACATTTCCGCATATTCAGTACCATATGGACGAGCCTCTTGCCGACCCTGCTTCTATTGCGCTTTATTTTGTAAGTGAGCTTGCAAGCAAGTATGTTAAGGTTGTAATGTCGGGCGAGGGTGCCGATGAGCTTTTCGGCGGATACAGAATCTATCAAGAGCCGATAACCTTAACCGCTTACGATAAAATACCCTTTGCCGTAAGGCGCGGTGTTTCAAAGCTTTGTGAGCATTTACCTCAAAAGCACGGTATTAACTATCTTGTAAGACGGGGAAAGACAATAGAAGAGCGGTTTATCGGTAATGCCAACATCTTTTCTAAAAAAGAGAGAAATAAGATACTTAAAAGCGAAAAATCCAAATCTGCCGTATCTCCTCAAATTCTTTGCGATAAGTTTTATAAAGAGGTTGCCGACAAGGATACGATTACAAAAATGCAGTATCTTGATATAAATATGTGGCTTATGGGCGATATTTTGCTTAAAGCCGATAAAACGAGTATGGCAAATTCGTTAGAGCTTCGTGTTCCGTTTCTTGACAGAAAGGTTATGGAACTTGCTCAAACTATTCCGCTTAATTGCAGGGTTAATACGGTTACTACAAAGTTGGCACTTAGAAAAGCCGCTGAAAAGACCTTACCCGCAAGAACGGCAACAAAGGATAAATTAGGTTTTCCCGTTCCGATTAGAGAATGGCTTAAAGAGGATAAATACTACAATACCGTAAAAGAAGCCTTTACCTCGGAATATGCAAACCTTTATTTTGATACAAATGAGCTTGTTAAACTTCTTGACCGCCACAAAAGCGGTAAAGAGGATGTCAGCCGTAAAATTTGGACGGTTTACACCTTTCTTGTTTGGTATAATGAGTTTTTTGTAAAGTAAATTGACAAATTATGATATAGGTTATATACTATTGAATTAAGGAAGGTAATGTATATGAAAATTATTTATAAAGACGGTAATGTTGCCGAATGTCCCGAGGAGCTTGAACTTGAAGTTTTAAGACACAGCGCTTCGCATATTATGGCACAAGCAATAAAAAGATTATATCCCCAAGCGGATTTCGGTTACGGACCTGCAACCGAAAAAGGCTTTTATTATGATGTTGATTTAGGCGATATTAAGCTTACTGATGAGGATTTGGCAAATATCGAGGCAGAAATGAAGAAGATTGTTAAAGAAAATCTTCCCATTAAGCCCTTTATTTTGGAAAGAGCCGAAGCTATTAAGCTTATGGAAGAAAGAAATGCAAAATATAAGGTTGAGCATATCGGCGATTTACCCGAAGATGCCGAAATCAGCTTCTATCAGCAGGGCGATTATATAGATATGTGTACAGGTCCGCACCTTTGCTATACCAAGGCACTTAAAGCCTTTAAGATTACGGGACAGTCGGGTGCATATTGGAAAAACGACAAAGACAATAAAATGCTTACCCGTATAAACGGTATTGCGTTCAGAACACAAGACGAGCTTGATGAACATTTAAGACTTATGGAAGAGGCTGAACGCCGCGACCACCGCAAAATCGGTAAAGAGATGGAGCTGTTTATGCTTTGCGACGAAGGACCGGGATTCCCGTTCTTCTTGCCTAACGGTATGCTCCTTAAAAATGCCCTTATTGATTATTGGAGAGAAATACATACAAAAGCCGGTTATGTTGAGGTTTCAACTCCGCTTATTATGAACCGTCATTTGTGGGAAACAAGCGGACATTGGGACCACTATAAAGACAATATGTATGCCACAAGAATTGATGATGAGGATTACTGCATTAAGCCTATGAACTGCCCCGGCGGTGTAATGGTTTACCGTTCTAAACCTCATAGTTACAGAGAGTTGCCTTTAAGAGTCGGCGAATTGGGACTTGTTCATCGCCACGAATTAAAGGGTGCTTTGCACGGTCTTTTCCGTGTTCGTTGCTTTACTCAGGACGATGCGCATATCTTTATGACAAAGGAGCAAATCACAGGCGAAATTGTCGGCGTTGTTGACCTTATTAACCAAGTATATTCAAAATTCGGTTTTGAATATTTTGTTGAGCTTTCTACAAGACCGCAAGACAGTATGGGCTCTGACGAGGACTGGGAGGCAGCAACAAACGGACTTAAATCCGCTCTTGAAAAAATCGGACTTCCGTATATCATTAACGAGGGCGACGGTGCTTTCTACGGACCGAAAATCGACTTCCATCTTCGTGATTCTATCGGCAGAACTTGGCAATGCGGTACTATCCAGCTTGACTTCCAAATGCCTATTAATTTCGGACTTGAATATGTTGATGAGGACGGCACTAAAAAGCGTCCTATTATGATTCACCGTGTTTGCTACGGCTCTATTGAAAGATTTATCGGTATCTTAACCGAGCATTTTGCCGGCAAATTCCCGACATGGCTTTCTCCGATGCAGGTTAAGATTTTGACTTTGCCCGGTCTTGACGAAGCTTATGCAAAGGGAATTTACGATAAGCTTTGCGAAAATAAGATTCGTGCGGTATTTGATAACCGTAATGAAAAAATCGGCTATAAGGTAAGAGAAGCACGGCAGGTTGACCGTGTACCTTATATGGTTATTGTCGGCAAAAAGGAAATGGAGGAAGGAACCGTTTCTATCCGTAACCGTGAAACCGACCAAACTACAACTATGAGCTTTGATGAGTTCTTAAACAAGTTGACAACCGAAATTAAAGATAGGGTATAAAAATATTAAAGGGCGGTTTTCCGCCCTTTTGTTTTAGGAGTATTTATGTACAAAGATTTTGCCTTTACTTATGACAGCTTAACGGAAGATGTTGATTACAAAAAGCGCACTGAATATATACTGTCGCTTTTTGAAAAGTATGACAGAAAGCCTACCCTTATGCTTGACCTTTGTTGCGGTACGGGAAGCTTTGCTATTGAGTTTTCAAAAAGAAATATACAAGTTATCGGTAATGATATTTCAGAGGATATGCTTTCGGTAGCAAGAGAAAAAACCCAAAAAGAAAACCTTGATGTTTTGTATCTTTGCCAAACTGCCGAGGAGCTTGATTTGTACGGTACTGTTGACGGTGCGGTCTGCCTTATGGACAGTCTTAACCATATTACCGATTATACCGCATTTTGCAAAGCACTTAGCAATGTTTCGCTTTTTCTTGAAAAGGACAGACTTTTTATTTTTGATGTTAATACTCTTTATAAGGCCGAAAAAATATTAGGCAACAACACCTTTGTATCTGAGGAAGAAAATATATATTTAGTATGGCAAAACAGCTTTGATAAGGACAGTAACACCAACGAAATTTTGCTTGATTTCTTTATTCAAAACGAGGACGGCACATACGAAAGAACAAGCGAAGACATAATAGAGAGAGCATATACAAATGAAGAAATAATGAATGCGCTTAAAACGGCGGGGCTTAAAGCGGAGGCGGTTTTTGATGACTTGACCGAAAACAAACCGACTAAAACAAGTGAGCGGATATTTTATGTAGCAAGAAAAATATAAGGGCGATTTTG
This sequence comes from Ruminococcaceae bacterium UBA1741, assembly GCA_002315685.1. Lineage (GTDB taxonomy): Bacteria > Bacillota > Clostridia > Oscillospirales > Acutalibacteraceae > UBA737. Next base: position 7,710 of record DCHX01000004.1, read on the forward strand.
CCCTTTTATTTTTTACTTGACTGTTACCTTGCGTAATAGTTTATACTCGTTTTTAAGGAGGTAATTTATGAAAACGATAAGTCAGGTAAGCAGTATTACGGGGGTTAGTAAAAGGACTTTACAATATTATGATAAAATAGGACTTTTATCTCCTTGTGAATACACAAAATCGGGTTATAGGCTTTATGGCGAAAAAGAACTTAAAAAGCTTCAAATTATTATGCTTTTTAAGGAGCTTCAATTTCCGCTTAAAAGCATAAGGCTTATGATAAACAATGAAAGCTTTGATTTTGATAAAGCCCTCAATTCGCAAATAGAACTGCTTAAACTAAAAGAAGAAAGACTTAAAAAGATAATAAGTCTTGCCGAAAACTTAAAGGAAAAAGGAGTAAATATTATGGACTTTGGGGCATTTGATAACAAAAAAATAGAAGAATACAAGAAAAGAGCAAAGGCTTCCTTCGGAAATACAAAGGAGTATAAAGAATACGAGGAGAAGTCGAAGAACAGAGAAAAAGAAAGCGAAACCGATTTAAGCATAAAGCTTATGGGTATTTTCGCAAAAATCGGCAAAATAAAAAATGAAGATTACAAGTCGGATAATGCAATTAAACTGATTGAAGAACTAAAAGGCTTTATAAACGATAATTACTATACCTGTTCAAACGATATGTTGCTGAGCTTGGGTCAAATGTATTTAAGTGATGAATTTAAGCAAAACATCGACAAATCGGGCGGAGAGGGAACAGCCGAATTTACCAATAAGGCTATTAGGTTTTATTGCGGTAAAGAGTGATAAAAAAGTCTTTGAAATTCTAAAAAACTGTGTTATAATCATTAGAACAATAAAAATAACGGGAGATTTATTTTATGCGTATTGTTGTAAAGGTCGGCACAAGCACCTTAACCCACAAAACAGGACACCTTAATATTCGCAGAGTTGAAGAAATATGCAAGGTGTTAAGCGATATTAAAAATGCGGGTAACGAGGTAGTTTTTGTAAGCTCGGGTGCTATCGGAATGGGAATCGGAAAATTGGGTTTGTCCCGCCGTCCCGACGATATACCGACAAAACAGGCTTCTGCCGCTGTCGGTCAATGTGAGCTTATGTACACCTACGATAAGCTTTTTTCGGAGTATAATCACACGGTAGCACAGCTTCTTATTACAAATACCGACATTGAGAATGATGACCGTCATAAGAATTTCAGCAATACTCTTAATAGACTTTTAGAACTAAATGCAATACCGGTAATAAACGAAAACGATACCGTTTCAACCGAAGAAATCGAAATCGGTGATAACGATACATTAGCCGCTATTGTGGCTACAAGTATAAGCGCCGATTTACTTGTGTTGCTTTCGGATATTGACGGACTTTATACCGCCGACCCTCACAAAGATAAGAATGCAAGGCTTATTGAAACCGTAACCGAGATTAACGATAATATTGTTGCTGTTGCGGGAGGTAAAGGCTCGTCCTTGGGTACGGGCGGAATGGTAACAAAGCTTAACGCCGCAAAGCTTTGTTTGTCAAAAAATGTTGATATGATAATTGCAAACGGCAAAAACCCGAAAAAGCTTTACGATATTATTGACGGCAAACCCGTCGGTACTAAATTTACGGTGAATAAAAATGACTGAAATGCTTAAAAATGCAAAGAAAGCAAAGGCGGATATTTCAAATCTAACTACCGAAAAAAAGAATAGCTTGCTTATGGCTATGGCTGATGCTGTTATTGATAATTCAAAGAAAATTCTTGATGCAAATAAAATAGATATTGAAAATGCAAAGGGTATCATAAGCGATGTTATGATAGACCGCTTGCGCCTTGATAACGATAGAATTTCGGCTATGGCAAACGGTATTCGTGAGGTAGCAAAACTGCCTGACCCTGTCGGTAGGGTAATAGATAAATATGTAAGAGAAGACGGGCTTGAAATCAAAAAGGTTTCTGTGCCTATCGGTGTTGTGGCGATAATTTACGAAAGCCGTCCTAATGTTACTGCCGATGCGGCGGCGTTATCGCTTAAAAGCGGTAATGTTTGTGTGCTTCGTGGCGGAAAAGAGGCTTTTCATTCGGCTCTTGCTATTGTCGAGGCTTTGAAAATCGGGATTAAAAAATGCGGTGTGAACGAAAATGTTGTAAATCTTGTTACGGACACTACACGAGAAAGCGCAACCGCACTTATGAAGGCAAACGGCTTTGTTGATTTGCTTATACCGAGAGGCGGTGCGGGGCTTATAAATGCCTGCGTTAAAAACGCTACTGTTCCGTGTATTCAGACGGGTACGGGCATTTGCCATATTTATGTCGAAAAGAGTGCGGACTTGGATATGGCTGTCAGCATTGTAAATAACGCAAAAACAAGTCGCCCGAGTGTGTGTAATGCCGAAGAAGTGTTGCTTGTCGATAAGGAGATTGCAAATAAGTTTTTGCCGATGATAAAAGCAAAGCTGGTTGATGAAAGAAAAAACAACGGATGTGTGCCCGTAGAGTTAAGACTTGACGGCTTTTCGGCGGATATTATTGACGGAACAAGGGCTGACGACTCGGATTTTGATACCGAGTTTTTAGATTATATTCTTGCGGTTAAATGTGTCGAGGATGTTAAAGAGGCGGTAACACATATTTCGTTACATTCGACGGGACACAGCGAGGCTATTGTTACTAAAAACGAACAGGCAAAAGAATATTTTACTAAAAATATTGACAGTGCCGCAGTTTATGTTAATGCTTCTACCCGTTTTACCGACGGCGGAGAATTCGGTCTTGGCTGTGAGATGGGAATTTCCACTCAAAAGCTTCACGCAAGAGGTCCTATGGGACTAAATGAGCTTAACACATATAAGTATGTCATTACGGGAAACGGCAATATAAGATAGGGGTGCAGTATGAAATACGGATTTATAGGTTGCGGAAATATGGGCGGTGCTTTGGCTACCGCTTTATCAAAATCAACAAAGGAGATTATGTTGTCCGATATTGATACCGATAAAGCTCAAAAATTGGCAAATGAGCTTGGTGTAAAATGGGGAAACAACAAAACCGTAATATCTGAGTGCGACCGGGTTTTCTTCGGTGTAAAACCGCAGGTAATAGGCGAAATGGTGTCTGAAATTAAGGATTTGTTGGCACAAAAAAAGACAACCGTTATTTCAATGGCTGCCGGTGTGGAAATTAAAAAGATAGAAGAACATATCGGTGTTTCATTACCGATTATAAGAATTATGCCTAATACTCCCGTTACGGTAGGGAAAGGTGTTGTGCTTTACTGCGCAAATTCACTTGTAAGCGATAACGACTTAAATGATTTTGTTAATGATATGAAATATGCCGGAATACTTGATAAACTGGACGAAAAGTTAATGGATGCGGGTTGCTCACTTTCGGGTTGCGGTCCTGCGTTTATGTATATGTTTATTGAAGCACTTGCAGACGGCGCCGTTGCCTGCGGACTTCCGAGAGATAAGGCTATTAAATATTCCGCCGCTACTATGTTAGGCTCCGCTCAAATGGTGCTTGATACGGGAATTCACCCCGAAGAGCTTAAAGATAAGGTTTGCTCTCCTGCGGGTAGCACGATTGAGGGTGTAAAGGCTCTCGAAAATGCGGGACTTAGAAATGCCGGAATTGATGCGGTAGTTAAAGCATATAAGCGAAATAAAGAGTTAGGCAAATAACCGATATATAAGGGACTGTAAAATAAAAGTTTTACAGCCCCGTTTTTATACCTGATTCGGCATTGGTTATTTTGTTTTCATATAAAAATACTTTTCAATTTGAGATGTAATATAATCCGATTCACCGACAGGAAGATTTTTTATTTTTTTGTTTTTTGTAGAATAATATGTCGAATAAGACTGAAATACGGTATTATATATACTTGTGTTTTCGCCAAACGAGAATAAACTTTCGCCCAAAAAACTGTTTTTCCCTGACAAATCAAGAAAGTCCAAAACCGTAGGTGCCATATCAAGTGAATTTCTGCCTAATGCATCATAAGTTTCGGGAGTTACGCCTTTATAATAAATCATAAGGGGTATTGTGTCTATAACGGTTGATTTTCTTCTGTAATAGGGATATGCGTTTGAGAAGTCGGTGTCTTGATAAGAACAATGGTCAGCGGTAAATATCAGTACGGTATTATCAAACAAATCGCTTTGCTCAAAAGCTTTGATAAATGTTCCGATTTGTATATCAAGGTCATAAAACCTATCAAGGAAATTGTTGGTTCCGTTTTTATACTGATTGTAAACGCCGTCTAATGATGTGTGAGTGCCGAAGGTGTATATCGAAAGAAAGAAAGGTTTACTGCCATTGCTTTTTGTTTTTGCGGTATTAAGCAATAATTTATAAGCGGATTTATCGCTTATAGAATCTGCCATTCCGTCAATTTTTGAAGTGTCGGTAACTATTTCGTCAAAATTAAAAGAATTAAGGTAATTTGAAAACTCTTTGTTTTTCGGCTCGGTATTTATCATTGTTGTAGAATAACCGTTTTGCTTAAAAATATCTTGGATAGAAGTAAAATTACTTTTGTCATAATTATTTTGTTGGTATCCCGAATACAACTGACCGCTTAAAGCCATATATGTAGCAAATGTGTGGTTATAATAGTTCGTAAAGCTTATTGACTTTTTCTCTAATGCTTTTAGGTTAGGGGTTATATTTCTGCTGTCTTCAATAACATTTTCGGAAAGCCCTTCGGTTAAAATAAGAATAACATTAGGTTTATTCTTGATTTCATTCGGCTTTTCAATATAATTCTTTACTTCGTCCCTTAAAAACTCGTTTTGAGTAATGCTCATAGCTTCAACGGACTTTTGCGTTTTATATATCGAAATTCGTTGACGGCATAAATCAAATGTATTATAAATCGGTGAAAATGTTATTCTGTTTGTAAGAATTATAAAAACGTATAAAGCAATTACACAAACAATAATACCTATTTCGCCTAACGGTTTAATATTAAATCTTCGTATAGGCAAAAAAGAGAAAATAATTAAAAATACAATGGCTATACCGTAGTAAATAAACTTACCCCATAAGTCCTTTATTGAATCGGTATTATCCAACATAATTATCGTAGTAAACGAATTTCCGAAAAACAAAACGGCAAACTGTATATTTATCAAAAACAACACCAAAGAGTTAAAGATGTAAGCAATAAAATATTTAGTCCTGCCTAAAATATTTGTTATAATTGCTACCGCCAAAGCTTCGGCACACACCAATAAAAGATAAGAATGCGACATTCGGTTGATAAAAACAGCCAAAATAGGAAAAACAAGCATAAATGCGTATTTAAGAAAAGTAAAAACATAAGTCGATTTTTTGTCCCTAACTCTTATTTTGTTTGATTTCATAAATAAAATCTCCGATTATATTGTTTGTTTTTTGTTTGTTAATACTACTTTATATATTACTGCAATATAGGGCATAAACAATTAACACAATGTTAATTTACCGTTATTTTCCGAAAATTGCATACGAAATAAGATAATAAAATCATATCACTTACAATATGTATTGTCAAATTATACCTTTTTTATTATAGAATAGGCATTTATTTTGTGATTTTACTTGACGAAAGCACAATATATGGTATATAATATATACTGTATAAAAATGTGAAAGGAACGGATATTTTTGGCAAAAAAGACTATCGAATACGGTAACGACAGTATTAAAAAACTTGACGGCCCTGACAGAGTTCGTAAACGCCCCGGTGTTATTTTCGGCTCTGACGGACTTGACGGCTGTGAACATTCCGTTTTTGAAATTATTTCTAACTCAATAGATGAGGCTCGTGAGGGCTACGGCGATAAAATAAATGTAACGCTTTATTCCGACGGCTCGGTTGAAATTCACGATTTCGGCAGAGGCTGTCCGGTTGACTATAACGAAAAGGAAAAGTGCTATAACTGGGAGCTTGTTTTTTGTGAGCTTTATGCGGGCGGTAAATATAATACCAACGACGGCGACAACTACGAATATTCGGTAGGTCTTAACGGCTTGGGACTTTGTGCAACCCAGTATTCCTCCGAATATATGGATGTTGAAATTAAGCGAGACGGATTTAAGTATTCATTGCACTTTGAAAAAGGATTTAATATCGGCGGTCTTAAAAAGGAAGAATATTCCGGCAGAGATACGGGTACGAAAATCAAGTGGAAGCCCGACATTGATGTATTTACCGACGTAAATATACCGAAGGAATATTTTCTTGATGTACTTAAACGGCAAGCTATTGTTAATGACGGGCTTTTGTTCGTGTTCAGAGAGCAACAGGGCGCTAAATTTATTAACACCGAAATTTCCTACGAGAACGGTATATCGGATTATGTTGCCGATACCGTTAAGGAAGAAAAACTGACAAGTATTCAGGTATGGCATACCGAGAGAAAAGGCCGCGACCGTGAGGACAAGCCCGAATATAAGGTTAAAATCAATGCGGCACTTTGCTTTTCAAATCTTCATACCTTAAAAGAATATTATCACAATTCAAGTTGGCTTGAACACGGCGGTGCGCCCGAAAAGGCTGTTCGTAATGCCTTTGTGGCACAAATTGATGCCTACATTAAGCAATCGGGCAAGTACAAGTCGGGCGAAAGCAAGATAGTATTTTCCGATATTGAGGAATGTTTAGTTCTTGTTATTTCTTCTTTCTCGACCTTAACCTCCTACGAAAACCAAACAAAGAAATCTATCACTAACAAGTTTATTTGCGATGCTATGATAGAATTTTTGCGTCATCAGCTTGAAATTTATTTTATTGAAAACAAAGCCGAAGCCGACAAAATTGCCGACCAGGTTTTAATCAATAAGCGTAGCCGTGAGCGAAGCGAAAAAGAAAGAATTAACATAAAGAAAACCTTGTCAACCGGCAATTCTATGGTTGACAGAGTTCAAAAGTTTGTTGATTGCAGAAGCAGAGATGTAAACGAGCGTGAGCTTTATATAGTTGAGGGTGATTCGGCTCTCGGCTCTTGTAAGTTAGCCCGTGATGCCGCTTTTCAGGCGATTATGCCCGTAAGAGGTAAAATTCTTAACTGCTTAAAGGCCGAATACGATAAAATATTTAAGAGCGATATTATTACCGATTTGTTAAAGGTGTTAGGCTGCGGTGTTGAGGTTAAATCAAAGGCAAATAAAAGTCTTTCTAACTTCGATTTGGCAAACCTCCGTTGGAACAAGATAATAATATGTACCGATGCGGATGTTGACGGTTTCCATATCAGAACTCTTATACTGACTATGATTTACAGACTTATGCCGACGCTTATAAACGAGGGCAAGGTGTTTATTGCCGAAACTCCTCTTTACGAAATCGGCACAAAAAATATGACCTATTTTGCGTACGACGAAAACGAAAAAAAGGACATTTTAGAAAAAATCGGGGATGAAAAGTACAATCTTCAACGCTCAAAAGGACTCGGCGAAAACCAGCCCGATATGATGAGCCTTACTACTATGAATCCCGAAACAAGACGACTTGTTAAAATTCTTCCCGAAGATGCCGAACGAACAAGCGATATGTTTGACCTTTTGTTAGGCGATAATTTGCAGGGAAGAAAAGATTATATTTCCGAAAACGGCTATCTTTATATGGATGACGCCGATTTAAGTTGATTTAAGGAGAATTTTAGGTGGCTAAAAGTAAAACAAAAGACTTAAAACCTAAACGCAAAGCTAATGCGAATGCTTATATAGCAGGTGCGGGAACCGTAGTAGAACAGCAGGTTACCGAAACACTTCGTTCTAACTTTATGCCCTATGCTATGAGCGTTATAGTATCCCGTGCAATTCCCGAAATTGACGGATTTAAGCCGTCGCATAGAAAATTGCTTTATACTATGTATAATATGGGACTTCTAAACGGTAATACCATAAAATCCGCTAATATCGTGGGAAGAACTATGCAGCTTAACCCTCACGGCGATATGGCGATTTACGATACAATGGTGCGACTTTCCGAGGGCAACGGTGCGCTTTTGCACCCGTTTGTCCGTTCAAAAGGCTCATTCGGTAAGGCGTATTCCCGTGATATGCAATGTGCCGCTTCCCGTTATACCGAGGCTAAATTAGCACCTATTGCGGCAGAGCTTTTTGCCGATATAAATAAGGATACCGTTGATTTTGTTGACAACTATGATGCTACGATGAAAGAGCCTGTGCTGTTTCCCGTAACATTCCCGACTGTTCTTGTAAACAGTAATATGGGTATTGCCGCAGGTATGGCAAGTTCGATTTGTTCCTTTAACTTAAAAGAGGTTTGCGAAACTACCATTGAATATATTAAGGATAACGATATAAATGTTGCCGATACTCTTTTAGCACCCGACTTTTCAATAGGCGGAGAGCTTCTTTACAACAGAAAAGAAATCGAGAACATTTATGAAACGGGTAGAGGCAGTTTTAAGGTTAGAGGTGTTTACAGTTATGATAAGGCAAATAACTGTATTGATATTACCGAAATACCGCCTACTACTACAAGCGAACAAATAATCGAACGGGTGGTCGAGCTTGTTAAGCTTAAAAAGATTACCGAGATTAACGATATTCGTGATGAAACCGATTTAGACGGTCTTAAAATTACTATTGACTTAAAGCGCGGAATTGACACCGAAAAGTTTATGAAAAAGCTTTTCAAGCTAACTCCGCTTCAAGATAACTTCTCTTGCAACTTTAATATTTTAATTGCAGGTTCTCCGAAGGTTATGGGAGTGAAGGAAATCATATCCGAATGGGTTGCATTCAGAGAAGAATGTGTAAGACGCCGAGTTTATTTCAAGCTCGGAAAAGCGAAGGACAGTCTGCACCTGCTTAAAGGCTTGCAAAAAATACTTCTTGATATTGATAAGGCTATAAAAATTGTTCGTGAAACGGCAGAAGAAAAAGAGGTTGTTCCTAACCTTATGATTGGCTTCGGTATTGACGAAATTCAAGCCGAATATGTAGCCGAAATAAAGCTCCGCCACTTAAACCGTGAATACATTTTGAAGCGTATCGAGGAAATCGAGGCTCTCGAAAAAGAAATCGAAGAAATGGAAGAAATTCTCTCTTCAAGAACTAAAATTAAGAGAATTATCATTTCCGAGCTTAATGAGGTTATTAAGAAGTACGGTGCCGAGCGTAAAACAAAGATGGTAAGCGTTGAGACTGAAAATGACGATGATTATATTGAGCCTGTTGACGATTCGCCCGTAACGCTTTTCTTTACTAAGGACGGTTACTTTAAGAAAATTACACCGCAATCGCTTCGTATGAGCGGTGAGCAAAAGCTTAAAGAGGGCGACGAAATCACTCAAACCGTTGAATCTTCAAATGATAAAGACCTTTTGTTCTTTACGAATGCCTGTCAGGTTTATAAGAGCAAGGTTTCTGACTTTGCCGACGGAAAAGCGAGTGTATTAGGCGACTTTATTGCAGGAAAGCTCGAATACGACGAAGCCGAGTCCTCAATATATATGGTTGATACAAAGGACTATTCGGGCTTTATGATTTTCGTGTTTGACAATGGCAGAATTGCACGAGTCCCGCTTTCCTCTTATGCTACAAAAACTAACCGCAAGAAGTTAATTTCGGCATACTGCGGTAAATTTACTTTACACACGGTTATGCACTTTACGAGCGAATGCGACCTGCTTTTAACCTCTACTAACGGCAGAAAACTACTTGTCAACACGGCATCAATACCGCCTAAAACCACAAAGGACAATTCGGGTATTGCCGTGATGACGCAAAAGAAAGGTCAGCGCATTTTTACCGCCGAGGTTTATGAAAGCGGAACACTTCAAAACGAGCATAGATACAGAACAAAAAATCTCCCTGCGGCGGGTAGCCTTAAACAAACGGGAGAGGTAGAACAAACAAAGCTCGATATATAAAATAAAAAACCGTCTGAGTTTTTTGCAAAATTCAGGCAGCTGTCCACCTGAATTTGCAAACGCTTTTTATAAATTCGGGTTGACAGTAATAATATTTGTAAAAATTCAGAAATTATACATATTTTATAGGAGGCACTCTTAAATGAGCAGAGATTTAGCTAAACAGTACGATCCGAAAGAGGTTGAAGACCGTATATATAAAATGTGGCTTGACGGAAAGTATTTCCACGCCAAAAGAGAAGAAGGCAAAAAGACTTATACAATAGTAATTCCGCCACCGAATATTACGGGACAACTTCATATGGGACACGCACTTGATAACACCTTGCAGGATATTCTTATCAGATTTAAGCGTATGCAAGGCTTTGATACATTGTGGCTTCCGGGTACTGACCACGCTTCAATAGCTACCGAGGCAAAAATTGTTGAGGCGATGAAAAAAGAGGGCATTACCAAAGCCGATATCGGCAGACAGGGATTTTTGGAACGTGCTTGGGACTGGAAAAAGCAGTACGGCGGAAGAATTATAGAACAACTTAAAAAGATGGGCTCATCTTGCGACTGGGACAGAGAAAGGTTTACTCTTGATGAGGGTTGCAATAAGGCCGTAAATGAGGTTTTCGTAAAGCTTTACGAAAAGGGACTTATATATAGAGGCGAAAGAATAATTAACTGGTGTCCGCATTGTCTTACATCAATTTCGGATGCCGAGGTTGAATACGAGGAGCAGGCAGGTCATTTTTGGCATCTTCGTTATCCCTTTAAGGATGGCTCGGGTTATCTTGAACTTGCAACAACAAGACCCGAAACATTACTCGGCGATACCGCCGTTGCGGTAAACCCCGATGACGAAAGATATAAGGATATTGTAGGCAAAACCCTTATTTTACCGATAGTCCATAGAGAAATTCCGGTTGTTGCGGACGATTATGTTGAAACCGATTTCGGAACGGGTGTTGTTAAAATCACTCCGGCTCATGACCCTAACGACTTCGAGGTTGGTCTTCGCCATAATTTAGAGGTAATAAATGTTTTAACCCCCGATGCTAAAATCGTTGACGATTATCCTAAATATGCGGGTATGGACAGATACGAGGCACGAAAGGCAATAGTTGCCGATTTAGAGGCGGAGGGTGCATTGGTTAAGATAGAGGATTACAGCCATAATGTCGGCACCTGCTACCGTTGCGGTACTACCGTAGAGCCCCGTGTTTCAAAACAATGGTTTGTAAAAATGAAACCCCTCGCTACTCCTGCTATTGATGCGGTAAAGAACGGCGAAACAAAGTTTGTTCCCCAAAGATTTGAAAAAATTTATTTCCATTGGCTTGAAAATATTAAAGACTGGTGCATTTCCCGTCAGCTTTGGTGGGGACATAGAATACCTGCCTATTACTGTGAAGAATGCGGCGAAATAACCGTATCTAAGGATAATGTTACAAAATGTCAAAAGTGCGGAAGCACTCATATTCATCAAGATCCCGATACACTTGATACTTGGTTTTCTTCGGCTTTGTGGCCGTTTTCAACTCTCGGCTGGCCCGAAGAAACCGAGGACTTTAAGCATTATTATCCGACTAACACATTAGTAACGGGATATGATATTATTCCGTTCTGGGTAATGAGAATGATGTTCTCGGGAATTGAACAAACGGGCGAGGTTCCTTTTGATACCGTTTTAATTCACGGACTTGTAAGGGACAGTCAGGGCAGAAAGATGTCAAAATCATTAGGCAACGGCGTTGACCCGCTTGAAGTAATAGATACCTACGGCGCCGATGCTCTCAGATTTTCTCTTGCTACGGGTAACAGTCCCGGTAACGATATGAGATATATCCCCGAAAGAGTAGAGGCAAGCCGAAACTTCGCAAATAAGCTTTGGAATGCCGCAAGATTTATACTTATGAATCTTGAAAATGATGAGATTATTCCGCTTAATAAGGCCGATTTTGCTCTTGAAGACAAGTGGATTATTTCAAAGCTCAATACTTTATGCAAGGATGTTACCGAAAATCTTGACAGATATGAGCTTGGAATGGCCGTTCAAAAGCTATACGACTTTATTTGGGATGTTTTCTGCGATTGGTATATTGAAATTTGTAAGGCACGGCTTTGCGGTGATGATAAAAAAGCAAAGAATACCGCAAGAAGCGTACTTGTGTATGTATTCAGTCAAACTCTTGCTTTACTTCATCCCTTTATGCCCTTTATTACCGAAGAAATTTGGCAGTCTATGCCTCATAAGGGAGAGGCGCTTATGATAGCCGAGTTCCCGAAATATACAAGCGAATTTGCTTTCCCGAGCGAAGAGGCCGAATTTGAAAAGATAATGAATGTCATTAAGGCTATTCGAAACCGAAGAGCCGAAATGAATGTTCCGCCCTCTAAGAAGGCAACCGTTCAAATTCAAACCGATTTTGAGGAAACATTTAAGTCGGGCGAATCTTATATTTGTAAGCTTGCCTCTGCTTCGGAGGTGCTTGTAGGTAACGGCTTTGATACCGATGGTGCCGTTCGTGTTGTAACCGACTGCGCTACCGTATTTATGCCTATGAAAGAGCTTGTTGATATTACCGCCGAAATTGAGCGTCTTAATAAGGATATGCAAAAGGCGATTGTCGATAAAGAGTTCTTTGAAAAGAAACTTAATAACGAAGGCTTTATGGCAAAAGCGCCCGAAAATGTAAAAGAACAGCAAAGACAGGGACTTCAAAAAGCACTCGATAAAATCAAGATTATTGAAGATAGCATTAACGAGCTTAAAAATATGTAATTTTTCGCGGTCTTTTATAAAGACCGCGTTTTTCGGTGATTTTATGAACTATAACGAAACACTTTCCTACATTCACAGTCTCGGCAGGTTTAAGTACGAAAAAGGACTTTCGAGAATTACCGAAGTTTTAGCCAAACTCGGCAATCCGCAGGACAATATTAAATGTATTCATATTGCGGGTACTAACGGAAAAGGCTCAACTTGCGTGTATATTTCGGAAATTCTAAAATCCGCAGGATATAAAACGGGACTTTACATTTCTCCTTTTATTGTTGATTTTCGCGAGAGAATACAAATCGGCGGTGAATATATAAGTGAAAGCAATTTAATAAAACATTCAAAAGCGGTAATTGATACGGGTGTTGCTCTTAACGAATTTGAGTTTATTACCGCTGTTATGTTTTCGTATTTTTGTGCCGAAAAAGTCGATGTTGCGGTAATCGAAACGGGACTTGGCGGAAGATACGATGCTACTAATGTCATCAGTAATCTTTTGGTTGCGGTTATCACTAAAATCGGTCTTGACCATACCGCGCTTTTAGGGGATACGATAGAAGAAATCGCAAACGAAAAATGCGGAATAATTAAAGGGAATATTCCCGTTGTTACCATTGCAAATCAAGACAAAAAGGCACTCAAAATCATCAAGGAAAGCACAAACAATCTAACTCTTCCGAACACACCCGAAATAATAAAAAGCGATATTTTCGGCAATACATTTATATATAAGGATAACGAATACACAACAACCCTTGCGGGTGTTCATCAGGTTTTTAATGCGATAACCGCAATAGAAACGGTTTTGAAAACGGGATTTGCCGTAAAAAACGATGACATTTATTTAGGACTTAAAAATGCCGTATTTCCCGCACGGCTTGAAGTAATAAGCAAAAATCCGCTTATTGTAATTGACGGTGCTCATAATCCCGACGGTGCAAATGTGCTGTCTGAATTTTTAGATAATTACGGCAATGATTTTGTATGTATAGTCGGTATGATGAAGGACAAAAACACTGACGGCTTTTTGAAGAGAACTATCGGCGGTGCAAGTAAAGTAATACTTACCGAAATCGAAAGTCAAAGGTGTATGAAGGCCGAAGAATTAAAAGAAACGGCTGTAAAGTATAATGACAATATTATTGTCGAAACCGATACAAAAAAGGCGCTGTTAAAAGCAAAAGAATTTAATTTGCCGATTTTTGTTTTCGGCTCGTTATATATTGCAAGTAACATACGAAAAACGCTTATAAATAACAATATTTGACAACCTGATAAATTAAAATTTTTAAGGACAAGCTCTTATTATTAAATAAGGACTTGTCCTATTTTATTTATTTTGAAAGGAGAATTTTATGTCGGTTGAAATCAGTGTAAAGGGTGAAGTGCTGACTGCAAGACTTGCAGGAGAAATCGACCATCATACTGCGGTTGGTTTGAGAAAAGAAATTGACACGGCGATAGACCTTAATTTGCCGTCGCTTTTGGTGCTTGATTTTGAAAAAGTAAATTTTATGGATAGCTCGGGAATAGGGCTTGTTATGGGAAGATACAAAAAGATTTCCCGTACAAAAGGCGAGGTCTATGTTTGCGGAATGTCGCAAAATATATTTAAGGTTATGAAATTATCGGGGCTTGAAAGCATTGTGAAGCTTGATAAAAAGATAGTTTAGTGAGGAGATTTTATGAAAACAGATAATAAATTCAGTATGACGGTTTTATCCCGTTCGACAAATGAAAGCTTTATTCGAAGTGTTGTTGCAACCTTTGCGGCACAGCTTGACCCAACGGTTGAGGAAATAAGTGATATTAAGACCGCGGTAAGCGAGGCGGTTACGAATTGTATTGTTCACGCTTATAAGGATAGTATCGGAAAAATTTACATAACCTGCGAAATTTCAAATAATCTTCTGACGGTTAAAATTCGTGATAAGGGTGTCGGAATCGAAAATATTACAAAGGCAATGGAACCGCTTTACACAACCGCCGGGGATGAGCGTGCGGGACTCGGCTTTGCGGTTATGCAAAGCTTTATGGACGGGATAAAGGTGCGTTCAAAATTAGGCTCGGGCACTACTGTTGTTTTAAGAAAAAATATTTCGGTACGATATGGCACTGCAAGAGAATAACGAAAAAGAGGCTTTGGTTAGTGAAAATTTAAGGCTTGTATCATCACTTTGCAAAAGATTTGTAGGCAAAGGCATTGAATATGATGACCTTTACGGTGCGGGTTGCATAGGACTTGTAAAGGCTGCAAACGGATTTGAAAAAGAAAGAGGACTTATGTTCTCAACCTATGCCGTTCCCGTAATATTAGGCGAAATCCGCCGACTTTTCCGTGACGGCGGAGAGGTAAAGGTTTCAAGAAGTGTGAGAGAGCTCTACCTAAAAGCTTCAAGAGAAAAAGCCAAGCTTGAAAACGAGCTTTTGCGAGAGGTTACAATAGGTGAACTTGCAAACAAACTTTCGGTTACAAAGGAAGAAATAACCGAGGCGTTTTGCGCTTGTAGGTCAACTGTTTCGCTTACCGTTACAAATGAGGACGGAGAAAGTGAAATGGATATTGCCGACAACACAAGCGAAGAAGCACTAACCGATCGGATAACAGTCGAAATGGCAATAGAAAAGCTTAAAGAAAACGAACAAAGAATTATTAAATACAGATATTTCAATGCACTTACCCAAAGTGAAACGGCGCAAAAGCTCTCTATGACACAAGTTCAGGTTTCGAGGGCTGAAAAGGTTGCGCTTAAAAAATTAAGACAAATTATTGAAATAGGCGCATAGGAGGAGTTATATGAAACCTACATTAAATATAATAGTGCCCTGTCATAATGCCGAAAAAGAACTACTTATGGTAGCACCTGTTTTGCTCGACAAAATAGAAGAACTGTCGGTCGCCTCGAAAATATCAAACGAAAGCCGTATATTTTTTATTGATGATGCAAGTGAGGATAACACATACAAAACCATAATTTCCCTTTCAAATGATTATCCGCAAATCATGGGAATGACATTAAGCAGGTATTGCGGTTTTGATAACAGCCTTATGGCAGGATTTGAAGAATCGCAAAATTGTGATATTGTTATCGTTTCGAAATGCAGTATAAATATCGACTTTAATGCTATTGACCGAATGATAGACGAATATTTATTCGGCGCCGATATTGTTTTCGCTTTGACTAAACATCTTAAAGCGCCGATAATTTCAGCTAACAAAAACCGCCGTTCGAATTTTATGCTGTTATCTTCAAAGGTAATAAACGAGCTTAACTGTTATAATGAATGTAATTTGTCGGTGTCGGAGGTTGTATCTGATTTGGGACTTCCGAAATCGGCAGTGTATTTTTCCGAAAAAGAATCGAATAACAAGGCGGTAAAAAATCTTTTTATGATAAAAAAATATACCGAGTCGTCCTCTTGGTTTTCGGATAAGCTTTTGGAATTTGTGTTCCCGCTTGCCGGTTTGCTTTTCCTTTTAAGTTTTGTTACTATGATTTTTTTAAGCTCGAATAAAAATTTTTTATGGATTGCGTTTTCATTTTTGCTTACAAGCATTGTGCTTATAAATATAGGAGTTTTGGCAAAAAGCTTGAAAAATATTTTAAGTGAAATAAAGCAAAGACCGAGATACAGCGTACGGGAAAGAACTTTTATTACCAAAAAATAGTGATAATATATGTATATATATACTATATATGGTGCAAAAAACAAGCAAATAAAAAATGTTAAAAAAATTTTGAAAAAAGTGTTGACAACGGTAAAGAGGTGTGG
>DCHX01000022.1 GCA_002315685.1 Ruminococcaceae bacterium UBA1741
ATATTTACACTATTTGAACGGTTTTTAAGAACATACACAACACCGGCAGGAGCATCATCGGTCGCCGGCACTACTGCGTGCAAACCAAATGGAGTTTTATCTATATCTGGATGTGTTTTTACATATTCAAGCAAATCAAGTCGGAATTCATTTAGCCCTAAATCCATAATGGAAATTCCGCTTGACATTTCTTCAATATCAACAACTTCTTCTTTTAATTTTTGAAGCTGATTTTTACGATATTCAAGGTCCGCTTTTTCTTCCTCGCTTATTATGTTGTCATCACCTGTCGCAGTCATATCAACAATCTTCATACGAGTCTCAACCGTTGCTTTAAGGTCTATGTATTCATCAAGAGTTACATTAGGCCAGAAGTTTACAAGTTGAATAACACTGTTTTTACTGCCTATACGGTCAATTCGTCCGAAACGCTGAATAATACGAACCGGATTCCAGTGAATATCATAGTTAATAAGATAGTCGCAGTCCTGCAAGTTTTGGCCCTCTGAAATACAGTCGGTTGCTATTAGAATATCAATGTTTGTATTATCATTAGGCATAAGCAAATGCTTGTCCTTTGACACAGGAGAGAAACAGGTTAAAACAGTATTTAGGTCTTTCTTTTTAAGATTAGCCGTTGTACGGCCCTCAATAGAACCGGTTATCATAGCGGTATCAAGCCCGAAATTATTTTTAATAAACGGACCTACATTATCATAAAGATATTCGGCTGTATCAGCAAAAGCGGTAAAGATGATAACCTTTTTATTCTCATCATTTATCGGCTTTTCAATTTTGTTCTTTAATACATCAAAAAGTTCCTGAAGTTTTGTATCGTGTTCGGGAGTAATATCGCCCACCATAAGATTTAGAAGTTCCAAAACCTCACGGTCTTTTTCTAAACTTTCTTTCCACGATACATAGTCCATATCGGCAAGGTCAATTTTAATCTTTCTGCCGAAAGAAAACATATCTTCGCTGTTTTGGTCTTCTGAATCAAATTCGCTGAAATCATCAATATCGGTTAGTTCCAACTCTTGTGAACTTTGCTTATCAAAAGCATCAATCGCCTCAATAGTTTTTTCAATTAGGCCTTTTATTCGTTGCAGGGTCAAATCAAAGGAATAAACGGAACTTTCCATTCTCTTCATAAGGTTAATTGCAGTAAGACGGCGAATACCTTGCTCACGGTTTGCCTGCGTAAAACCAATATTTATTGTGTTGTCATCAAATAACTTTGCATATTTTTCTATTTTGCTCGGAAGAATAAAATGCGACGGAGTATATATTGAAAGCGATAACTTCATTAACTCCTCAAAAATCTCGTTATAACCAATAGCATCTTTTAAATCGGTAAGTGCCGGTTGCAACGAAATAGGTGTAAGCCTTGTCGGGAATGTTCCAATATCAGCTGTATCATAATACTTTTGAATATGTTTACGGGAACGAGCTATGGTAACCGAATCTAAAACTTCAAAGAAATCAAAATCAAGCATTTTAAGAAGTTTTTCGGTTGTCCTTTGTGCCGGGTCCCAACTACTCCAAGCGTTAAATGCTCTTTGTGCGTTTTTGAATATATCATTGATAGAGCGTGTCGTATTTAACTTTTCATCAATTATATCGGTGTTTCCCTCGTATGCAAGTGCAATTTGGTTACGAAGGTCGGTAAATCTATTGTTTACAGGAGTTGCAGAAAGCATAAGAACTTTCGTTTTTACACCTGCACGAACTACTTTATTTAACAAACGAAGATAACGGTTTTCTTTTTCGTCCTCGTCGCCCGAAATCTTACCGCCGTTTCTGAAATTATGGGATTCATCTATTACAACAAGGTCATAATTGCCCCAATTAAGTCTATCAAGGTCAAGACCGTTTGACTTTCCGTGAGTTCTATTAAGGTCAGTATGATATAAAACATCATAGCGGAGTCGGTCAGATGCAATAGGGTTATTTATATAGTTGTCTTTATATGTATTCCAGTTGTTTGTTAGTTTTTTCGGACAAAGTACAAGAACTGATTTGTTTCGGTTTTCATAGTACTTAATTACAGCGAGAGCAGTAAATGTTTTACCAAGACCAACGCTATCAGCTAAAATACAACCGTTGAATTTTTCCAATTTATTGATTATTGCAAGAACTGCGTCCTTTTGGAAATTATATAGCATATTCCAAATTTTGCTTTCCTTAAATCCGGTTGCTTCGTTAGGTAAATCGTCTTCCGAAACATCCTCAAGAAATTCATTGAAAATATTATATAAAGTTACAAAATAAATGTAGTTAGGAGAATTCTCATTATAAGCGGTAGTAATGCTTTCAATTACTTCATCAGTTACCTCTTGTAATTTGTTTTTATCGTTCCAAACTGCTTCAAAAAGGTCAAGATAATATTGGGTTAGAGGCATTTCAACTTTTTGAACAAAATTATATGCATTATTTCCGTGCTCACAACCAAGGTCAACAGTCGTAAACCCGTTAATCGGCATATAGTTTTTATCATCAACATTCATAAAACCGGCCATATTCTCGTTGGTGATATTTGACTTGAATTTAACCTTATCCTTTATCCACTGGGCACATTCTTTTGCTATCGCTTTTTGAGTTAATTCATTACGAAGCTTTACCTCAAACTCCGTACCGCAAAGGCTTTTTTCACGATTTAAACGAGGAATATAAAATTCTCTCTTCTCTTTTTGAGCCTTTTCTTTAATAAAGGTTGGAGATGTAAATATAAATCTAAGTTCTTCAATATCTTTTAATTCTTTTTTAAGCTCTTGAAACGCATATATGGAAAAACAAGCAGCTGCAATAGATATTTTGCTGCCTTTTTTAATTTCAACAGATAAATCATCTTTTAAGGTTTTATCAATATTGTTAATTAGCTCCATTTTTATCTCCCTAAATAATTATAAAACAAATCACTGTACAAAAGTCTGTACTTACACTTATTTGGAATTCTTATTTTCTTCTTTTTCGTAAATATACTCCACGATATCGCTGTACTGAATATGAAGCGTTTCACAAATCTTATTTAGCACCGACATCGCAACTTCTTCGTCTTTTCTCATTTTTGTCATAGTGTTTGGGGAAATGCTCGCCATTTTTCTAAGCTCAACTTTACTCATACCGCGTTCTACTAATTCACGCCATAATGGTTTATACGAAATCACAATAATCACTCCTTCATAATTAACATTATTATATTACCATAAACTTTGGAAAATCGCAATTATTTTTCGCAAGAAATTGCGATATTTCTTATATATTTTATAAATAAAGGACATTTCCTATATTATCACAATTAACAGTTGATATTTTAACCAAAATAGTATAATATTATCACAGTTAAAAGTTGATAAAGTATCAACACAATTTCTTATAATGGTGATATTATGAATCCTTCTTGTCCATATTGTTTTTCTAACGAAACAACCAAAAACGGTTTTTCAAAAAATAATGTTCAAAGATATCGGTGTAATAACTGTCATAAATCTTTTTGCGCAAATACAACTAAGGTAGAATTTCGGTCCCGGAAAGATAATGCGATTTGGTATAAATTCAACAATTGTTTGGCTAAAGGTTTTACACTTAAAGAAAGTGCTAAAATTTGTGGTATTAGCGTAAATACCGCTACGGATTGGAAAAAGAAAATTAAATTTAGCAACAGTTCAACATATATTTCCCAAATTCAAAAAGAGAAAATTTATCAATATAACGAAAAAAACAAAGCCGATGGTTTGGCTTTGCTTGATAACATTATTGATAATTCTGTTGATATTGTATTCTTTGACCCACAATATCGTGGGCTCCTTGACAAAATGAAATACGGTAATCAAAACCGACAGATAGACAGAATAGCGCTACCGCAAATGACAACTGAAATAATTCGTGATTTTTTATCACAAATTGATAGAGTACTAAAAAAAGACGGTTATTTATTTTTGTGGATTGACAGGTTCCACTTGTGCGAAGGTATTGGCGCGTGGTTAAATGGTCTTGATTTGAATTTTCATACTGTTGATACAATCACTTGGGATAAGCAAAAACTCGGTATGGGCTACCGCACACGCAAAACCGCCGAAAACCTAATGATATTATGCAGGCATAATGCGCCTACCCACTGGACTGACCATTCCATTCCGGACATTTGGCCCGAAAAGGTGAAGAAAAACCACCCACATTCCAAACCTGTTGAACTGCAAAGAAGATTAATATTAGCGGTTAGCCAAGATAACCCAAACGCTATTGTTGTAGATCCGGCGGCAGGCGGCTATTCCGTTCTTGAAGCCACAAGATTAGCCGGCAGAAATTTCCTTGGGTGCGATGTTGAATTTGGTTAATTTTTCATTTTTAATGCGAAAATGTCATACTTATTATGTCGGGGCAGGAATGCGATGACGGTTTTGACCAGAGCGTACTCTCGGCAAAATATTGTATTCTTCTCGATGTGCTTTGAATACAACAAAAAACCAGCCACCTTGTTCATCGCTAACAAGGTGGCTGGTTTTATTCTTCAACTTTTTTCTTTCTTCAAATTCTTATGTTTTTCTATTCCTCAATTTTATAGTGGAATTCCACCCCAAGGGTCTTTATCATTAATGTTTGTTCGTTATATAGTCCACTATAGAAATAATTCCATATTGAAATAACATCCCGAACCGCGTTTACATCAAGCGCCTTTTCGCTTTCGCCTGTTGCAATATCAAAAAAATGGGCGATTGTAATGTCTGAACAATCAAACGACAACAATAACAATTTTCGCCCAAAA
Organism: Ruminococcaceae bacterium UBA1741; assembly: GCA_002315685.1. Taxonomy (GTDB): domain Bacteria; phylum Bacillota; class Clostridia; order Oscillospirales; family Acutalibacteraceae; genus UBA737. The sequence goes on from DCHX01000022.1 coordinate 4,766, forward strand.
TCAAACTTGCTTAGTTCTTCTCTATGTAATAAAGTTTCATTAGCGTCATAAGTTTCAACAATATATTTTTTCATTATTCTATCTCCTCTATCATTAATTTGCATTCTTCTCTTCTTTGATTATTGTCCACAATATCGGTAAACCATACCCCTTCGTTATCCTCGGCAATGTTATTAATACCTATTCGTTCCATAAGAGCATTTTCATCTTCGTTGGAAATAGGGTAATCAACCCATTCTCCTTGCATAATGCCTTTTTCAAATTTTTCAAGATTACCAATCCAAGCATTAACACATAATTCATTAGTCATTTTCATTTTCTCCTTCTAATTCAATTTTTATATTTGTTAATACATGGTCCCAACTAGTTCCAAAGTGGGTAATACCCCAAATGTAAATATTTAATTCTTCATTATAATAAATAATTTCATCAGTCCATTCTTGAAGCAGTTCGGCATCTTGTTCTTCGATAATGAAATACTGATAGATGTAGCGCTCTGCTTCACATATTTCGGTTTCGCCAGTGTCTTTGTCATAATATTCGTATGTATATCAATTATCGGTAATCTTTCAAAATATTCCCATTCGGGTTCTTCTTCATAAAAGGCCTTGGCTTTTTCTATTCCCCGAATAACTGCTTCCTTTGAATTATTGCTTAATATTTCGTTTAGCACCATAGTATATATTAAACAAGCCATTTTTGAACGCAAATGTGCGTGAGTTAGTGCCGATGCTTTATATATTACTTCGTAATCATTCGGGAAAAGCAAGGAAAAAGGTAATATTCTCATAAGCGAGCCGTTGCCGTTTGAGTTTTCACCTTTCAGTCCGCAGTTTTCGGCATCTAAATGCTTCTTAAAATAATTATCAATAGCCGTACTGCAAGCATTACCCACATCAAACAGTTCACCGGTAGGTGTAAATTCATCCTTATAATACCACTTACCGAAATTTTGCATAATATCGTCAAAATTTAGTTCCCCATCCGATAAGCTATGGAGAGCGCAAAGCGTCATTGATGTATCGTCAGACCAACAACCCGCAGGATAAGGATATGTTCCAAACCCTTCCATATCAGTTACAGGACTTTCGTCAAGTTCTTCTCTTGAAGAAAATTCTACCGGTACGCCGAGAGCATCGGCTACAGCGTGGCCTAATATAACTGCTTTTATTTTATTGACAGATAGCTTTCTCATAATAATCACCATTTCTTTCTTTAAGACACAAAAAGCGATAAAAATTCACCGAAATGGTGATTATTATATCGCATCTGTTTCGGTTGCCTCCAAAGAGGCGAGAAACAGGCGTCTTTATATTTTTTTAGCGTGAATTTTCACGCTATCACTCTCCCTGTTTTCTATTATAACACATAAATCTTAAATTTAAAAATTCCCCGCTTTTTAATTGTTTAATCTAATTTTACACACATCGGTGTCCAAAAGTTTGTACTTTAGTTTATCGGACTGATTGCTTTGCTTTATTTTTATTAACCCGCTTAATAGGTAATTGTCCTTATGCAAAATTATCCCCCATCTCGCAATGAAATGGGGGATATGTTTTATGCAAATCTGATTTTTCTTGTTAATTCTTCTAATGCTTCCGACAATTTATCTGTTGATGCCTCGGTAGTCGCATAATAACTTTTATATAAAGTTTCAATTTTTAAATGTCCCGCTCTTTTCATTAGTTCACCGATAGGACAATTAGCCGTAGCCATATTGGAAAGGTGAGTCTTTCTGAATGTGTAAAAAGAGAAATCTTCATATTCATCATCGTCCGGACAAATGTTATTTCTGATTTCTCTGCTTTTCTTTGAAAAAGAGTGAGATGAAATATATCTGCCTTTTTCGTCAACATTTATAAAATTAGGTTGGTCAATAATTTCATTCTTTAATTCTCTATTATCAATAAACTTAATTTTGTTTTGCTCTAATAATAATTTGTCAGTTTTCAATAATCTTTCTTTTCTTTTTTTAACTTCGTCAAAAACTATATCGGGTACAACTACTGTTCTGTTAATTTGGCTTTTAGGCTTCTTAATTTTGCGCTTTCCACCTGACTCCTCAACGACTTGTTTATTAATTGTTATTGTCTTTTTTGTAAAGTCAAAATCTTCAAATGTTAAAGCAAATGTTTCGGCCGGGCGAAGTCCACCTAATAATGATATCAGAAATGGAAGATAAAAATCGGTGTCTTTCAAAAGTTCCTTGATTTTTGAAATTTGCTCAGTTGTCAAAACTCTTATTTGTCTATTATCAGATGGCTTAATTTTTGAAGGCATTTTAATTTCATTTTCAAATCTTGTAATGTAGTCGGTAGTAAGATAATACTTTTTATAAGCGTAGTGTATTACCAGCCAAATATATTTCAAAATACTTTCAACATATGAAAAAGCATAGCCATCCTGCTTTGAGGCATGTCCATCACCATCTCTATACATCTTAACAAAATATTCATTATAATCTATTGGAAATATTTCCTTAATAGGCCTATTCCCAAACTCATAAGAAACGTGATGCTTAAATATTGAGTCATATCTGCGGATTGTTTCATTTTCCTTCTCGTGCTCTGATTTTTTGTATTGCTCCCAAACATCGCCAAATGTAATATTTTTACCTTTATATGCTTTATCCTTATCAAGTTTTTCAAGCTCAGACAGCATATGCCTATAGGCAGACTCTTTACTAAAAAAAGGGCTTCCTTTTGAAACCTTTCCGTTCTTACCGACAATACCTATTGTCGCGGGGTCCTTCATCACAAAAGTATCGGTCTTGCTATCTTTATGATAAAGGCGATAAACAAAACCTCCTCCGCGATACAATTGATAAATATACCTCAAATCGGTTTTTACTAATTCAACACCGTTTCGGCGCAAATCATACGGCTTTTTCTTCGGTTCTTCTTTGCTTATCACTTTTTCAGTTATGTCATCACTATCATTAGAGTTTGTGTCAACAACTTCCATTTGTAGCTCTTTTGGTGTATCGGCATTAATTTTCACTAATTCTTCAAACGATATAGGTTCCAGCCATAAATCTTCATTTTTATCCATATAATAACCTCCCTATATTTAGTATGACAATTATAGCACAAAAAAGTAGCACAAATCAAGTGTTGTTTTTTTGGCAGTAGCACAAAGTTAGCACAAAAAACAAAAAAGATATGGGAAAAACCCATACCTTTTTTACCACAATATATAGCGTATTGCACAATAAAGCAATACTATTTTCTATGGAATATTATTTAAAATATCTATCAAGTAGTCCCTTGAAAGCTTTTCCGTGTCGAGCCTCGTCTTTTGCCATTTC
>DCHX01000001.1:0-18251 GCA_002315685.1 Ruminococcaceae bacterium UBA1741
CCACACCTCTTTACCGTTGTCAACAATTTTTTTCAATTTTTTTAACATTTTTTTCATTTTGTTGAAAATTGCCTAAAAAACCCCATAAAAACAAGCGCCGTGGGGCAATTTGTCATTACTCCACGACACATTTTACATTTCCGAAATACCCTCGCCTATTCCGAGCAACACAATTCCGATAATTACGAGTGCTATGCAAAGGTATTGTTTTTTTGTCAGCTTTTCTTTTAAGAAGACAGCCGAAAGCAAAACACTTACTATACAGTAGGATGCAATCATAGGTGCCGCAACAACGGGATTTTTTGCCATAGCATAAACATAGGCAATTTGTCCCGCCTCCTCAAAAAGTCCGGCCGCACCCTTTGTTTTTAACTCACTTATGCAAAACGGGTTGTAAGCCTTTTTGTCTTTAATCAGCAAAACAAACCACATTACAACCGCTACCGCAAAAAAGGTAAATCCGTAAACGATAAGAACATCTATCTCGGAAAGTCCTAATCCGTTATCGCCGTCAAGGATTATACCGTCAGCCGCAGTGCCGAGCGTATCAAAAGCGCAGTACAAAATAGGGAATATCAGTGCCAGTGCGCCGATTTTATATTTCTTGTCGGCGTTTGTTTGGGAGTTTTCCAAGCCTTTTTGGACAAATGTCAGCGATATTACGCCGACAATAATAATAACCGTACCTATTATCTCGTAGCTTGAAAACTCATTAAAAATGCCTGTCATTTTACCGGTTGCCAAAAAGTATGTTGCCATTGCAACGGCGGAGAAGGCTCCCGAGGCATTTTGAACAGGCGAAATAATAGAAATTTCCAAATATCTGAGCCCCGCATATCCAATAACCATCGAGGCGATATAGCCGACAGCCGCCGGAGAATATAAAAACGCATTTTTAATAAGCTTTGAAAAGGAAAAACCCGTTTCGGTAAAAAGCGTGAGAAAAACCGAGGTTATTCCCATTACCGTGCCAACCCAAATTGCAATTTTCAAATATGCGCTCTTATCCTCTTCATCAGAGGATTTTTTATAAAACAAATCCGCAAATCCCCAACCGAACATCGAAACAAGGGAGAAAAGTATCCACGACATAAATGTTACTCCGAAATCTTTTTCACAAGTTCTTTAAGCTCGTTGTCGTCAAAAAATTCAAGAGTAATAGTTCCGCCCTTCTTACCCTTTGCTTTGATTTGCACCTTTCGTCCGAGCGTTTCCGCAAGAGCCAACTCAACCTCTTTGTGATATGTTGTTTTCTTGTCCGTCTTGCCTGTTTTAGGGGCTTTGGCTTGCTTTGAGAGGTTTTCTATATCCCTTACCGAACAGCCGGCAAGCGCCATATTAAAGGCTTTTATGCGAATATCCTCAACATCTATTGACAAAAGCGCTCTTGCGTGTCCTGCCGTAATGTTGCCCTCTCGCAGCGCATTAAGTTCAACCTCTTTTAATTCTAAAAGTCTTATAGTGTTTGTAACCGCAGTTCTTGACTTGCCGACACTTTTTGCCACTTCCTCCTGCGTTAGCTTGTATGTATCTATCAAAGCCTTGTATCCGAGCGCCTCTTCAACCGCATTTAAGTCTTCGCGTTGAAGATTTTCTATAAGCGCCACTTCCATAACCGTCCGTTCGTCAACATCCTTTACGATTACGGGGACGCTTTCAAGCCCTGCCATACGGCAAGCACGCCATCTTCTTTCACCTGCAATAATAGTGTATGTTCCGTTGCTTGTCGGACGAACAACTATCGGTTGAATAAGACCGTGCTTTGCTATGCTTTCGGAAAGCTCCGCAAGTGCCTCCTCGTCAAAATCCTTTCTCGGCTGATTTCTGTTCGGCTCAATATCGTTAAGTCTTACATTTACCGCCTTTTCGGTTTCGGTAGCATTTTCATTAAACAACGATTCAAGACCTCTGCCGAGTCCACCTTTTTTAGTTGCCATATTCTTATCTCCTGTTTTTCTTCAAAAATTCTTTTGCGAGTGCATTATACGCATCAGCACCCTTTGAGCGTTTATCGTAATATTGTATCGGTTGTCCGTAGCTCGGCGCCTCCGACAGTCTGACCGCACGGGGAATAGCGCTCTTGTAAAGCTTGTTTGCAAAGTATTTTTTTATTTCGGAAACAACCTGCCCCGTCAAATTAAGTCTTGCATCATACATTGTAAGCACGATACCCTCAATATCAAGCATAGGATTATAAAGGCGCTTTACCTGTCTTACCGATGCCACAAGCTGCGAGAGTCCTTCAAGAGCAAAATATTCACACTGTATAGGCACAAGCACGGTATCGCTTGCATTTAGCGCATTTATAGTTATAAGTCCCAACGAGGGAGGACAGTCGATAAATATGTAGTCATACACTTCTCTTAAAGGAGATAATGCCATTTTCAGTTGTGCTTCTCTATGATCTTTCTCGATTAAATCAACCTCCGCCGCCGCTAAGTTGATAGAGGCGGGGATAATATCAACATTTTTGAAAAGTGTCTTTTTTACCGTGTTTTCGGCCTTGGCTTGTCCTATCAACAGTTCATAAGACGAAGCATAAATATCTTTTTTGTTTATTCCGTATCCGCTTGTTGTGTTTCCCTGAGGGTCGGCATCAACAAGCAGTACCTTTTTGCCTAAAATTCCGACACCTGCGGCAAGGTTTACGGCGGTGGTTGTTTTTCCGACTCCGCCCTTTTGATTTACGATAGAAACTATCTTTCCCAACTTTTTCTCTCCATTCGCAAAGTATATGTATATATAATATTATATATATTATATAATATATATAGTAATCTTATGTTTCACGTGAAACATTTGCAAAAACATTATAACAAATACTATCGAAAAAGTAAACATAAAAAAGCCCAAACAATAAATTATTGCTTGGGAAAAATTGTATTTTGCCTAACAAACAATTAAAAAGCACCGCAACAAAGCGATTTTTAACACTACAAGCGATACTTTCGTAATTGTTCGGTAGAAATTATTTGTCATCCGAATTAAAAACGAGCGAGGCTAAAAAGCCAAACACAACCGCCGCCGTGATTCCTGCCGAGGTTGCGGTAAGCCCTCCCGTGAGAACACCTATTAAGCCGTACTCATCAACCGCTTTTTCAACGCCCGTCGCAAGACAGTATCCGAATCCTGTCAACGGAACGGTGGCACCCGCACCCGCAAACTTCACAAGAGGTTTATATACCCCGATACCCGTGAGCGCCACACCGGCAACAACATAGGAAACCAAAATCCTTGCAGGAGTAAGCTTCGTATAATCAATGAGAATTTGACCGATTAAACACAAAAAACCGCCTACAACAAAGGCTTTTAAGCAGTTCATAAAAACTTCCATTTGTTCCATCCTCTCAATGTTTCACGTGAAACATCAAGATTATTGTTTGCGCTTTTTCTTTATTTATTCCCTTTTATTTTATCCCAATAGTTCTTAAAGGTTTGCTCGTTTTTGTTGTCGCCGTAAACATAATATTTTTTGTTTTTGATTCGGTCGGGCAAATATTGTTGCTTAACATAATGGTTTTCAAAATTATGAGGATATTTATAATTTTGTCCCTTTACAGCCGATTCTTCGCCGTCAAAATGCTTGTTTTGGAGAGTTCTCGGCACCGCACCTAAATTTCCCGACTCAACATCGGCAAGAGCTAAATCTATTGCGCTTTCGCCGGAATTTGATTTTGGCGCGTTTGCAACAAGTATCACCGCATCGGCAAGAGGTATTCTCGCCTCGGGAAGTCCCACGGCATTTGCAATATCCACCGCCGACTTTACAATGGGTATTATTTGCGGATAGGCAAGTCCGACATCTTCACAAGCGCAAACCATAAGTCTTCGACAGGCGCTCGGCAAATCCCCCGCCGCTAACAGTCTTGCTAAATAGTGAAGCGCCGCATCGGCATCGGAGCCTCGCATAGACTTTTGATAAGCGGAAACTATATCATAATGCTCGTCGCCCTCTCTATCGTATCTAACCGAGTTTTCCGAAAGTATTTGTTCAACAACCTCGTCTGATATTTCGGCGGACTTATCGGCTCTTGCAAGCATCGAAGAGAGTTCAAGCATATTAAGCGCCCGTCTTACATCGCCGTTGGCACATCTTGCAATTTTAAGAGCTAATTCGTCGGAAATTGTAACTTCTTCGCCGTTTTCCTTTGACAAAATCCCGTTCGCTCTGATAATTACGGGAACTATGTCATTAGGCGCAAGAGGCTTAAATTCAAAAACGCTCGAACGGCTTAAAATTGCATTGTACACATAAAAAAACGGATTTTCGGTGGTTGAAGCAATTAAGGTAATATCGCCGTTCTCAATGTATGACAACAAAATTTGTTGTTGCTTTTTGTTGAAATACTGAATCTCATCAAGATACAACAAAATTCCGTTAGCAGCATCAATACTGCCTATTTCGCCAACAATATCCTTAATGTCGGCGGTAGAAGCGGTTGTGGCATTTAAGTAGCAAAGCTTTTTTCCTGCCGTTTTTGCAATTATGTTTGCAACCGTGGTTTTGCCCACTCCCGAAGGACCGTAGAAAATCAGGTTGGGAATTTCTCTCGATTCAATTATCTTCCGCAGTATCTTTCCTTCGCCTATTAAATCCTTTTGACCTGCAACCTCGGATAAATCGGTGGGTCTTACTCTGTCCGCAAGAGGTGATTTCATAACTTTTCCTCGTTTCGTTAGTATTCACACTTAATATTTTGCATATTATTAAGTGGTGATTTTGTGAAAAAAACAGTTTTTATTAAAAACGCCGCCATTTTGACCGTTTCGGGTTTGGCGCTTCGTTTTATAGGTGTTATTTTTAAGGTTTGGCTTGCTTCGCTTATCGGCAGTGAGGGTATGGGACTTTATCAGCTCGGCTTTTCGGTTTATGTTTTGGCAAGCACATTCGCAACAAGCGGAATTTCAACCGCCGTAACAAGACTTTGCGCAAATGCACTCGCTTCAAACGATATTAGGTCCGCAAAAAAGGTATTAAGATACGGAATATTGCTGTCGCTTTTTATCGCCTTAATAAGCTTTTTTGCGCTTTTTGTTTTTTCGGATTTTATATCTGAAAACCTGCTTTTTGATGAAAGATGCTCATTATCCTTAAAAATTATGGCGATATCCTTACCGTTTATGGGTTGTTGCTCTTGTTTCAGAGGGTATTTTTTAGCAAGAAGAAAGGCTACGCCACCGGCGATTTCGCAAATATTCGAACAAATAATAAGAATAGCGGTAATTTTTGTAGCGGTAAGGGCAATGCTTTACAAAGGGCTCACCGCCTGTTGCGGAGCAGTGTTTTTAGGCGATGCAGCGGCCGAATTTTTAAGTTGCTTTTTCCTTTATATAGTGTATTTATCAGACAAATATAAGGCAAACACTACAACATATAGTACTGTCAACTCTAAAAATCTCGGCGGAGAGCTAATAAGAATTGCTTTTCCTATTACTTCGGGAAGGTATCTGAACTCTCTTTTGAGGACCGTTGAAAATGTAATCGTGCCGAAAAGACTTCGACTTTACAACGGCGGAGGCAAAAGCGCACTTTCGCAGTTCGGTATGATAAAGGGAATGGCGCTACCTCTTGTTTTCTTTCCGTCAACCCTATTGGGCTCGGTGTCAACCCTGCTTATTCCCGAGCTTTCGGAGGCAAAAGCAAAAAACCAAACTTTTGTGGTAAAGGGTATTGTGAGCAGAATAATCTCGCTTACCGCAATTTGTTCCTACATATTTTCCGCCATTTTCTTTTTGATGGGCGAAGAAATCGGTTTGTTGGTATATAAAAGTGCGGATGTCGGCACTCTTATCAAGCTTTTATCTCCTATCGTCCCTCTTATGTATCTCGATAGCATAAGCGACGGCATACTGAAAGGACTTGATAAACAAAATTTTACATTTAAGCTTTCGGTTTCGGACTCGCTTTTTCGAAATATTTTGATTTTTATTAGCCTTCCTAAATTCGGGCTTAAAGGGTTTATCTTTGTTATGTATCTTTCAAACGCCTATACTGGATTTTTTAACCTAAATGCCGTAACAAAAACAACACTTTGCGATTTTGATATGACAAAAACCGTAATAATCCCGATAACCTCGGCGTATTTTTGCACTCTATTGAGCGTTACCCTATTAAATCTCTTTTGTTTTCCTACCGTAGTTTTAGTAGGGCTTGCGGGTATAATTTCGGTTGTTTTCTATTTTTGTTTGCTTAAACTGTTTGATGTTTTTAGCTTAAAAGCCGTTTTTTAGGTCGAAGTTGCGTAAAATTACCTTTTCTCCCCGCCATTCGTACGCTCTGCCCGAAATATCCTCGCCTTTTTCATAAAAATCTCTGTAACCTAAGATAAATTCCTCAATATAGGTGGTTTTTTTGTCCTTGTTTAACGGGCAAACCTCCGCACAAATATCACAACCCCAAAGGTAGTCGTTTGAAAGAAAAATTTGTAGTTCTTTGTCGTTAAGATTTTGCTTTTTTTGGGTGATAGCGGATAAACAAAGGGTGTTTTCGGTTTTAGGACAAGCCGTTTTGCACATTTTACAATGTAAACACTCGCCTAATTCGTCTAAACACTCAACATAAAGGTCGGTAACGATTTCGCCGATAAAAACAAAGCTTCCGTATTCTTTTGTGATTAAAAGTCCGTTGTCGCCCACTACACCAAGTCCCGAAAGTGCCGCCGCTCTAACCTCCGGAATGGGCGAATTGTCGGCAAACCATTCAAATTCATAACCCAAAAAGGCATTTCTTAAATTGTCAGTTGCCAAAGCAAGATAATTTTCTAAAACCTTATGGTAATCGGGCACCGCCGCATATCTTGAAATGTTTTTAGGTGGATTTTCTTTAACCTTATATGGAAAAACGCAGGTAATAACAGTTTTTGCATTTTTCGGAAGTCTGTTTTTTGCCCTGCACTCCAATAAATACGGCAAAAGCGGTAAAAAGGCGCAACAAGAGGCGTCTTTTATACCGCTTTGATTTATTATATCAATTATTTTATCTTTGTTATTCTTCATTTTTTCTCACCGAATTGAAGAAATCTTTTAATATTTTTGAACATTCATCCTCCATTATTCCACCGAAAATTTCGGGCTTTTGCAGGGATAATGTTTGTTTTGCGTTCATAGCACTGTCGGCGCAACCTTTTTCTAAATCAAAGGCACCGAAAACAAGAGTATCAATTCTCGCATTTATAATAGCACCCATACACATAATGCACGGTTCTAATGTTACATAGATAGTGCATCCGTCAAGTCGCCAATCGTCTAAACGCTTTGAGGCATTGTTGATAGCTTCGATTTCAGCGTGGGATAGGGGATTATGTTTCTCCTCACGCCTATTTCTACCGGTAGCAATAACCTCGCCGTCCTTAACAATAACGGCGCCTACGGGGATTTCGCCCTCCGCCAAAGCTTGTTTTGCAAGGGCAATAGCATCAAGCATAAATCTGCTTTGCATTTATCAGAAACCTACATAACTGCTGTTTTGCATCATAGGGGAGAAAAACGGTCTGTTTTTACTTGCAATATAGATAAAGAAGGAGTCCGCAATAACGGGAAGTAAAATAGATGCAAACAAAAATACGAAGGTAAATGACGCATCAAAGGAATGATAAACCTTTGCAAGAGTAACAATATAAATTATTCTTGTTGCAAGAGCCGTAATTGAGAACAAACACAAAAATATTGCAGGTAGCAAAAGCGAAATCACAACATTAACCGAAACCGTTCCGCCCTTTACAAGAATTTCGTCAGCTCTAAACAAGGTATCAACGCCGCCGGCAATAAACAAAATGGTCGTTACATAGCCAAGCGCCGCCGTAGCACTTCTTAAAATAAAGAGTGCCGAGCCCAATGTTCTTTTATTACTCTTCTTATATGTAGCAATTAAACCCAAAGTGTATTCCCTTAAAAACGGAACAAAGGAATACCACTTGTTTTTAATTCCTGTTTCCTCCGCCATTTTATATATGCCGATAGATTTCATAAAATACAGCACAATTGAAAAGAAAATAATTAAGGTGCCTATTAGAAAATACATTGTGAGCGCAGTTTTCATAGAAGAAGGTTCTAAACCCAAACCGGAAAGTGAAAACATAACAATCCCCCTAAAATACTAATAAAAATATTTAAAAGATTTTAATAAATATAACGCTATAACAACTATGACAAATACCGAGGTGAAAAACCATTTGTATTTATCTCTTTTTATAATATCACACTTTTCACAAAAAGAAAACGAAAATTTTTCAAAATTTTGTTTTTGTATAAGAAAAATTGCAAAAACGAATAAAATAATGAATACGCAAATCACTATATTATAGGCAAAAGAGATAATGTCGGAGGAATAATTTTCCAAAAGATAATCTATAATAACGGACACTAAATTGTTAGCCCCGTGCACCAAAACACAAACCCAAAGGGTGTCGGTTTTAACCCTTATATATCCTAAAATAAGACCTACCAAGAGAGCAAACGGCATTTGCTCGAAGTTTCCGTGCATTACCCCGAAGAAAAGCGAAGAAACAAGTATGGCAAAACCCTCTCCGTAAGGCAGTAAAAGTCCCATTACGGCTCCTCGCATAGCAAATTCCTCAACTAATGCCGGTACAACGGCAGTTGCGATAACGGTTAATAAAAATCCGTAAAAGCCCTCGGGATTATCTCCGAAATCAACCTTGTAATTTACCCCAAAGCTCTCGAAAAAATACGAGGAAAGGGAAACGGCGACATTTGCAATAAAACAAAATGAAAATCCTAATAAAAAGTAGGGGAAAAACTGTTCCTTTTTAGGCTTTTTAAGAGATACCACACTCGAAACGGTTTTTTTTGATATCTTAATCGCTATCACAAACGGTAGTATAAACATCATTATAGACAAAAATATCTGCAAAATTTGTCTTGTTGCGCTGTTGTTTGCAAAATTTGCGGCATTTTCTCTTGAAATTCCAAAAGAAGATGCTATAAACAAATAAATATGCGACCAATATTCCGAAATAAGATGCACCGCAAGTAAGGGTATGGCGATTGTTGTCGCCACTCCCCTTATTTGAGTTTTTTGCATTTCTTTTTTACTTAAATAACCGTATTCGTAATGAAAAATTTGATTTTCGCCGTTTTCGGTTGTTTTTTCATTACTTTCGTCCTTGTTTTCGCTCGGGATTTCGTTTTCGTTGTCAAAGAAATTTTCGTTTTGGGTTTCTTTATTATTTTGGTTTTCGTCCATTAAAGTACCCGCTTTCTGAATTATTCGTTAGTTTCTTCCTCAACAACCCCTGCGTCGGCCTCAGCCTCTTCGGGTGTTTCATTTACCTCGGCTTCATCGTGTTCCGCAAGAGCAACAGACAAAATCTTTTCGCCCTCGCCTACTCTCATAACACGAACACCCTTTGCGGGACGGGCAAATTCGGAAATATCACCCGCAAAAATACGGATAATTATACCGTTAGAGGCAATCATTATGATGTCTTCTTCCTTTGTAACAGGAGAAACAGCCGCAACATCACCGTATTTTGAAACCTTATAGTTGGTAAGACCTTTACCGCCGCGGGATTGCAGACGGTAGCAGGAAATATCGGAAATTCTGCCGTAACCTGTTTCGGTTATGGTCAAAATTTTCGAGTTTTCGTTGCAAATAGCCATATCAACAACATTGTCGCCCTCGCGCATTGTAATTGCCTTAACACCTCTTGCGGTTCTGCCCATAGAACGAGCTTGATTTTCATTAAACTGAATAGCAAGACCTTTTTTTGTAGCAACAAGCAAATTGTCGTTACCGCTTGTCATTCTAACGGTCATAAGCTCGTCATCTTCATCAAGAGAAAGCGCAATAATACCGCTCTTTCGTGTGTTTTTGAAGTCGGAAAGGCGAGTACGCTTGATAATACCTTTTTTGGTAATCATACAAATATAGCGTTCTTCTTCGTCGGTTGCGGTAACGGGAATAATAATTGTAATCTTTTCTTCGGGCATTAAAGGTACAACATTTATTACATTCATACCCTTGCTTGTTCTTGAACCTTCGGGTATTTCGTAAGCCTTAATTCTATATACTCGGCCGAGATTTGAGAACAACATAATTCTATCATGTGAAGAGCATACAAACATATTCTCAACAACATCATCTTCTCTTGTGGTCATACCCGTAATTCCGCGACCTCCACGGTGCTGAACATTATATGTATCTGACGGAAGCCGTTTAATATAGCCGTTTACGGTCTTTGTGATAACACATTCCTCTTCGGGAATAAGGTCTTCAATATCAACCTCGCCTAAAACATCGCTTATTTCGGTACGGCGGTCGTCGGAGAATTTATCACGAAGATTAAGTGCTTCGGTTTTAACTATATCGCGTATTCTTCTCTCGTCAGCAAGAATAGCATCACATTCCTTGATAAAATCAAGCTTTTCGGTTAATTCATCAAGGATTTTTTGCTTTTCCATACCCGCAAGCTTACCGAGTTGCATTTGAACAATAGCGGTGGTTTGAATATCGTCAAGACCGAATCTTTCGGTCAAAGCCTCTTTACTTTCGGGGATGGTTTTGCTCTTTCTTATTATTGAGATAACCTCATCAATATAATCAAGCGCAATTTTAAGTCCCTCTAAAATATGTGCTCTTTCGGCAGCTTTTTTTCTATCGAAAATAGTTCTTCTTCTTATAATATCACATTGGAAATCAATGCAATTTGTAAGCATTTCTTTAAGAGTTAAAATTTGAGGCTTACCGTTTACTATTGCAAGTAAAATTACACCTATTGTGGTTTGTAAAGCGGTATTTTTATAAATCTTATTAAGAACAACCTGAGGATTTGCATCTCTTTTAAGGTCAACTATAATTCTGATACCGCCGTCGCGTTTTGAAGAATAGTCAACAACATCATCAATGCCCTCTATTTTCTTCTCAGCCGCTAAATCGTAAATAGATTTAACAAGGTCTTGCTTTTTAACCTTATAAGGAATTTCCGAAATAATAATTCTGAAATGTCCGTTTTTGGTTTCTTCTATTTCAGCCTTGCCTCTTATGACTATTTTTCCTCTGCCGGTAGCATAAGCGGCTCTTATACCGCTTCTTCCCATAATAATACCGCCGGTTGGAAAATCGGGACCTTTAATATACTGACAAATATCTTGAAGCTCTGCATCGGGATTGTCAATAAGGCAACACATACCGTCAATTACTTCCCCTAAATTATGAGGAGGTATTTCGGTAGCCATACCAACGGCAATACCCGAAGAACCGTTTACAAGAAGCTGCGGAAATCTAACCGGTAAAACCTCCGGCTCTTCCAAACGGTTATCATAGTTAGGAAGAAAATCAACGGTTTCTTTATCAATATCGTCAAGCATACTGTATGAAAGTCTGTTCATTCTTGACTCTGTATATCTGTATGCAGCGGCGGTATATCCGTCAATATTACCGAAGTTTCCGTGTCCGTCAATTAAGGTATAACGAAGAGAAAAGTCCTGCGCCATACGCACCATTGCGTCGTAAACGGAGGTATCACCGTGCGGATGGTATCTACCGAGCACGGCACCGACAGTATCAGCACATTTTCTATATGCTTTATCGGGGGTAAGTCCGTTTTCATACATAGTATATAGTATTCTTCTGTGAACGGGTTTAAGACCGTCTCTTACATCGGGAATAGCACGACCTACCAATACCGACATAGAATATTGAAGCATACTTGTTTTAACTTCATCTACAATTTCAACCGGTTTAATATTAGTTCTTTCGTCTTCCGGCCAATAAATGTTTTCCTGTTTTGGCATTTTCTATTCCCTCCTTAAATATCAAGATCAGTTGCAAATACAGCATTTTCTTCTATGAACTTTCTTCTCGGCTCAACCTCTTCGCCCATAAGCATAGTAAATACTTCATCTGCAAGTGCGGCATCGGACATATTAACACGAAGCATAGTTCTGTGTTCGGGGTCAAGTGTAGTTTCCCAAAGCTGGTCGTGGTCCATTTCACCTAAACCTTTATAACGCTGAACATCAACATTTCCGCCTAATTCTTCTATATATTTATCTCTTTCTTCCTCAGTAAAGGCATCAAAATATTTTTTACCCTTTGCAATTCTGAAAAGAGGCGGTTGAGCTAAATAAATATGGCCTTCTTTAATAAGCTCGGGCATATAACGGAAGAAAAATGTAAGTAAAAGTGTTCTGATATGAGAACCGTCAACATCGGCATCCGCCATAATAACAATTTTATCGTAGCGAAGCTTTGTTATATCAAAATGTTCTCCGATTCCCGTGCCGAGTGCTACAACAACGGGAGTTAATTTTTCATTTCCGTAAACCTTATCTTCTCTTGCTTTTTCAACATTAAGCATCTTACCCCATAACGGAAGTATTGCCTGATATGTTGAATTTCTGCCTTCTACTGCGCTACCTCCTGCACTGTCTCCCTCGACAATAAATATCTCGGTTTTGGTAGCATCATTTGAAATACAGTCTTTAAGTTTTTCGGGCATTCTTGTTTTTCCGCTTATTCCCGATTTGTTTCTTGAAGCATCTCTTGCTTTTTGTGCGGCTTCTCTTGCATTTGATGCCGCAATAGCTTTTTCAATAACTATTTTAGCCTCGCTCGGATTTTCTTCAAAAAATCTGTAAAGTTGGTCGTTTGTAATATCACGAACTAATTGACCTACCGAAGTATTACCGAGCTTTGCTTTGGTTTGACTTTCAAACTGTGCGTCGGGAAGTTTTACCGAAACTACGGCGATAAGTCCTTCTAAAACATCATCACCTTTAAGATTATCGGCAGAATCTTTAATTTTATTAAAATCGTGAGCATATTTGTTAAGAACACGGGTTACTGTTTGCCTGAATGCCTGTTCGTGTGTACCGCCGTCAATAGTATGTAAGGTATTTGCAAACGACATTATTTTATTATCGTAAGCAGTTGACCAAATTAAAGCTATTTCGGCAGTTTCGTCATTTTTATTACCCGAAAGATAAATAACCTTTTCGTTTATAGGGTCTTTTTTAACCTTTTCTAAAAGATATTCAACATAGGATTTAATACCGCCCTCAAAACACAAATCATCCTCTTTTTCAAAGGTGTCTGCATCTTTTCTGTTATCCTTTAATACTATTCTTACACCTGCATTCAAAAATGCCTGTTCTCTGAGTCTTAAAAGCAAAGTATCATAATCAAAAACAGTAGTATCGGTAAAAATAGACGGGTCCGGCTTAAATGTTACGGTAGTACCTGTTTCGTTAGTATCTCCTATAACATTCAAATCTTCTACAATATTACCTGTTTCATATCTTTGTTTATAAATGTGGGTACCGTCTTTTACTTCAACCTCTAACCAAGAAGAAAGAGCATTAACAACAGATGCACCAACGCCGTGTAAACCGCCCGAAACCTTATATCCGCTTCCGCCGAATTTACCTCCTGCATGAAGAATAGTAAATACTACACTTACGGTAGGTATTCCCTTTTGAGGATGTATTCCGACAGGTATTCCTCTACCGTTATCGGTAACTCTTATTATGTTTTCATCAAGAATTTCAACAAGAATTTTGTTACAGTATCCTGCAAGTGCCTCGTCTATTGAGTTATCCACTATTTCATAAACTAAATGGTGTAAACCTCTTTCTCCTGTTGAACCGATATACATACCCGGGCGTTTTCTAACTGCTTCAAGTCCTTCTAAAACCTGAATAGAACTTTCGTCATACGCTTCGGTAACCTGCAAATCCAATTCTTCGCTCATTTTTTTCTCCTTTATTTTTAATATTTTTTATATAAAACCAACCTAAAAAATCGGAATTATTTTAATTTTCGTTATCAAAATCTAATTTTCTTATCTTTTTATTTATTCTCTTAAAAAGGGTTGAAGAAGATAATTGTGATAAATAAACCGTATGTTCATTTTTTTCAGTAGAACATATTATAAAAGAACGCGGAATATCAGTTGCTATATTTATTATTTTACCTTCTTTTTCGGCTTTGCTTAAAAAATTACGGGTTTTAACCGAAATACTTGAATTATCAATATCAAAAACCGCAACAATATCTTTTTCATTTATAATATAATCGTTACCTATATGGATAAACATTATATTTTTATTCCGCCTTTATAAATATTAAATATTTTTCCTTTATTAAGACCGTTTGTATTAGCAGGGTCGCAACAACTTAAAAATACCTGCCAATTTTTTATATGATTAAGAATATAATTTTGCCGTTTCGGGTCAAGCTCACTCATAACATCATCAAGTAAACAAACGGGATATTCACCTAAAATTTCTTTTGATACCTCGGCACCCGCAAGTTTAAGAGATAATGCCACACTTCTTTGTTGACCTTGTGAACCAAAAGTTTTTGCATTTATATCATTTATAAAAAATTCTATATCATCTCTATGAGGTCCTATTGAAGTAATCCCGGATAACATATCAATTTTTCTTGATTCTTTTAATTTTTCCTCTAAATTATCTTGAAAATTTGAAATATATTTTATTTTTATATTTTCTTTGCCGTCAGAAAGACCTAAATAAATATCCGGTACATATTTTTCTAAAATACTTATATATTTTTTTCGGTATTTAATTATTTTTTCGCCTAAGTTTGAAATTTCTTCTTCAAATACATCAAGCATTACCGATAATGTACTGTCAAATTTATAATCTTTAATAATTTTATTTCTTTGAATTATGGCTTTTGTATAAGAATTAAGAAAATTTATATATTGAGGATATAACTGTCCTATTGAAACATCTAAAAATTTTCTTCTTACACTCGGAGAATCTTTAACAATAGATAAATCCGACGGAGAAAATATAACGGCACCGAAATTTCCCGCAAGACAAGCGGTAGAACTTAATTTTTCTCCGTTTAAGAAAACAATTTTTTTGTTTTCCTCAAATTTAATTTTTATTTCATTCGAAACACCGTTAAATTCAAAATTACATTCTATTAAAGAATTTTTTTCTCCGAACTTAATAAAAACGGTATCTTTATTATTTCTAAAACTTTTAGCACCCGAAAAAAGCCAAATAGCTTCAATAATATTAGTTTTACCTTGTGCATTTTCTCCGCATATTATATTCATATTTTCATCCGGTAAAATACTAATATCACTTATATTACGAAAATTTTTAATATTTATATTATTGATTTTCATTTTCTATAATAAAAAATTGATTATTATATTCAACTTTATCTCCGCTACGCAGTTTTTTACCTCTCATAGTGCAAATTTCTCCGTTTACCTTAACTTCTCCGTTTTGGATAATAATTTTTGCATGACCGCCGGTAACAACAAAATTTGCAAATTTAAGAGCAGAATCAAGTTTTATATATTCTTCTTTTATATTTAATTTTTTAATTTCCATTATTTTAACCTCATAGGCATAATTAAATATAAGAAATCTTTATTATTTTCATCAGCCGAGGTAATAACAACACCCGAATTTGCACCGTTAAACCTAAATATTATATTTCCGTCATCACAAGCTTTTAATGCTTCACATAAATATCTGCTGTTAAGACCTATTTCAAATTCCTCTCCTTCAAGAGAAATATTTATTTTTTCTTTTGCTCTTCCTACCGAGGTAGCACAATTCAGAATTAAACTGTCAACACCGAAGGTACATCTTATAGGGGTTGAAAAAATATCGTTAATTAAAAGCGAAACTCTGTCAACAGAATCAATAATATCGTGATTATTTATGGTTATTTTTTGATTTGATTCTTCGGGAATAATTTTTTCGTAATTTACAAAATCTCCCTCTAATAAACGGGCAATAAAAATATATCCGTTAATATTAAATAATATAAGTCTTTTACCTACAATAATATCAACATTTTCGGTATTTTCATCAATAAGCTTAACAACTTCATTTATAGCTTTACCCGATGCGGTAAATTCAATATTTTCGGAAATATTTATTTTTTCTCTTCTTATAGCAAGTCTGTAACCGTCAATAGCAACAAACTGTATAAAACCGTCTTCTATTTTAATATTAAGACCTGTAAGAATAGGTCTTGTTCCCTCAATTTGAGAAACTGCAAATATAGTGCCCTTAACAAGCTCACAAAAAATCTTACCGTCAAGAGAAATTTTACTACCCTCCGAAACAGAAGGCATTTCCGGAAAGTCATTTGCAGCCATACCCATAATATCAAAGGTGGATTCTCCGCAGGAAATATGACACATTAAACGGTCATCACATTCAATTTCAACCTGAATACCGTTTAATTTTCTTAAAATATCCGATAATAAACGGGCATTTATTACAATATCGCCTGATTCTTCACATTTGGCGTACATTTCCTTTTTCATACCCATTTCAAGATTATATGTAGCAAGAGTTAAAAGACCGTTTTCAGCCGAAATAAGAATACCTTCAAGTATGGGCATAGAGGTTTTATTTGTTACAACCTTTTGAAGCTTTGAAACAGCATCTAAAAAATCAGCTCTGTTTACTGTAAATTTCATTTTTTTCATCCTTTTTTTTATAATAATAATTTATTAAAATAACAGTAGTAGTAAATAATGTTAAAACTGTTAAAAATATCATTTTATTAAATAAAAACGATATTTTTAGGTGTTAATAAAAAAGTTGATAAAAATTTGATAAGTCTAACAACTTTTTTTATTAACCTACCGTTTGATAACTATTATGTTTATAAACATTAAAAATGTTGATAACTAATCTATACTTTTAAGATTTTTAATAATATCTTCAACTAATTCTTTTTCATAAGGCTTATCTTTCAAAAACTCTTCTATTTTGTTTACATTATAAAGAACGGTTGAATGGTCTTTACCAAAGCTTTCACCTATTGCCTTATAAGACATTTCGGTTGTTTCTCTGGCTATATACATAGCAACCTGCCTTGCAAGAACTAACGGAGCGGTTTTTCTGTTAGAAAGAATATCTCGCTCGGAAACATTATAAGTATGCGACACCTCGGCAATAATCTTTTCAATTTTAATAGGCTCGGGCTGTGAATCATTTATTACATCCTTAATAAAGCCTTGAACTATTGAAATATTAGGTGTTTTATTTTGTATATTTATGTAGGCTTGAAGCTTTTTTACAACACCCTCAATTTGCCTTGTATTTACCTTAATATGCTCGGCAATATAGAAAACTAAATTTTCGTCAAGCGAAATTCCGCTTTGTTCGGCTTTTTTATTTATAATGCCTACCCTTGTTTCAAAATCGGGAGGAGTAATATCCGCAAAAAGTCCACTCGCAAAACGGGAACGAATTCTATCGTCAAGGGTTTTAATTTCTTTAAGCGGTCGGTCAAGGGTTACTACAATTTGCTTGTTGTTTTGATAAAGGGCATTAAAAGTATTAAAAAATTCCTCTTGGGTTTGCTCTTTACCCGCAATAAAATGAATATCGTCAATCAAAAGTACATCGGTAGTACGGTATTTAGTCCTGAAATCCTCAATAGTACCGAGTCCCAATTTACCCTCTTGAATAGCACCTATAAGGCGGTTTGTAAAATCTTCGCCACGGGTATATTCAATTTTTTTGTTGGAAAATTTTTTCTTTATATGATTTTTAATAGCAAGCATTAAATGAGTTTTACCTACACCCGACGGACCGTAAATTACAAGCGGGTTGTAGTTTATAAGACCGGGATTTTCGGCAACCGCAAATGAAGCCGCCTGTGCAAATCGGTTAGAAGAGCCGACAATAAAGTTTTCAAAGGTAAAAAAATCTTCAAAAGTAAGACCTTCGCTGAACATTTCGGCGTTTTTAATTTTTTCTTCTTCCTCCTCAATAACAATTTTAGGTACAAGCTCAATTCCCATAATCGTTTTAATAGCGGAAGTAAGCAATTCCATATAGTTTTGTTCTATAACCGAACACATATATTCGTTGGTATGAGATAAAACAAAACTACCGTTTTCGATATTTTGTGGTTTTAAGTCTTTGAAGAAACAATCAAAGGCAACTTCGGAGATGGTTTTTTTACATTCTTCGCAAACAGCAATCCAAATTTCTTCTAAAGAATTATTTGCCATCAAATTACACCCCATTAAAAAATATATAAAGATAAAACTTAATTTTCTATATATATAATATTATATATACTAATACAAATAAGATTATATCATATAGTTACATTCTTTTCAACAACATTTTTACAAAAATGTTGATAAAACTCAAAAAAACACTTGATACTTTTATAAAAGTGTGTTATTATATCTTGGCGCTGAGAAAAAGCAATAAAAAATTATTATAAAAGTTAATATTTCGGGGTGTAGTGCGGTTGGCTGCCGGTT
>DCHX01000001.1:18337-18494 GCA_002315685.1 Ruminococcaceae bacterium UBA1741
AGTGCGGTTGGCTGCCGGTTTTGGGCCCAAAACTGAACTATGCTTAATCTTTTTATTAATGTATAATTAAAGTTAATATTTCGAGGTGTAGCGCAGTTGGTAGCGCGCCAGTTTTGGGAACTGGATGCCGCAGGTTCGAATCCTGTCACCTCGACCA
>DCHX01000001.1:18524-22060 GCA_002315685.1 Ruminococcaceae bacterium UBA1741
CTGACGAGTTCGAACTTTTTTATCATTAAAGAATGTTTCGGGCTTGTAATAGAAATACCGAGTAGAGTGTAATGCTCTACCCGGTATTTTTCGTTTTATTCGGTTAATTCATAATCCGATTTATTAAACACATTATTAAATTCACCAACGGCTGCCTCTATGAGAATTTTAATTTCGAGTTCCGTAATTTCAATTCCTTTTTGAGAAAGCATTTCAGTAGCATTTTTAACCACTTCATTATACTTCTCAATTCCGTGCAAGTCGTGATAAAGTTGCTCAACCGCTTTCACACAAGTTTTAACAACCGCCTCTTTGGTTTTGTCGTTGACATATTTAGTGTATACAGATTTAATCCATATACCAACATATCCGGCAAGAGCCGTAAGGATAGCGTAAAGAATGGTTGTGCCATATTCGTTGATAAACTGTTTGAATAATTCCATAATATTTTACCTCCGATTAAACTTTAATTAGATATGCTTTATCGACCGCACCGGTTACGGCACCGGTCTTTTGGGTAGATACAACAACTCTTGAGTCCTGAATCTCTCTTACGAACAAAGTACAGTTATAAACCCACGATGAGAATTTATAAGATTTTCCGTAAACCGGTGCATCTTTAATCATTTTAACTGTATCACCTTTTTTGAGAGCCGTAACGGATTCGATGCCCTCGATGTCGGAAGAATTTATCCAACCATAAGCCGTAGAGCCACCGCCTGATACTGCAATAGCGTGGTAAGGGTGAGTGCCGCCCTCTCGTTTTGCGGTAATCTTTACTTTTCCGGGTTTACAAGTTTTACCTACTCCGGTCGGATAAGATGAGGTGTAATGTTTCGTACCAACGAAATTAACTACATCGCCCACATTGACCGAGAGTTTATCAGCAACAACGACCGGTTCGGGTGCTACTACTTCCTTTTCATATTTAATGTAAGGAAGTTTACCGTGTTTAGTCCAATTTCGGCGATTATAACCGCTCTTGGAACAGTTACAAGCCGTAATCTGCACTTTGTTCGCCCAAGAGGGTGTGCATTCTACCGCAAGACCGTCCCCGACATAAATGTATGCGAAAGGCATAGAAAGGGAATCTCCTCCACCCCAAGCGACATCACATACCGCTTTTTTAACATATTCTCCCTCTGGTAATACGCCATTGTAATAGTTGAGTTCTTCTCTCGGAAACAACAGACCCTCTCTAACATAAGGTTGACCCATATATTTTGCCCACCAAGTCGCATCATCTATTGAATTTCTCATATCGTGATAGTATTGTGTGGAGAAACCAACGCCATAATCATAATCAAAATTACTCTCGTCATTTTCGTCTAATGCCGGAATGACCCTAAACCTATATCGTGGGTTATCTTCGTACTGGTCGTGTATTCTTCCCAATGGGTCTAAAACATTCCAACGAGTGCCGACCATAAGTTCCAACGCTCCGTCTTTTTTACGGTCTTTAAGTTGGTTGAGGTAAGCATCATATTTGGACTGTAATCGTTCAACATTTAACGATTCTTCCAAATCCTCAATTAAGTCGTCCGAATATAATATTCCCTCCTCACCGATTTCAACGGCACCGGTTAAAGTACCACCGATAGAGCGGCAAGTAATCGTGGGGAATCTCTTTTTGGTGTTGAGGTCTATTGTTTCATTCTTCGCAGAATTTCCGACAAGTTTAACTTCGGGGAAAACCTCTTGCCAAAGATATGTTATAGGGTCGGTGATGATAGAAAGTATTTCTTGATAAAATCCGTCCGTAAGTTTATCACTGTGTCCGCTCATAACATTGGCGGTATCTGGATATTTTCCCATAATCCAAGTCATAAACATAATACAAAGAGTTGATTTACCAACACGAGGAGGGAGAGAAATTCCCAAAAAATCAATTTTTCTATCAGCGAGGTCTTGCAAATCATCTACAAGTGTTTTTAACTTTTTGCGGCGAGGAATATAAAATTTCTTTTGTGCCGGTCTGTTCCATTCGAGAAAAATGAGATAACTGTCAAAAACATCTTTCGCCTCAAGGTGATAACTTTCTTTTCGTATTTCTTCAAGTCGCTCTATAAATTCCCAATCGTTAGAGTTCTTTTTTGCTTTTACACAAAGCGAACGCAATTCAGCATTTCGGCGATAAGCAGCCCATTTATCCGTTTGAGCAAAAATCTTAATCGCATCAAAAGCATCCTCATACAAATTTAGAGTATGAGGGTCTTTTTGTATTTTTTGAAAGATTGTAGATATAATTTTGTCCACAATATCACCTCAAACAACCTAATTTTTCAAAAACTTCAACGATTTTCGGGAACTGTAAAGCAAAGAAATCTACCATTTCCTCATTTTTAGCCCAGCCGTTGTTGTATATGTAACTCGAGGCATCTAATCCGCTTTCGGATAAAAAAGCGTGGATAACTTCGTGCCTCAATATTTCTTTTTCGGCGGTCTTACAGTATTCCTCTGTTTCTTTTTCCCACATAGGCGATGTTTTCTTCCGACAAACAACAATTTCTCTGCTGATAGAATCGTGATAACCGTCTATTCCTCTTTCTTTGAACAAGGGGTCATCATTATAATTCTTGAATAAAACCCGATATTGTGTTCCTAAAATATTTGCTTTCATAAAATCCTCCCAAAAAGAAAAACGCATAATCACAAAGTCCCGGAGGACATCGCAATTATGCGTTCAAATTAAAAATCGTTATTATAATTCGATAGTCAGTTGTTCGGTTGTTTCAATCTCATTCATAGAGGAATCTCTTAACCATATCGAAAACGATATTTCTTTAATTTCGGAAGTGGATGCTATTCCTATGTTTTCTAATTTCCCGAAAAAGCCGTGGGTTCGGTTTTTACCGCTCAAAACATCACAAGGAACTCCACTTCCTACTTCAACCATTGTACCATTTATCGACACATCGTTCAAGTACATTGTAAATTTTTCGGTTGATTTGTTTTCGACCTTTAAGTAAATATCGAACATTCCCTCTAAAACCGAGTCGGAAACTTTTATAAAATCAACAGTAGCAATCTCACTATCATAAATGATTTTGCTTGTAGGCGAGTTTTCTTTCGTTTGAGGATTAGAGGACTCTCCACAAGAACATAATCCGAACATTAACATTAGTGTCATAAAAACATAAATTATTCTTTTCATAACAATTTTCCTTTCATATTTTTGATGCTGAAAATGAGTTGTGTTACAGAAACCACGAAAAATATGCAAAATTCTTTTATATATTATTTTTCTTTATATTTTATTATATTTTTTATTTCACTCAAAATAGAGAAAAGAAAATGGTTTGTGTAACAAAATACTAATAAACCCTTTATTTAAGCGGATTCTTGTGTTACATTTTCTGTTACACTTTTGTCCATAAACTTATTTTTAAGGGTGAGAAAATGTAACAGAATTAGGTTTGATACTTTTCGTGTTACATAAACTTTCTGTAACAAATCGAGAAAATGGACAGAAAATGTAACAGAAAGTGTAACGCTATTATTGAGCAAGTCTATACCATTGAGTGCGACTAATTCCT
>DCHX01000012.1 GCA_002315685.1 Ruminococcaceae bacterium UBA1741
TCGGCAGGTGCTTTTTTTCAACGAAATAAATCCCTTACGGGATTTGTGAAATGCTCTACGGAGCGTGAAATACGCCTACGGCGTGTGAAATGCTCTGCGGAGCGTTTGGGGATTTATTTCATTTCACATTGTGAAGCAATATTTCACAATTTACGACAGTAAATTATTTCACATCCGAGCAGTGCGAGGATATTTCACTTGAAAAACAGTATATTTATGATATACTCATAATAGAAAGGCGGTGTTTGCTGTGGCATAAGACAAAAAACACCGACTGAAAAAGAATTTGTTTTGTAGGGGCTGATGCCCTTCATCAGCCCACAGGTTTAATATTGTCCTTTCGGGTATTCGGTACGATGTGGGCATCGTACCCTACTGACAAAGGGAGTTTTTTTGAACGAAGCGTGCCTTCGGCACACGGAAATAAACGGGTGTGCTTCATAGAAACTGCAAGGTTTCTGCTTCATGTTTTCGAAGCAAACGCTTCATTGACAAGCAACAAATAAATTTCTCCCGTTTTAGTGTTTTCATTTTTTTAATAATATTTATTCAAACATTAAACAACACAAGCCATGCCTTTGGGCGTAGCTTGTATTTTTTTGTGTAGTTATGAAGATTCGAAAAGAACGGTTTTCCCGATAGTATAATGAATGCGGAGTGCATAGCACTCCGCATTATGTTTTATCTGTAATTATAGATTATTTTCTTTAATTATCTCGCTGATAAACTCATTCCAAAGCTCTTTATAGGCTTTTAGCGAGGCGGTTTTTTCTTCCTTTTCGAGTCCGCTGTACATTATCGAGTTTATGCCGAGCTGTTTTAGGTCGGCGAGGGATAAATTCCAACCGATTATTCCCGCAAAAAAGTCATCCGTCAGCGTTTCGTTTTCCATATAAGCGGGGTCGTCCGAGCAAAGCGAAATTGCCATACCCGAACGCAGATACTCGGTTGCGGGGTGGTTTCTTATATCCTTCGTGTAGCCGAGTCGCTGATTACTTATAGGGCATACCTCTAAGCAAATTTCGGAATTTACATACCTCGAATGGAGGTCGGGATAGCGGTAAAGATTAAGTCCGTGCCCTACCCTTGAAACGCCCAGCAAATAAGCGTCAATTAAATTATCGTTTTTTGCATCAAGACTTTCTCCGCCGTGAATATAAAGCTTCATATCGGGGTACTGCTTTTTAACCTTCAAGAGCATATTTGCAAAGCTTTTAAGCGGTAGGCTTTTGTCCTCCTCATTCACAAGGTCAAAGCCGATTAGGAAGTTTTTATTTCCGTCATTACCGCTTTCATCCTTAACGGTTTCCTGAACGAACGAAGCATTAAGAAAGCATTTTTTTGTAAAATCAATATTCTCGCTGTCCGCCTTAACACCGGCACCGATAACACGCACCGTAAAGTATGGGTACTCTTTTTTTGTTGAGTAGTAGGCTTTTCGCATAGCCCTTATATACTCGGCACTTTGGTCGATAGACTCGGTAAGCATTATATGTACTTCCACATGCATTATATTCTTTTTTGCATAATATCTGAAAGTATAGTTATAATATTTTTCGGCGAACGGAACATTGTCGGACATTACGGCTTGTCTGTTAAACAAGTCCTCAAAATATTCCCAAACACCCACACCGCTCTTTTCGGCACCTACAACAGTCCAATACTCAACTAATTCGTCGGCGGTATAGTAGCTATCACGAATAGCGTCGCAAAAACGGATATAGCCGTCGGGTACTTTGTTATTGCTATTTGCTAATTTAAGGTCAAAGGACTTTTTATCGGCGTTTATACAAAAATCCTTACATTCGCAAAGCAGTTTTACAAGCTCACGAAAGGGCAAAAGCGCCATATCGTGAACATGAAGGTCGGCACCCTTAGGCAAGCGAGAGCAAAAGCCGTAAAGCCTACTGTTTATAAGGTTTTTATCGGTCAAAACGGGAATATCATAAATATCATTACCCGCATTTTTAAGGCATTCTTTTTTTATTTCCGACAAAAAATTATCGACCTTTTTTTCGTCCTCACGCATAACAAGTCCGTGGAGATTTAAGTTTTTCTCAACAAGCTCCCGCCGTTTTTCTTCGTAATTTTTAATTGTTACAATATCATTCATAACAACACCGCCAAGATAAAATTTTACAGCTTTTTGTATAATAGCAGTTCGGGATTTTCGCCCATACAACCGTATTCGCAAACAACTAAAATTTCGCCGTTTGTTACAACACCTAAACATCTGTCGCTGTCTTTTATTTCGATTTGATTTCCCAAATAAACATCATTATCATTAAGAAATTTAACCTTTTGACCGTTTTTAAGAGGATATTCTAAATTTACATAAAATCCGTTAAGCAAAAAAAGCTCGTTAATATGTAAATTCTCGATAGAAAGCGAATTTACTGTGTCTATAAGCTTAATTTTCAAATCCTCAAAATACGAGCTGTCGCCTTTTGTTAAGGCGGTAGTAACGATACAGTTTCCGCCGAACGGATGCCCACCGCATTTATCGCAGCCGCCGCATTCATCAAGTCTATCGCAAACCGCACAACAATTCTTTCCGCACTTTTCCATAAAATACTCCTAAACTTACTTATCAAAAAGCATTTCAAGCACTTGTTCGGCTGACATTTGTCTTACATTTTCTGTGTCTTCAAGACCGCTTTCGTCAGTATTCCAAGTAAAGATACCGCTTGTTTCCCTGTCGCTCGGGAAATTAAAATAGTAACTCGCGGGTTTCATAACAACGGGATATTTCTTAACCCATTCGGGATAGTATTTTTTCATATACTTATCGGCAAGCTTATAAGCATCGCAAGAGGTATCGTCATCTCCGTTTACACTAACGGCACTAATTTGAACACCGCCGCCCTCAATATCGGTAACGGATTTTGTAACGGTACTGTGAATTACAACCATACTGTCATCATCGCAAACGCCTAAAACGATATAAACATGTCCTGCAAGACTTACTATATCACCTGCGTGTAGTTTGTCAACGATTGCCCTGTAATCAGTTTCGGTTGGATGCTCAAAGGTTCCTAAATTTGCATCGGCAAGAGATTTTGCCATCTTTGTTGAGGAGGTTACAAAGCCCTCCTCTTTTTCGGTTTCGGAATAAAGAGTATTATATAATACCCAAGCTGCATAACCGCTGCAATCAAGACCTGCATAATAAAATGTGTTCCACTCGTTATCGGGGTATGTATCCTTTTCAAAGGAATAGTTTTCATCAGTCGTTTTGTAAAATTTTTCCCAAGTCGGAGAAATACCGATAGTACGGGACATATACGAACTGCCGTCATCTTGAAAATTCCAACCGCCACCGTAAACATAGCTTACTTTACCCAACAGCGAGGATGCGGTAAACAAAAAGTTTTTAACGGTTTTTTTACCGGCGGTATATCCGCTTACAACACCGTTTATATCATCTTTATCTAAAATTTCAGCCGAAACAACTTGGTTATTTTCAACCTCTATCGCATACTTATAACCCATCATAAGCCTGTTTTGGATAGAATAATCATCCTCACTGCACTTAACCGAATACTCCTTTGTTTCGCCGTCAACCTCAAACTGATAAATAGCGCTACTATCGGTAAGAACCATATCTCTTGTAGCATTTTTATAGTCCTTAACACCTAAAAAAGTAGCCGTTATTTTTGTGTCAACATTAGCCTTAACCTCTTTTTTCTTACCGCAAGAGGCAAAAGACATAATAAGCATAGCCACCGCAAGAATACAACCTATTGATTTAACTAATCTATTTCTCATTTTTTCTCCCTCAATTTCTAAAAATCAGATACTATATATGATATATTACAAAAGACATATTGTCAATTAACCATAATCAATTTTATTCTTCATCACAAAACTCCCATTTTTCTACATCAAACATACCTTTTGTAGTAATTTTAAGTTTCGGAATAACGGGAAGACTCATAAATGAAAGTGTCATAAACGGGTCAATGTTATCGAAAACACCGAGAGAGTACGCCGAATTTTTGGTATTTTCAAGCCGTTCGTTTACCCACATAATAGGCTTGTCGCTTATAAGTCCGGCAATAGGAAGAGGTAATTCCGATACAACCCTTTTTTCGTTTACAACAACAATTCCGCCGCCGTTTTCTCTTATTCGGTTTACCGCAAAGGATATATCCGAGTCATTTGTGCCTACAACGATAATATTGTGGCTGTCGTGCGCCACACTTGTAGCAACGGCACCGCTTTTAAGTCCGTAGCCCTTAATATAGCCTATACCTATATGACCTGTATTTTTATGCCTTTCGACAACCGCAATTTTCAAAATATCGTTACCGACATCAATTTTGTCGTTATATCCCGCATTTTCGGTAATAATTTCTCCTGCTATAATTTGAATAGTTGCCCTCTTTTTTGAGGCAAAATCATTAGGAACGGTTTTCTCCAAACGGAATGTATCACGGGCTTTATCGTTTAATTCCTTTGACACATTAGAAGAAAACTCAACAACCTTTCCGTCCGCAAATACAACCTCGCCCCTTTTAATAACCTTTTCGACATTAAAATCGTTAAGGTTATCGACAATCACCAAATCGGCAACAAGTCCCGGTGCGATACCGCCCTTATGATTTTGAAGAAAATACTTTGCCGCATCAAAGCTTGCCGCCTTTACCGCAGTAATCGGGTCAACACCGTAGCGGATAGCACGGCGGACAATAAAGTCGATATGTCCCTTTTCGAGTAGGTCGCTCGGGTGCTTGTCATCAGTCGCAAACATACATCTGCCACTGTATTTTCGGTTTAGAAGCGGTACTAATGCTTTAAGGTTTTTAGCGGCAGTACCCTCTCTTATCATAACATACTGACCGAGCCTTAATTTTTCAAGTCCGTTTTCAAGCGTTTCGCACTCGTGGTCGGAATAAACACCAGCGGCAATATAAGCATTAAGGTCTTTGCCCGAAAGTCCGGGTGCGTGGCCGTCGATTTTCTTGTGATAACGCTGACTGAAAAGTATCTTTTCGACAGTGTCCCTTTGACCGTTTATGACACCGGGATAATTCATCATTTCGGCAAGTCCCAACACCCTGTAATCCTCATAAAACGGCTCCATATCCTTAACGGTTAGTGTAGCACCGCTTTCATCCATAGGGGTTGCGGGAACACAACTCGGGAGCATAAAGATAACATCAATAGGCAAATTTTCGGTAGCCTCCATCATATAACGAATACCGTCAGCACCCATAACATTTGCAATTTCGTGGGGGTCAACCACAACGGTAGTAGTACCGTGAGAAACAACGGCTTTTGCAAATTCGCTCGGTAAAACAAGTGAGCTTTCAAGATGAATATGTGCATCTATCATACCGGGGGTTACGATTTTACCCGTTGCATCAATTTCTTTTTCGCCCTCGTATTCACCTATTCCCGCAATAAGACCGCCCGATATTGCAATATCTCCCTTACAAATTTCGTTCGTGAATACATTTACATATCTTGCGTTTTTTATAACCGTATCGGCTTTTTCCCTACCCGCCGCAACATTTATCAGCTTGGTTTTTTTAGGTATCTTTCTTTCTATCCACTGAGCAGTAGTTTCTTTCGGCATATTTTTCCCTTTCAAGTGCGAACCGATAGCCCGTACATACAATTATCTTCAAATTAAGTTCTTATATATTATTACATCTTTTTCCTATTAGGAATCAAAAAACACTTGACCTTTTTCGGTTTCAATTCTGTTGGCAATAGGGTATGTATAGCAAGGCGAATTTTCAAGTATTTCAAGATAACGCTTTGCTTCGTATTTTGCCATATTAAGGTCGTGTAAAAGATAGTTTCCGCAGTTAATCGGCGTAGCACCCGGCACTTCTCCCTCATATTCGGCACAAAATCTAAAAGCACGAATAAGCAAAGGTGTAAGCTCATTCGGCTTAGGTCTTCCCTTTACTATAAGATAACAACCCGTAAGGCAACCCATAGGTCCCCAGTAAACAATGCGGTCTTTCCATTCCTCGTCATTACGCAAAAATGTCGCAACAATATGCTCTATCGTGTGCATAGCGTTAGGGTGTATAACCGGCTCAACATTCGGCGTTTTCATTCTGATATCAAAGGTAGTAACAAAATCTTTTTCTACCGTATCTACCCTTGATTCGTAAATTCCCGGGACGATTTTTGTGTGATCAACTTGAAAGCTTGGTATTAAATCCATAATTATGACCATTCCTCCTCTTTCGCTTTTAGGCACAAACGACCAAAGAAAGGAATGGTCATAATATGCCATGTTTTTCGGTTGCCTCGTAAGAGGCGAGAAAAACGGCGCGTTATAATTTTTTAAGTTTGGAAGATTTATCTTTCAAACTTAACTCCTAAAATAAACTTATAGAAATAATATATCACACTCTAACAATAAAGTAAAGCCGACATTTCAAGCACAAAAGGTACTTAAAATGTCGGCTAAATAACCTTATTAAAATCTTAAAGATTAAAGTCCGTTTTTGATACGGTTTTCGGCAAATCTTTGAGCGATTACGCCTTCGGGTTCGCCAGTCTTTTGAGATTCCTCTAAAATGTTATAAACAGTGTTATAAATATTTCTAACCTGCTTTAATACATTTTCCTTATCGTAGGTTGTGAATGCTTCCTGTCCTGCGTTGATAACACCGCCGCCGTTGATAATAAAGTCAGGAGCATAAATAATGCCCTTCTTTTTAAGCTCAACGCCGCATTCGTCATTAAGCAATACATTGTTAGCACCGCCGGCAATAGCCTTACATTTAAGCTGCGGAAGTGTGAAATCGTTGATGATTGCACCGAGAGCACAAGGAGACAAAATATCACATTCGGTTGAGAAAATATCTTTCTCACGAATTTCGGTAACACCAAGCTCGTTAATAGCCTTTTCCATAGCCTTTCTGTTGCTGTGAACACAAGCCTTAACATTTGCACCTGCTTCGGTCAAGTACTTTGCAACATCATATCCAACCTTACCGAGACCTTGAACGGCAACGGTAAGACCGTTTAAGTCGTCGCTTCCGTTTAATATCTTTGCGGTAGCCTTAATACCCTCAAATACACCGATAGCGGTGAAAGGAGACGGGTCGCCGCTGATTTCCTTACGGCCTACAACATAGTTTGTCTTTCTCATCATATAGTCAACATCACGAGTATCGGTGTTGACATCCTCGGCAGTATAGTATTTACCCTGTAAAGACTCAACTGCTTCGCCGTAAGCTTCCATCAAAGCTTCGGTTCTTTGTGAAGGGTCGGCAATAATTACGCCCTTACCTCCGCCGAGCGGAAGTCCGGCAGCGGCATTCTTAAAGCTCATTCCTCTTGAAAGACGAAGAACATCAAAAAGCGCATCATCATAGGTGGCATAAGGATAGAGTCGGCATCCGCCGAGTGCAGGTCCTAAATTTGTGTTGTGGATAGCAATAATACAACGCAAACCTGCTTTTTCGTTTGTGAAAAAGGCCACTTTTTCGTGTCCGAATTCACGGATAAGTTCTACATTACTCATTTTATTTTCCTCCCGGATAATTTTATTTGTTTATCAGCTTTTCGATGTCCTCGCGCATACGGTATTTAAGTACCTTACCCGCCGCATTCATTGGAAAACTGTCAACATACAATATATATTTCGGCACCTTATGGCTTGCGAGTCTTTCACTGATAAACCTTCGCATAGCCGTTTCGTCTGCCGTACAACCCTTTTTAAGAATAATACAAGCCGCAGCCTCTTCGCCGTACTTTTCATCCGGCACGCCGACAACCTGAACATCCTTAACATCGGGGTGTGTATAAATAAATTCTTCGATTTCCTTAGGATAGATATTTTCGCCGCCGCGAATAATCATATCTTTAAGTCTACCGGTAATAAGATAGGTTCCGTCACTTTTTCTCATAGCAATATCGCCCGAGTGGAGCCAACCGTCAGCATCAATAGTGTTTTCGGTAGCAAGAGGCATTTTATAATAACCCTTCATAGTGTTATAACCCTTTGCACAAAACTCACCGTTTTCGCCGTCGGGCAATTCCTCGCCCGTTTCGGGATTAACTATCTTACATTTAACATAAGGGAAAGGATAACCAACCGTATCACATCTCATATCAAGAGGGTCGTTCCAGTCGGTCATAGTGTTACCGGGTGAGGTTTCGGTTTGTCCGTAAACACTTACAATTCCCCGCATATTCATTTCATCGCTTCTTGCCGCTCTTCGCATTAAATCGGGCGGACAACCGGCACCTGCCATAATTCCCGTTCGCATATACGAAAAGTCGGTTTTTTTATAATCGGGATGATTAAACATAGCGATAAACATTGTCGGCACACCGTTAAAACAAGTTATCCTGCTTTGATTTATACAGTCAAGAGAAGCCTTAGCCGAAAAATACGGAAGCGGACAAATTGTAGTTCCGTGCGTAATGGAAGCGGTCATAGAAAGCACCATTCCGAAGCAATGGAACATAGGCACCTGTATCATCATACGGTCGGCGGTAGAAAGTCCCATTCTGTCGCCGATACACTTTCCGTTATTGATAACATTATAATGGGTAAGCATAACGCCTTTCGGAAATCCCGTAGTACCCGAGGTGTATTGCATATTGCAAACATCAGTAGGTTTAACCGAATTAGCCATACTCTTAATTTCGCTTAGCGGTACTTCGCATTTTCTTTGAAGTGCCTCGCCGAAGGTTAGGCAACCTTGCATTTTGAAATCAACAGTAATAACATTACGCAAGAAGGGAAGTCTTTTACAATGAAGCGGTTTTCCCGGCTCGGTATCCTTAATTTCGGGACAAAGCTCGTTTATACTTTCTTGATAATCGCTGTCCTTTGAGCCTTTAATCATAATAAGAGTATGGGTATCGGACTGCCTAAGCAAGTATTCGATTTCGTGGATTTTATAAGCCGTATTTACCGAAACCAATACCGCACCGATTTTAGTAACAGCCCAAAAGGCAATAAACCATTCGGGCACATTAGTAGCCCAAACCGAAACCTTATGACCTGCCCTTACTCCCATAGAAACCAATGCCCTTGCAAAATCGTCAACATCATTTCTAAACTCGGTATATGTTCTTGTATAATCAAGAGTGGTATATCTAAACGCGCATTGGTCGGGAAATTCCTCGACAAGTCGGTCAAGCACACGGGAAAAGGTAATATCAATTAAAGCGTCCTTTTTCCAAATATAATGACCTGTGCCGTCAAAATTAGAGTAAAGTCTGTTTTGAAGCTTGTTGTTATGAAAACGCCTCA
The DNA here is from genome assembly GCA_002315685.1 of Ruminococcaceae bacterium UBA1741. Lineage (GTDB taxonomy): Bacteria > Bacillota > Clostridia > Oscillospirales > Acutalibacteraceae > UBA737. The sequence goes on from DCHX01000012.1 coordinate 9,239, forward strand.
TAAACGATACAAAATGGGGTAAAACGATTTCGTAATCACCAAACACATTAGCACCGCTTATATCCCAAACAAGCGAAATAAATCCGTCATAGTCAACCGAAGACAGCGCACCGATAACACTCGAAACCGGCAAATTTCCCTCACCTATTACGGTAAAATTGCCCTCACTGTCCAAATCCGTAATATGAACATTTTTGATATAAGCGCCCAAATTTTCAATAGTTTGAGCAGGTGTTTCACCCGCATCAAAATAGGTAGAATGACAACTCCAAAGCGCACCCAAATTATCACTTGCAAACTCGTCAAGCAGTTCACATAGGGACTTAGTACTTGAAAAAGCGCCGTCCGTGGTAATCAAAAGGCAAACGCCGTATTCTATCGCTTTCGGCAAATTTTTTTCTATTATCTCTGCCGAATATGCGATATCAGAGCCCTTTTCAAAATGAAGAGCGATAAACGGTGCCCTTATTGCCTGAGCCGTATCAAAATACTCGTCGATTTTGCCTATATCCTTTGTCGCAATATCCAAGCAAACGGGAGTAATATTGTTGTTTCTTAAATCTCTTAACAACAAGCTTATATTCTCTTTTGCAAATAAATCCTTTTTGTTGGCAAACTCGGGGAAACCACTGTCAATTTCGATACCCGAAAATCCCATTTCCTTTGAAATGCCGAGTAGTTTTTCGAAAGAAAACTCATTAAAACCCTTTATCGAAAAAGAAAGCCTCATAAGTTTTCCTCCTCGTAAATTATTTTATTAAGCGCATTTATATATGCGGAAACACCCGAGCCGATAATATCGGTAGAGGTGCCGATTCCCGAATACACCTTTCCACGGGAACGAAGTTTTACAACCGACTGTCCCATAGCGCCTCTGCCCTCGGTAATGGCTTTAATTTGAAAATCGTCCAACTCATAGTGATGTCCCGTAATATTCTCAATAGCAAGAAAAGCCGCATCAATAGGACCGTCGCCCACCGAAAGACCGTCAAGCAGTTTTCCGCCCTTATTAAGCTTTACATGGGCTAAAATATCAATGGCATTACCCGTAGTAACAACAAAGTTTTCAAGGGTATAGGTAGCAGGAACCTGCATAGCCTCCGCCGCAATAATCGACTCAATTTCGGCAATACCGACTTTATCCTTACGACCTGCAACCTTCTTAAAGGCATTAAACACACGAACTTTATCGTTTTCGTCTAAATCGTAGCATAAGTTACTTGCAACATTTGCAATATCGTCAAGGGTTGAATTATTATCGAAATATTCGTTATCCGAATAATTTCTAACACCGTTTTCAAAGGGAGATTTAGTATCATCTTCCGTTCCGAGCCGTTTAATTTTTTGGATATTACCGAAAATATCGGTAGTGCTTAATTTGAAATCAAGCCCTAACGAGCTACCCTTTGCAATAAGCAAATTTGCAATACCCGACAGAGAAATTCCGTCCCTTGAAACAGCCGAAGCCTTTATTTCGGTAGCACCGTTTTGGATAGCCGCAAAGCCCTCTGCATCGGCAATATTTAAGGCATTAGAGCAAGAAATACCTAATGTTACATTCTTAATTTCTTCAACATTTTTATAAATGTCGCCTATAAACCTACCGAACTCATCCGGCAACATAACACCTGCGGTATCGCATACCGTAACAGTAGTAGCACCGGCATCAATAGCTATTTTAATTGCATCGCAAAGATACTTAAAATCAGCTCTTGTTGCGTCCTCGGCGATAAACTCAACATCATTACAAAGCTCTTTACACTTTTTAAGCGACTCTTTAACCTCGCTTAACATTTCGGGAGCTTTTTTGTGATAAACATACTCCATTCGAGCGGTGCTGAGCGCCGCACAAATTTGAAGACGAGGATGCTTCGCCTCTTTAAGCGCATTCCAAACCGACACAATTTCAGCTTCATCAAAACCGGTACAAACACCGAGAGTAGTGTTGTTTACAACACCCGCAACCGATTTTATAAGAAGAGTATCGGCAATGTCGTTTGAAAGCTTACCTAACATTACCGACACACCGATTTTATCTAAAATTTCGGCAACCTCGATTTTTTTACGAAAGGTAAAGCTGTATTTATTTTCAGCATTACAGTTACCCAAGGTAACATCGGTTATAATTACTTTTTTCATACTTTAATATTCACTTCCGAGAATTATTGCATCACGGTTGAATTTGAGCAAATCCTGATGTCGTGCGGAAATACACTTTTGAAGAGCCTTTTCAACCGATTCGTCGTTGATAGCACCTTCGTTTTTAAGGATTTGTCCCATAATAATCATATTTGCCAAGCCGTCAAGACCGTTTTGAGCGGCAAGTAATGTAGCGGGAATATAATAAACGGTTACATCATCTCGCTTAACCTTTCTTTCGATAAGGGATGAGTCAACATAAATTACACCGCCCGACTGTACCTCCGACTCGTATTTGTCAAGCGAAGGTAAATTCATAGCAATAAGCACATCGGGATGAATAACGATAGGGGTTGCGATTTGGTGGTTACTCATAACAACACCGCAGCTTGCCGTACCGCCACGCATCTCTGGGCCGTAAGACGGAAGCCAGCTTACATTTAAGTCGTCCATAAGGCACTTATAAGCCAAAAGCTTACCTGCAAATAATATTCCCTGTCCGCCGAAACCTGCAAAAAGATATTGTTTTGTCATAAGATTTACACCTCCGCATTTTCCGAACGGTCTTTATAAACACCGAGCGGATAGTAAGGAATCATATTATCATCAATCCATTTAAGAGCATTTTGCGGTGTCATTCCCCAGTTGGTAGGGCAAGAGGAAATAACCTCGACAAGCGAAAAACCTTTATTGTTCAACTGATTTTCAAAAGCCTTTTTAATCGCCTTTTTAGCGCGTCTTACATTAACAACACTGTTTACGGCAACTCTTTCTAAATATTCGGGGCCTTCAAGCGGAGATAACATTTCGCAAATCTTTACGGGATAACCGCAAAGCTTAGGGTCTCTGCCATAGGGAGATGTCTGCGTTACCTGACCTACAAGCGAGGTAGGAGCCATTTGACCGCCGGTCATACCGTAAATTGCATTGTTCACGAAAATAACGGTAATGTTTTCGTTTCTTGCGGCGGCGTGTACTATTTCGGCAGTACCGATAGAAGCCAAGTCGCCGTCGCCTTGATATGTAAAGACAATATTTTCGGGATTAGCGCGTTTAACACCGGTAGCTACGGCAGGTGCTCTGCCGTGAGCCGCCTCAATCATATCGCAGGAAAAATAGTCATACGCCATAACGGCACAACCTACCGGAGCGATACCTACGGTTTTTCCCTCAATTTCGAGTTCGTCAATAACTTCGGCAACAAGACGGTGAATAATACCGTGTGTGCAACCGGGACAATAATGAAGCGGCACATCAAGAAGTGCCTTCGGTTTATCAAAAATCACCATTTTATTTACCTCCGTTTGCTATTTTGTGAATTTCTTCAAGAATTTCTTCCGGCTCGGGTATCATTCCGCCTACACGGTTACACAATGTAACGGGAACCTTACCTCCGCTTGCCAAACGAACATCCTCAATAAGCTGTCCCATAGAAAGCTCAACCGAAATAATAGCCTTACAGGTTTCGGCTATTTTTTCAAACGGCTTTGTGGGGAACGGCCATACGGTAATAGGACGGATAAGTCCTACCTTTATGCCCTCCCTACGAGCCTTTTTAATAGCATTTTTACATACTCGGGCTGCAATACCGAATGCCGCAAGAACAATGTCCGCATCCTCGGTCATATATTCCTCATACATAGGCTCATTTTCTTTAACTATTTCATAACGCTCAAAGCGTTTCATATTTTCAACTTCAAGGTCGGCAGGCTTTAAGAAAAGAGAATTTACGACATTATGTTCTCTTTGCATTTTAGTACCCGTAGTAGCCCACGGTTTTTCGGGTGCGTCATTCAGCTTAAAGTCAAAGGAAACAGGCTCCATCATTTGACCTATTGTACCGTCAGCCAAAATCATAACGGGCATACGGTATTTATCGGCTAAATCAAAAGCCTTAATTGTAAGCTCTGCCATTTCCTGAACAGAAGCAGGAGTTAAAACTATCATATGATAGTCGCCGTGTCCGCCGCCACGGGTTGCTTGGAAATAGTCGGACTGGCTCGGTTGAATACCGCCAAGTCCGGGACCGCCTCTTTGAGCATTAACGATAACGGCCGGTAAATCCGAACCGGCAATATACGAAATACCCTCACTTTTAAGAGAAATTCCGGGGCTTGAAGAAGAAGTCATAACTCTCATTCCGGCAGCCGATGCTCCGTAAACCATATTTATAGCGGCAATTTCACTTTCGGCTTGTAGGAAAGTACCGCCTATTTTTGGCATTCTTTTTGCCATATATGCGGCAATTTCGGTTTGGGGTGTAATAGGATAACCGAAATAATGTCTGCAACCTGCAATAATAGCGGCCTCGGCAATCGCCTCGTTACCCTTCATTAAAACCTTTTCAGACATAATATCACTCCTTCTCAATCTTTATTATACAATCGGGACACATAGTAGCGCAGGATGCGCAGCCGATACACTTATCCATTTCGGTAATTTCGGCAGGATGGTGTCCTTTTTTGTTGATGGTATCAGGTGCTATGCGCAAAATCTTTTTAGGGCAAACATCTACGCAAAGTCCGCAGCCTTTACAAAAATCCGTTCTAAATGTTAATTTTATCATTCTAAACCGTTCCTTTCAGTTTGGTCTAATAACCGTTTAATATCGAGCGAAACAAGATTCGGTATTTTATCTTTAAGCTCCGAATAAAGGCTATCCTCAACCGTTGTCATAACAAGCGGAAGATTAAGCCGTTTCGCACATTCATTCGCAAAATCACAAGAATTAAGCACCGTATCGGCAGTAGTTTCTCTACCCAAATTCGAGTTGTTTATAATTCCCGTAAAGGGTATTCGGCAGGCATTTTGTATTTCGTACATTACATCTCTTACCGACTCGCAGTCAGGGGTTAGCGGACGGTATTTGTTTATTACCAAATACATTTCGTAGTCGTTTTCTTCGGTAATAAAGCCCGAAAGTCGCCCAAGTGCCAAAGCACCCCGCTCGTCGCCGCCAACATCAATAACGGCGCTTAAACTTTTATCATCCGTCAATGCGTATATTTCTTGCGGAAGTGCAGGTAAATCCACATTACTGTTTGCAAACTCCGAGCAAATAAAACGAATACCGTTTTTTTCTAAAACATCAATACTGTCTTTCGCACGGAAATATGGGTTTACAATATCTAAATCGGCAAGAGCAACATTATCTCTCGCTTTTTTAAGAGCAAGTGCAAGATTTACCGCAATATTTGTCTTACCGCTACCGTAATGACCGCAAATAAGGGTTAATCTTTTATAGTTCATACTTATTCCTCAAAGCTTATTACGCTGAATTTTTCCGCTCGGTGTTTTAGGAAGCGACTCTCTGAATTCAACAATTCTCGGGTACTTATAAGGAGCCGTGTGAGTTTTAACATAATTTTGGATTTCCTTTTTAAGCTCATCGCTTTCCTTTGTGCCGTCAACAAGCACGATACTTGCCTTTACTACCTGACCTCTGACATCATCAGCCGCCGCCGACACACCGCATTCAAGCACATAAGGCAGTTCCATAATAACACTTTCGATTTCAAACGGTCCTATACGGTAGCCCGACGACTTAATAACATCATCAACTCTGCCGACATACCAATAGTAGCCGTCCTCATCACGCCAAGCGGTATCGCCCGTATGATAATATCCGTCGCACCAAGTTTCAGCCGTCTTTTCGGGAGAATTATAATATTCAACCGCCAAACCGCAAGGAGTTCCGTTTTTAATATTTACAACAATTTCGCCGACCTCACCGGTAGCAACCGAGTTTCCGTCCTCGTTTATAATATCAACATCATAAATAGGAGCAGGTTTACCCATAGAGCCGATTTTATGCGGTGCGCCAACCAAATTACCGATTATCATAGTGCTTTCAGACTGACCGAAGCCGTCCATAATCCTAAGGCATGTTGACTTTTCAAACTGTCTGTAAACCTCGGGGTTAAGCGCCTCTCCCGCAGTTGTCATATGCTTAACCGAGGACAAATCATAAGCCGACAAATCCTGTTTAATCATAAGGCGCAGCATTGTAGGCGGAGCGCAAAATGTAGTAATGCGGTATTTTGCAAACATCGGCAAAATATCCGCCGCATCAAACCTATCAAAGTCATATACAAAGGTAGCCGCCTCACAAAGCCATTGACCGTAAAGTTTGCCCCACATAGCCTTTGCCCAGCCCGTATCCGAAATCGTAAAGTGAAGTCCGTCCGGCTCAACACAATGCCAATATTTTGCGGTGTGGAAATGGCCTAACGCATACTTATAATTATGCGCCGCAATTTTAGGATAACCCGAGGTTCCCGAGGTAAAGAACATAAGCATTAAATCATCGCCGCCGGGGGATGACTCATCACGCTCAAAATGAGAACTGAAAAGTGTATATTCTTCGTCAAAATTGCGCCAACCCTCACGGTTTTGGCCCACAATAATCTTGTTTACAAGCGTAGGACTTGTCTTTGAAGCAATATCAACCTCGTTTGCGGTATCTCCGTCAGCGGTACAAATAATAGTGTTAATTCCCGCCGCATTAAAGCGGTACTCGAAATCGTGAGATAAAAGCTGATTTACCGCAGGTATCGCAATAGCGCCGAGCTTATTTAGACCGAGCATTGCGAACCAAAACTCGTAATGCCTTTTAAGGACTAACATTACCCTATCGCCCTTTTTAATGCCCAAGCTCTTAAAATAGTTAGCGCATTGAGCGGAGGCACGCCTCATATCGTCAAAGGTAAACCTGCGTTCAACCTTATTCTTATCAATATGCAACATTGCAAGTTTATTAGGCTCTTTTTTAGCAAGAGCATCAACCAAATCAAATGCAAAGTTAAAGTTTTCGATATTCTTAAACTTAATTGATGTCGGAGTACCGTTTTCGTTTTCGGTAACATCAATAAAGCTTTGATAAATTCTTTTCTTTTTGTCTTTTTCACGCTTAACCGAGGATTTTAACTCCTTTGCGGGAGAAAGCTCGGGTATCGGCTCGCCCGTAGGGTTAAGCACGATAGCATAGAAAAGACAGTTTTCGCCGTTTACCGCTATCATTCCGTGAGGTGTACCGCTATCGTAATAAATACTGTCGCCGGGACCTAAAACTTCCTTGTGGGAGCCGATTTGCACCATAAGGTTACCCGAAATAACAATATCACATTCCTGTCCTGCGTGGGTGGTAAGCTCAATATCCTTGTGCTGTGCTTCTTCACTGTATTCACTGCAAACATAAAGAGGCTCGGCAATACGGTTTTGGAAAGCGGAAGCCAAGTTGTAATAAACCATTCCGTGTGCTTGGTCTATTCGTTGAGCGGCGCCGTTTCTTGTGAGGGTATAGGATTTAAGATTAGGGCTGACACCTTCGATAATATCCGTGACGTTGACCCCGAAGGCTAATGCGCAACGGTAAATGAAAGCAAAGTTTAAGTCGCTTTCGCCGCGTTCGCATGCAAGGTATTCTTCGGTTGTAACATCAGTCTTTTTAGCCATTTCTTCGGCAGTAAAGCGTGTAATTTCCCTTAGTTCTCTGATACGCTCTGCCATTTCTTTGATTTTATAATCCAAACCCATCATTTGGCTCATATTACTTCGTCCTTTCTGTTAGAATGATTTTTCTTTTCTTATAATAAGTTTCTTTGGATTTTTCCGTTTACGGTTTTAGGAAGCGACTCTTTGAATTCAACAATTCTCGGGTACTTATAAGGAGCCGTATGTGTTTTAACATAATTTTGGATTTCCTTTTTAAGCTCATCGCTTTCCTTTGTGCCCTTTACAAGCACGATACTTGCCTTAACAACTTGACCTCTAACCTCATCGGGAGCGGCGGAAACACCGCATTCAAGCACATAAGGCAATTCCATAATAACACTTTCGATTTCAAACGGTCCTATACGGTAGCCCGACGACTTAATAACATCATCAACTCTGCCGACATACCAATAGTAGCCGTCCTCATCACGCCAAGCGGTATCGCCCGTGTGATAATATCCGTCGTGCCAAACGGAATTTGTTTGTTCTTCGTTTTGGTAGTAGCCCATAAATAATCCGCAAGGCACCTTATCCTTTGTGCAAACAACAATCTCTCCGGGTTCGCCGTCGGGAACATTGTTGCCGTCAGCATCGACAAGCCTAATATCATAAAGCGGTACGGGTTTACCCATAGAACCGATTTTATGCGGATTACCGCGAAGATTTGCAATAGCAAGGGTAAGCTCGGTTTGTCCGAAGCCCTCCATAATTTGAAGTCCGGTCGCCTTTTCGAACAGTCGGTAAACCTCGGGGTTTAAGGCTTCTCCTGCGGTTGTCATATGCTTAACGGAAGAGAAATCGTATTTTGAAATATCCTCTCTTACCATCATACGAAGCATAGTAGGAGGAGCGCAAAATGTAGTGATTTTATATTTTGCAAACATAGGCAAAATGTCAGCGGCGGAAAATCTATCAAAATCGTATGTAAATACGGCGCTTTCGCACATCCATTGACCGTAAAGTTTTCCCCAAAGGGCTTTTCCCCATCCCGTATCCGAAATGGTAAAGTGCAATCCGCCGTCCTCGGCACCGTGCCAATATTTTGCGGTCAAATAATGACCTAACGGATATTTATAATTATGTATTGCGATTTTCGGATAACCGGTAGTGCCCGAGGTAAAGAACATAAGCATAGGGTCATTACCGCAAGCCGATTCCGAATCACGATGAAAATGAGAGCTGAACAGCATATATTCTTCGTCAAAATTATGCCAACCCTCACGGGCATCGCCCACAATAAGCTTATTTATAAGAGTAGGGCTTGTCTTTGCGGCAATATCAACCTCGTTTGCGGTATCTCCGTCAGAGGTACAAATAACCGTGTTTACACCTGCGGCATTAAAGCGGTATTCAAAATCGTGAGAATGGAGCTGTGCCGTTGCGGGAATTGCAATAGCACCAAGCTTATGAAGTCCCAAAATAGCAAGCCAAAATTGATAGTGGCGCTTTAACACAAGCATTACCCTATCGCCTTTTTTAATGCCCAACGACTTAAAGTAGTTAGCGCATTGAGCCGAACCGCGCTTAATATCAAAGAATGTAAACTGTCTTTCGTTCTTATCCTTATCAAGATGAATCATAGCAAGCTTTTGAGGTTCTTTCCGTGCGATTTTATCCACAATATCAAAAGCGAAGTTGAATTTATCCTCGCTCTTAAAATCAATAGAAACGGGTGTACCGTTCGCATTCTCACCGACAGTAACAAAAGAATCGCTTACAAGCTTTTTGTTAGCACTTCGTTGAGGGAAGAAGGTATCGTTAAGCTCGGTTTGAGGCGTATTGTCGCCCGAAAGCACAACAGCCACGAAATAACAGTCCTGTCCGTCAACCGCTATCATACCGTGAGGTGTCGAGCTGTTGTAATAAATGCTGTCGCCCTCACTTAAATATTCTATATTATCGCCGACTTGAATTTTCATTCGTCCGCTTAATACAAGGTCAAATTCCTGTCCCGAGTGCTTAACTAAGTGAATCGGCTTATCCTGTAACTCTTTTTTGTATTCGTAATGCACCCAATAAGGCTCCGACAATTTATTGCGGAACATAGGTGCCAAGTTTTGAATTTGGATACCGTCCTCTTTTGCGGTTTCCTGACCTTCGCCCTTACGGGTAATGGTATAGGAAGAAAGACGGGCGGTTTTACCCTCTAAAATATCGCTTATACCGATACCGAAAACTATTGAACATTTATGTATAAAAGAAAACGGGAAATCAATTTTGCCGTCTTCGTAGCTTGCGTATTCTTCGGCGGTAACTTCGGTCTTTTCGGCCATTTCGCTTATCGAAAGTCCTATAATTTCACGCATTTCCTTAATACGCAGGGCAATTTCCCTTAGTTTATCGGTAGAAACATTTGACATTTTTGCTTTCCTCCTGTTAAAAATAACGCTTAAAAATCCTATCGGTTTTCGCAAAAAAATAAAGAAAACCCTAAAAATAAACGCACCCGTCTCAATAACTTTGAGACGGGTGTTAATTTTCACTCGCGGTACCACTCAAATTGCAGCTTTTCTGCCTCTTTGGAACCATTGTCGCAACCTTAACGCAGTCATACGAAAAGCCCTACTAAGCTTAAAAAAGCCTTTCGTGCTTTTAGCTCGGAAGTGAGGGGCTATTGACAATTTTCCTTACCGAAATCACACCATACATCGGTTCTCTGAAAGCAAAGTTTTGTCAGCCGTCTTCGTCATAGCCGTAATAAAAAATATAAAATAAAAAATTTGAATTATATTAACATATATTTTTGCTTTTGTCAAGCATTTTTGCCGAATTTTTGCGGATTTTTTTGTAATTTTTTCTAAAAATTTCGTATTATATTAAAATATGCCGAAAATTATGTTCATTCCTCAACCCTACCCGCAAAAAGTACGGTATTTGTTTCCTCAAAGTTCGAATAAATATAAAACGAAAAAGGTCTGTCGGCAGTAAACTCAACGGGCTTATCCTCTTGGATATATGCACTGTCCATCATAAGTATTGCCGTAACCGCCGCCGCCTCAACACCGTTTTCATCAGTTTTGATTTTGGTTTTTTGGATAATATCGTCAACCCATATTTTTCTGTCTATCATACCCGAAAAATCGGCAGTATCCTTCAAAAAAGCATTTTTAACGCCGTTATCCTTCAAAAAATCTATAAGCTCTTTATTATTAAGCGAGGTTTCAATATCAATTTTCGGGATTTTTACGGTAACATTTTTGTAACTGCTCTTTGAAATTTTGTTCTTTATTTCGCTTGTATCGCCTAACACAAAAGCCATATTTACATCACTGTTCATAGGCAGTATTACCATTTGTGTATCTGCATCTGAATAATAATTAAAATGCTCGGTTTGACTCATAAATGATTTTTTAACCGTTTTACCGCTCTTTGTCTTGAAATTATCGGTTTTTGTGTTTGCTTTTTCAAATTCGTTTATCCAGTTATTTTTAAGGTACAATGCATTCATAAGCACAACCGCAATATCACTTGTATCATAACTGTCGGGAAGCAATTTCGGTATCAGTTTTTCGGTTTTTTCACTTGCCCACTCATTCACTTTCTTTACCAAATTGCTCTTATTAAAGGTTTTGTATTCGGCACCGAAATTTTTACATATATAATTCTTATAATCTGATTTGAAATCTTCGTTTATATTTTCCCGTTTCCAAACCGAATTTGCAACCTTTAAGGCTCTTTCGGGCGCTTTGCTTTGCTTATCGACATACCCGTTTTCGACATCCTCGTCATACCTTTTGACATCCGATTTAAGTCTTTCATAAAACCTATTTTCAAATTCGTTGAATTTTTTACAATATGCCGTCCACTCGTCAACACCTTCAACATTCAAAGCCTTTAACAATTCGGCTTTTGTTTCGCCCTCGGCACCCGCTAAAAGTAAGCCAAGCGCATAACGGAATGAAAGCGGAGATACCATATAATTTCCGCTTAAATTTTCGTCAATATAAGAAATAAACTTTTCGTCAAAACCGTTTTCCGCTATTTTGCCGTCGGTTTTTTGAATTTCACTCGAATTAAGCTTTTGAGCGCTTGAAGTTTCGTGTTTATCGGTCTTGCAACCGGCAAGCACCAAAATAAAAACCGCACAAAGAAAAACCGCTGTTATTCTCTTCACAATATCTCCCCCTATACGATTTAATGAAATAATATCATATTTTTTCCGAAATAACCTTTATATTGTTATTTTCTATTTTGGCAAAGCCCTCATCACACTCGATTCGAAGCTTTTCTTCGCCATCGAGATATGCAACTGTTTCGCCCTTTTTAAGCGCCAAAACCGAATTTGCGTGGCCTACCCTGATTCCGTAAAGTCCGCCGCCTTTACCCTTTGTGTCATCCTTTGTCGTAAGGTGAACCGAATCGCAAGACACCGTAATCACAGGTTTGTCGGGGGTTATTATCGAAAGGGTTAAGAGCTTTTTCGTTTCGTTGTTATTTTGATTTTGCATATACATCCTCTATCGTTCCGCACATAAGGAAATTTTGCTCGGATATTGAATCACATTCGCCGCCCAAAATCTTTTCCATACCGTCAAGTGTATCGGCAATAGGCACATAAGCACCTGCCATACCCGTAAAGTTTTCGGCAACATGGAAGGGCTGACTCATAAATCGCTGTACCTTTCTTGCTCGCTTAACGGTTATCTTATCTTCGGCGGACAATTCGTCCATACCGAGAATTGCGATAATATCTTGAAGCTCTTGATAACGCTGTAAAATCCTTTGTGTTTCCTTTGCAATCTTATAATGCCTTTCGCCGATAATACTTTGTTGCATCATCTTCGAAGAAGAATCAAGCGGGTCAACCGCAGGATAAATACCAAGCTCAACTATCTTTCTCGAAAGCACGGTTGTAGCATCAAGATGGGCAAATGTTGTAGCAGGAGCAGGGTCGGTAAGGTCGTCCGCAGGGACATATACCGCCTGTACCGAGGTTACGGCACCGTTTAGAGTTGATACAATTCTTTCTTGAAGCTTACCCATTTCAGAGGCAAGTGTAGGTTGATAGCCGACAGCGGACGGCATTCTGCCCAAAAGCGCCGAAACCTCCGAACCGGCTTGGGTAAAACGGAAAATATTATCAATAAACAAAAGAACATCCTTATGCTCGTTTTCTCTGAAATATTCAGCCATAGTAAGTCCTACAAGCGGAACACGAAGTCGGGCACCTGCTGTTTCGTTCATTTGACCGAACACAAGTGCGGTTTTATCGAGAACTCCCGATGCCTTCATTTCGTTATATAGGTCGTTGCCCTCACGGGAACGCTCTCCCACACCCGCAAAAACCGAATATCCGTCGTGTTCGGACGCAATATTACGAATAAGCTCCATAATAAGCACGGTTTTACCGACACCCGCACCGCCGAAAAGACCGATTTTACCGCCACGCATATAGGGTGTCATAAGGTCAATAACCTTAATTCCCGTTTCTAAAATTTCGTTGCTTGAAACAATTTCAGAAAATTTCGGTGCATCGTGGTGAATAGGCCAAGATTCAGCAGTTATTTCAGGTCCCTTATCAATAGGTTTGCCTAAAACATTTACCATTCTTCCTAATGTTTCAAAGCCTACATGCACCGATATAGGTGCGCCGGTATCAATAGCCTTTAAGCCTCTCGATATACCGTCGGTAGAGTTCATAGAAATACAACGAACCTCTCCGCCACCCAAATGACCGGCAACTTCAAGGGTATAAGTCTTACCGTCATTTTCGATTTTTACGGCGTGAAAAATATCGGGTATTCTATCCTTGTCAAACAAAATATCAACAACCGGCCCTGTTATTCGCTGTACCATACCAATATTTTGTTCACTCATTGTTTTCATCTCCTTGATTACCTCTTTCAAGCGATGTTTCAATTACATCGGAGGTAACCTCGCTTTGTCTTAATCTATGAATTTCTTTTTCCAAGCTTTCGCCGTATTGCTCGGCGGTATCATAAGCCGAACGCATAGTCATAAGAGTCGATGCCTGTGCCCCGAGGGCAGTTTCGATAACAGCACCGAAAACCGTAGCCCTAAAACCCTTAATATACAAGCTTGAAAAAACGGTGTCCTTATCGGGTATCCACAAAATATCGCCATCAAGCTTTGAAACATCCTCATTATAGGACAAATCCTCTGTTGTAGGGATTTGGAAAAATGTATTCTTATACTTCGGAAAGACCATTTTAATATATCTTCCCTTATCCCGAACAAGCTTTACAAGAAGCTTGAAAAGCGGTTCGCACTCTGAATATGACGGCACCTCGCCAAAATCAAAAAAAGAGTCGATTTTCACCTTTTTTTCTCTTAAAATATTATAAATTTCCTCACCGCACACAACAAGGTGTTTAGGCTCGCCGTTCGGCAAAACCTCTTCAAAATAATAGGTTACAATATCATTGTTAAACCCACCGCAAAATCCGCGGCTTGAACCGAAAATCACAACAATATCGTTAATATCGGTATTTATTAAATCATCATTTTTATAAAGAAATTTATATTCTTCCTTATATAAAGAGTAGTTTTTCCAAAGGGTTAAAAGGCGGTTAAACTTTACAGCCGAAACGGTTTTCATAGCCTTTGAAAGCTTACCCGTTGCCCTAACACTTTTAAGCTTCTTTTTAAGATTAGGTATAGCAGACATCTTAGAACCTCTTTACGGTATCAAGTGCCGTATCGCTAATTCGCTTTGCAGTGTCGCCGTCCATCTTGTTACCGCTTTTCAAAATATTCACAAGCTCAATATGATTGTTTTCAAAATCATTATACAGTTCCTTTTCAAACCCGTTCATATTCAAAATATCAATATTATCGGCAAGTCCGTTTGACACAACAAAGATCAAAAGTGCCTGTTTCCAGTCGTCAAGCGGTCTTAAAAGATTTTGCTTTAACGCCTCGGTCAAATGTTCGCCCGAATTAAGAGTTTTCTTGGTTTCATCATCAACATCCGCGCCGAATTGCGTAAACTCGGCAAGCTCTCTGTACTGCGCAAGCTTTGTTCGAAGGTCGGAGGATACCTGCTTCATAATCTTAGTTTGAGCCGCACCGCCGACACGGGAAACCGAAAGTCCGACATTTACGGCAGGGCGTTGTCCCGAATGGAAAAGCTCACTTTCAAGGAAGATTTGTCCGTCGGTAATTGAGATTACATTAGTAGGAATGTATGAAGATATATCCCCTGCCTGTGTTTCTACAATAGGAAGTGCGGTAATAGAGCCACCGCCCAATTCGTCGGACAACTGTGCCGAGCGTTCAAGCAAACGGGAATGAAGATAGAAAATGTCGCCCGGGTATGCCTCTCTGCCCGACGGACGCTGTAACAAGAGCGAAAGCTCACGGTAGGCTACGGCGTGCTTTGATAAATCGTCATAGATAATCAAAACATCCTTACCCTCATACATAAAATATTCAGCCATAGCGGTAGCCGAGAAAGGAGCAATATACTGCATAGAAGCAGAGTCGGAGGCGGTAGCCGCAACAATTACGGTGTAATCCATAGCGCCCTCGGCTTCAAGCTTCTCTTTAAGTCCCGAAAGGGTGGATTCCTTTTGACCGATACCTACATAAATACAAATAACATTCTTGCCTTTTTGATTTACGATAGTATCAACCGCAATAGCGGTTTTACCCGTTTGTCTGTCGCCGATAATAAGCTCTCTTTGACCTTTACCGATAGGCACCATAGCATCAATAGCCTTAATGCCCGTATGCAGAGGTCGGCAAACTGCCTTTCGGTCGAGAATACTCGGAGATGCAAATTCGATAGGTCTTTTTTGGGTGTGCTCAATTCTTCCCCGCTCGTCAATAGGATTGCCGATAGCGTTTACAACACGGCCGAGCAAGGCTTCGCCTACGGGAACGGAGGCAATTTGTCCCATTCGTCTTACCTTTGAATAGCTTTCGATAAGCTCATATCTGCCGAAGATAACGCAACCTATTCTTTCCTTTTGAATGTCAAGCACCATTCCCCGTTCGCCACATTCAAACTCAACAATTTCGCCGTACATAATGTCGGCGACGCCATCCATCCAACAAATACCGTCAGACACCGAAATTACACGGCCACGCTGGTAAAGAGAAATGTTGTCGCCGGTCTTTTTGATTTGATTTTCAATATATTCAATATAACTTTCAACAGTATCTTCTTCGGTTATTTGCCTGTTTTCCACACGCCTTGCGATAAGGTAAAGTTGTTCCTTAACGGTGCCGTCATAAACGGTATCTCCGATACGAAGGAACACTCCGCCTATAAGCTCTTTGTCAACATCAACCCTAAACGAAGTTTCTCCGCCTTGCGACTTTACCAACTCGTTTGTTGCCTTATCTACCTTATTTATAATGCTTTCGGATAACGGGTATGCCGAAACAAGCGTTACATACAACGCCTTATGTCGCTTTATATAGGATAGGTCGCCCGAAGTAAGCACGGTTTTTGATAAAATATCATCAATAATTCTTTCGTTTCTAACTGCTTCCTTATCCTTAAAGCTGCCAAGCTCATATTCGTTTTTAACACACTCAAAAAACATCGAAAGTATTTCTTTTCTTTCTTTTTTAAGCTTTGAAATGTGCAAATCACGGCATTCAAGCTCCGCATAATTTTTAAGCTTTTTGATTTTTCGGTCTAATAATTGCTTTTCGTATTCCGCCTCGTCGTTGTTGTCCTCAACCGTAAAATCATCGTTCGGACTTTCCTTAAAGACAGGCAAAACAATGTTTTCGGCACTGTCAAGGTCTTTTTCTATTTTTATCCGCCTATCACGGAAAATAGAAATAATCTTTTTGCCGAAAAGCAAAACAATTATTAAAGCTAAAATCAAAAAGTTGATAATATAATAAATAATTTCCATAAACTAATCAGTAAAAAGACGCTCTAAAAAAAGCTTAGCAACATTATCTACACCGCTCTTAGCCGTTTTTATTTCGATTTTTAATTCTTGTTCGATTTTTGCTTGGTAGTCAGATACGGTTTTGTTGCGCTCAAATTTAGCGTCTTCAAGCAATCTTTTTCCCTCCAAACGCACCTTGTCGGCTTTGGCTTTTGCTTCGATTAAAGCATTTTGTTTGAGTTCTTCGTTTTTTGCGATTGACTGAATTCGCTTCTCTTCGAGAAGTTTTTCGGCATCGGCTACTTGTTTTTTTGCGCCTTCTATCTTTTCTTGCCTTTTATCCATAATGTCAAGAATAGGGTTAAAAAGCAGATATTTCAAAATAAAATACAGTGCAACAAAACAAATAACAGTCCAAATAACAACCGATATTTGAATGCTCATATTATTTCCTCATTAAATTTTCGCAATAAGTAAAAATGCGATAAGAAGTCCGTAAATTGTTAGTGCTTCCATCATTGCAAGAGAGATGATAAGCGAGGAACGGATATCCTTTGCGGCATCGGGCTGACGGGCGATGCTCTCCATTGCCGCCTTTGCGGTAAGTCCCTGAGCAAAAGCCGGAAAAATTGTACTAACAGCAATGGAAATTGCTGCTGCGAGTGCGATAAGTCCTGATTGTGTCATAATTATTTCTCCTTATTTCTTTTAATATCTTCTTCCTCGGTTTCGGTTACCTCATCAAGATAAATCGAAACGAGCATTGTGAACACGATTGCCTGTAAAGCACAAAACAAAATCGAAAGTGCCATCATAATTACAGGTGCGCCGATAGGCAAAATTTCATACAGCTTTTCGGTAACGGTTTCTTCGCCGAATACATTACCGAACAAACGAAGGGATAATGACAGAGGCTTTACTATTTCATCTAAAAGTAAAAGCGGAAGCATAAAAAACATCGGGCTTACAAATCTTTTGAAATAGTTTTTTGCGCTATGCCGAAGTCCCGAATACTGCAAAAAGCAAAAGGCAACAACGCCAAGTCCTATTGTTACGGAAAATGAAGATGTCGGCGCTTTTATATATTCGGAAAGCCCCATTCCGGGTATCAGTCCCGAATAATTTGAAAATATGATAAACACGAAAAGCGAGGACAAGAAGCAAAAATATTTTCGTGCTTTTTCTTTTCCGAGTGCATCCGAAAAGAAATCCGTCAGGTAGTCTATTCCCGCTTCGACCATATTTTGAAGCTTGTTCGGTCTTTCTTTAAGGTTAAGCCTTATAACCAAACAAAGAGCCGTAATAAGCACTAAAACCGCCCACATTCCGACAACCTCGCCGGTAACATCCAAAACGCCGAAAAGCGAAAAGAGCACCTTTGATTTTTCACCCATTTTTATCCTCCTTTTTATCCTTTTTATTACTTAGCAACCTTGCGGTTAGGAAAAACGAAGGTAATGTAACACCAAGCGCACCGCCTATCAAAACGAAGGATATGTTAAGTTTAAGCTTCATACTAATAAGGTAAAGCAGTACAAGATACGAAACACTGATAATTTGGCGCAACACCGATGCTACCACATAACTGTCGGGCTTTTTCTTGTAAAAATAATTTGAAATCATATAATTGGACAACGCCAACAAGCACCCTATAACAAAAGGAATAATAAAAAGTAATATTCTCATTATTTCATCTTCTTTTTATAAAAGTTTGTAATCACTTAAACTGCGGGTCAATATCGAGAGTTATAAAATAATCCTCCATTGTTTGTGCCCTTCTTATAAGCTTTACTTCCTTATCTTTATTCATAAGAAGCTCGGCGCAACGCAATTTACCATTATAGTTATATCCCATTGCGTGTCCGTGGGCACCTGCATCGTGGATTACCAAATAATCGCCTATATCAACCTTCGGAAGCTTGCGGTCAACGGCAAATTTATCGTTGTTCTCGCAAAGTGAGCCTACAACATCAAATTTACCCACAAAGGGAGCATCCTCTTTACCTAAAACCGTAATATGATGATAAGAGCCGTACATTGCAGGGCGCATAAGGTCGCAACAGCTTGAATCAAGTCCGATATATTCCTTATAAATATGCTTATAATGTACGCAGGTGGAAACTAAATATCCGTAGGGACCTGTTATGTATCTACCCATTTCGGTATAAAGGGACAATTTCATTCCGTTGTCCTCTATCATTCGCTCGTAAACCTTGCGGACACCGTCGCCGATTTCAAAAATATCAACCGGTTGGGCATCGGGCTTATAGGGAATACCGATACCGCCCGACAAGTCAATAAACTCAACCGAAATATCGAAATCGTGTTTCATTTCAAGCACTAACTCAAAAAGTTCTTCGGCAAGGCGAGGATAATAGTCCTCTTCAAGACAACAGCTTGCAAGCATTGCGTGAATACCGAAATGCTTAACACCCTTATCCTTTAAGGTCTTAAACGCCACCTTAATTTGCTCATAGGTCATACCGAATTTCGAGTCATAAAGATGTCCCATAATATCGTTCGTGTTGCGGAATTTACCCGGATTATAACGGCAACACATTGTATCGGGCAACGGTCCTAACTTTTCCAAAAACTCAATATGAGTTAAGTCGTCAAGATTTATTATAGCACCCGCATTTATAGCGATTTCGTATTCCCGTTTTGTAGTTTCGTTTGAAGAAAACATTATTTTTTTGCCCGTAATACCGCTTCTTTGTGCTAAAACGATTTCCGGCTCGGAGGCACAGTCGGCACCGCAGCCAAGCTCGTTAAGAAGTCTTAAAATTGACGGGTTAGGAAGTGCTTTTACCGCAAAATACTCGCAAAATCCCTCGTTCCAGGAAAACGCCTTGTATAAATCGGTAACACATTTTCTAATGCCCTCTTCGTCATAAATATAAAAGGGTGTAGGGTATGTATTAGTCCATTTCTCTACATCGGCCTTTGTAAATGGCACCTTTTTCATAAAAAATCTCCTTTATAAGAATTTATTATAAGTAGTAAACGCCGTCATAAACAGTTTCGGCAGTTCCTTTCATATATACATTTCCGTCACTGCTGTAAATAATATAAAGCTTTCCGCCGAGCAAATTTACCTCTACCTCGGTGTCGATTTTGCACTTGTTGTTAAGCACCGACGCCACAACCACCGCACAAGCACCCGTACCGCAGGCAAAGGTTTCTCCGCTTCCCCGCTCGTAAACCCGCATATTAAGTGTTGTTTCGTCAACAACCTCAACAAACTCGGTATTTACTCTTTCGGGAAAAATCGGATTAGCTTCAAAAAAACTGCCGTCCTTTTCCAAATCAAGTGCCTTAATATTATCGCAAAAAATTACAGCGTGGGGATTGCCCATTGAAACGGCGGTTAAATGGTACTCTTTTCCGTTTATTATCGACGGCTCGTTTATCATTTTATCGCCGTCAAAAATTACAGGTATCCTTGAAGGCTCCAATATAGGTCTGCCCATATTAACGGTTAGGGTTACGGCTTTACCGTTTTTTGCATCAACCTTAATCTCCTTAATACCGCTTAAAGTTTCTATATTTAATACCTCTTTTTTTGCGATACCGCTGTCATAGACATATTTTGCAACACACCTAATACCGTTACCGCACATCTTACCCTCGCTGCCGTCAATGTTAAACATTCGCATTTTACAGTCGGCAACATCAGACGGGCAAATAAGAATTACGCCGTCGGCACCTACGGAAAATCTTCTTTTTGACATCAAAACCGCAAGTTGCTCGGGATTGTCGATTTCCTGCTTGAAGCAGTCTATATAAATATAGTCGTTTCCGAGTCCCTGCATCTTCGTAAACTTAATCTCTTTCATATCAGTCAGCTATATCCTTACCGCAACAACGCTTGTATTTTTTACCGCTACCGCACGGACAAAGCGCATTTTTACTTACAACACCCTTGCCTCTGACGGTTGTCGGCTTTTCGCCCGTTCCCGTTTCTTCGGCAACCTTTTCACGCTTAACCTCTTGGTTTTGTCTAACCTCTACGGTCATAACAAGCTTTGCGGTTTGCTCTCTTATCGCATCGGTCATAGCCGAGAACATATCGTAGCTTTCGTTTCTGTACTCAACAACGGGGTCGTGTTGACCGTAGGCACGAAGACCGATACCCTGCCTTAAATCGTCCATATTGTCAATATGGTCCATCCAGTTTGTATCAACCGAACGAAGTAGCATAGCCCTCTCGATTTGGCGCATAATTTCGCTTCCGAATCTTTCTTCTCTTGCCTCGTAGATTTCGGTTGCCATAGCCTTAATACTGTCGGCAACTTCATCGCAGGAGGTGTTTGCAAGTTCTTCGGTTGTAAACTCAATCTTTTCGGCATCGGGTATCCAAGAAGCGAAAAATTCACGAAGTCCGTTTAAGTCCCAATTATCGTGGACATCATCATCCGAAAGATAAATCTTGCAATACGACTCGATTGTATCGTTTATCATCTTGATAACCGTTTCTTTAATATCCTCGCCGTAAAGCACCTTATCTCTTTGCTCGTAAATAAGCTCTCTTTGCTTATTCATAACATCATCATACTGCAACACATTCTTACGAATAGCAAAGTTCATACCCTCTTTACGCTTTTGGGCATTTTCAAGGGTGCGTGAAAGCATATTAGCTTCAAGCGGTTGATTTTCGTCAACATTAAGAGTATCCATAATAGTAGCAATTCTCTCTCCGCCGTAAAGACGCATCATATCGTCCTCTAACGAAATATAGAATTTTGTATTACCCGGGTCGCCCTGACGGCCTGCACGGCCGCGGAGCTGGTTATCAATACGGCGGGAGTCGTGTCTTTCGGTACCTATAATATAAAGTCCGCCCGACTCTTTAACCTTTTGTGCCTCGGGTGCAATTTCGTCCTTATACTTTTCGTAATACTTTTTATAGCTTTCACGAGCCGAAATAATATCGGGGTCTTGGGTTTCGGCAAAGCCCGTTGCCTCTAAAATCATTTCCTCGCTGAGTCCGTCGTGGCGAAGCTCGGCTTTTGCCAAGTATTCGGCATTACCGCCTAACATAATATCGGTACCGCGTCCTGCCATATTAGTAGCAATAGTAACGGCATAAGGCTTACCCGCTTGGGCAATAATCTCGGCTTCTTTTTCGTGGTGCTTTGCGTTAAGAACATTATGCTTAACACCCTTATTTTTAAGAAGCTTTGACAAAAGCTCGGATTTTTCAATGGTAACAGTACCCACAAGTACGGGCTGACCTTTTTCGTTACATTCGATAATCTTGTTGATTACGGCATCGAATTTTGCCTTTTCGGTTTTGTAAATTACATCATTTTCATCAATTCTTGCAAGTGGCTTATTGGTAGGAATTTCAATTACATCAAGCTTATAAATCTCTTGGAATTCGGCTTCCTCAGTCATAGCGGTACCCGTCATACCCGAAAGCTTGTTGTATAGTCTGAAAAAGTTTTGGAATGTGATAGTAGCAAGTGTTTTAGACTCTTTTGCCACCTTAACGCCTTCCTTTGCTTCAATGGCTTGGTGAAGTCCCTCGTTATAGCGTCTTCCGAACATCAAACGTCCCGTAAATTCGTCAACAATTATAACCTCGCCGTCTTTTACAACATAATCGACATCACGCTTCATAATACCGTGGGCACGGATAGCCTGATTTATATGGTGTGCGATTTCAATATTCTCGCTGTCGTTAAGGTTATCAATAGAGAAATAGCTCTCCGCCTTTTTAACGCCCGAAGGAGTAAGGGTTGCGGTTTTTGCCTTTTCGTCAACAACATAATCGCCGTCATACTCGGCATCCTCGTCAGTAGCCTTATCGTCCATTTCCTTAACCTTAACCATTTTAAGAGAAAGTGCGAATGAATTTGCCTTTGTATAAAGGTCGGTCGCCTTACTGCCCTGGCCTGAAATAATAAGAGGTGTACGCGCCTCGTCAATTAAAATAGAGTCAACCTCATCGACAATCGCAAAATTATGTCCTCTTTGTACCTTGTCTTCCTTATAAATTACCATATTATCACGAAGGTAATCGAATCCAAGCTCGTTGTTGGTGCAGTAGGTTATATCGGCATTATAAGCCTCTCGCTTTTCATCTCTGTCCATTCCGTGAATTATAAGTCCGACTTTAAGACCTAAAAATCTGTAAAGTTTGCCCATCCATTCGGAGTCGCGCTTTGCAAGATAATCGTTTACGGTAACGATATGAACACCGTTACCCGAAAGTGCATTAAGATATGCAGGTAAGGTAGCAACAAGCGTTTTACCTTCACCTGTTTTCATTTCGGAAATTCTGCCTTGATGAAGCACAATACCGCCTAAAACCTGAACGGGAAAGTGGCGCATTGAAAGCACACGGTCGCTCGCTTCCCTGCAAGTCGCAAATGCCTCGGGCAAAATATCGTCTAATGTTTCGCCCAAATTAAGTCTTTCCTTAAACTCGGCGGTTTTCGCCTTTAACTCATCATCCGTTAAGGATTTATATTCCTCCTCATACGATAAAACCTTATCTTTGAGCGGAATAATTCGTTTGATTTCACGCTCACTGTAATTTCCGAAAATGGCTTTAATAAGTCCCATAACTAAACCTCGCAATTTATTTTAATGTAAAAGTATTATTTTTATATTTAAGACCCGAAGTGTATGTTATATTCTCGTCTTTATCAATAAATACAGCTTCAACATCCTTTGTTTTCTCAATTAACCTTTCGGCATCGCTTTTGCCTTTAAGAATACAAACAGTCGCAAGTGCGTCGCAGTCAACCGAGCTTTCGCCGATAACCGTAGCGGAATAAAGGTCGGTTTCAACACCGTAGCCCGTGTTTTTATCTAAGATATGATGATAAACGGTACCGTTTTTTTCGATATATCGTTGATAAATACCCGAGGTTACAACGGTTTTGTTTTTAACCCTTATTGCAGCCGAAATGCCATCTGCCGTAAACGGCTTTCTTATACCGACATTTTTAAGCTCGTCCCCGAAGACAGTAACATTTCCGCCTAAATTTATTATTCCGCTTTCTATATTTCTATCCTTAAAGAAATCAAGAAGCTTATCGGCAATATAGCCCTTTGCTATTCCGCCTAAATCAATTTGCTTTCCGCAAAGATTTACGGAATTTCCGTCAATTTTTATGCTTTCGTAGTCAACATTTTTAATAGCTTCCGCTATCTCTTTTTTATCGGGAAGTGCCGTGCCCTCAAAATCCCAAAGATTGCTTATAGGGCAAATTGTAATATCAAACGCACCGCCCGACAGCTTTCCGTAATAAAGCGAACGCTCAATTACCAAACGGGTATCGTCTGAAACAGACACAAACCCGTTTGTGTTATTAAGCCGTGCTACATCACTTGTGCTTACGGTCCTGCTGAAAATCTTTTCGTAAGACTCACAAAGCTTAAATGCCTCGTTTAAGGTTTCCTTATCGCACTCGGCATCAATAGTGGCAACCGTATTAAGCACAAACCGTGTTGAAGAATTTATTTCTTTTGCTCCTGCACAACCGCACAAGACCAAAAGCAAACAAGATAAACTAAAAGAAGTAACTTTTTTCATTAAAGATACAAAACTCCGTAACCTATAATGATTTGCTTTCTATTAAGGTCCTTACCTCCTCGGCACCGACATTTTTAAGTGCCGAAAAAGGAATTACGGGAACCGATACCGACATTTCACTTAAAATATCATTCATATTTTGAAGATTTTTTTGAAATTCGGTTTTATTGAGCTTGTCGCATTTTGTAAGGACAACCGCAAAAGGAATTTCGGCATCCTTTAAGAATTCAAGCATTGAAATATCAAATTCGGACGGGTTATGCCTCATATCAACAAGCTGTAAAACAAGAGTTATGTTTCTACCGCTTCCGAAATAAGCCTCCATTAAGTCCGCCCAACGCTCTTTCTCCGCAAAGTTCACCTTTGCATAGCCGTAGCCCGGCAGGTCAACAAGTCTTATATTGTCAACCTTGTAAAAATTCACGGTAACGGTTTTGCCGGGTGTAGAGCTTACTCTTGCAATTGCCTTTCGTCCGAGCACCTTATTTATAAGGGATGATTTTCCGACATTTGAGCGTCCCGAAAAGCAAATTTCGGGTAAATCGGAGGGCGGCAACTGTTCAGCCGTGCCGAAAGCCGCCTCAAAAACCGCGTTGTTTAAGTTCATTTGCATACCCTTTCAGATTTGTTATTACCGATACCGTTAGTGCAAAATTGCGAATTTTCCGTAATCTCGCAAGGGACTAACGCACCGCTTATTACATCTTCAACATAAGATACGGGAACAAATACAAGATTATCCCTTACGGTTTTATCAACATCGTCAATATCGGGGATATTATCTTTTGGGATAAATACGGTTTTTACTCCGCCCGTATATGCCGCCATTGCCTTTTCTTTAAGACCGCCTATCGGCAAAACTCTGCCCCTTATTGTAATTTCGCCCGTCATAGCAATATCTCTTTTTACCTCTCTGCCCGTAAGAGCAGATACAAGTGCGGTAGTAATGGTAACACCCGCAGAAGGTCCGTCCTTAGGAACGGCGGACTCGGTAGCGTGAATATGAATATCTCGGTTTTTATAGAAATCGGGGTCAATTCCGTACTTTCGGGCATTCGCTCTTACAAAGGTAACCGCCGCTCTTGCGGATTCCTTCATAACATCCCCTAAATTACCCGTAAGCTCAACCTTACCGCTGCCGTCTAATACGGCAACTTCAAGCTGCATTATTTCTCCGCCGACTCTTGTCCAAGCAAGTCCGTTAATAATGCCTACCTCGTCATTTGAAAGAATTACCTCGGGCTTATACTTATGCTTTCCCAAAAGCTCGGTTAAATCGCTTTCTTTAACGGTAACCGAAGTTTCCTCTTTCGAGGCTATCTTCTTTGCAACCTTTGCGCAAAGCGAAGCTATCGTGCGTTCAAGCTTTCTCACACCTGCTTCACGGGTATAATAATCAATTACGCCGTACAAAGCGCCGTCTGTAATACGGCAAATTTTTCCGTTTAGTGCATGACGGCTTATTTGTTTTTTAAGTAAATGCTTTTTAGCGATATTAAACTTTTCTTCTCTTGTGTATCCGTCAAGCTCAATAAGCTCCATTCTGTCAAGCAACGGCTCGGGGATAGTATCAACCGAGTTTGCGGTGGTAATAAATACCGCTTTGCTTAAATCGTAGGGGATTTCAAGGAAGTTATCGCAGAACTTACAGTTTTGTTCGGGGTCTAACACTTCAAGCAAAGCCGAAGCGGGGTCCCCCTTATAATCACTTGCAAGCTTGTCGATTTCGTCAAATAATATAAGCGGATTAGAGGTTTCGGAAAGCTTAATTGCGTTAATAACCCTACCGCACATTGAACCGATATAGGTTTTTCTGTGTCCTCTTATTTCGGCTTCGTCGTGCATACCGCCAAGTGAAATGCGCTGGAATTTTCTTCCCATACATTCGGCGATACTCTTACCGATAGAGGTTTTGCCGACACCGGGAGGGCCTACAAGACAAATAATTTGTCCCGTAATATCGGGGGATAAGGCATAAACCGAAAGCATTTCGTAAATTCGGTCCTTAACCTTTTGCATTCCGTAAAAGTCCCTATCTAAAATCTTTTCGGCATTTTTAATATCTACTTTTGTATCGGTTAAATTATTCCACGGAAGCGAAAGACACAAGTCTATCCAACCCCGTACAACCGTACCCTCGTGAGAGCCTTGGGGCATTTTGGCAAGCTTGTTTATTTCGGTTATTATTTTATCCTTAACGGCTTCGTCGGCATTCAGCTTTTCGACTGAATCAAAATAGTTGTTTATTTCGTCTGCACTGTCATCGCCGTAAAGCTCATCGCTTATTACCCGCATTTGCTCTTTTAGGTAGTATTCTTTTTGATTTTCGTCTATATTTCTTCTTGTTGCCTCAACGATTTTGTTGTCGATTTTGCAAATTTCTCTTTCCTTTGACAAAAGCTCCAACACTATTTTCGCACGGCTTATAGGAGATAACTGCTCCAAAATATACTGTTTATCGTCAAACGGTGCATTGATATTAAAAGCAATATAATCGCCCAAAAACGAAACATTCATATTTGAAAGAACGGTTTTTACCATATCGGGAGGCATCGCGGGAGAGACCTCGGTGTATCTTAAAAACTCGTTATGTATTCTTCTTGCTAATGTTTCGATATAAACAGGTCGGTTTTTAATTTCGCTGTCGCTAAGCTCTTCAACCTTTGAAATATAGTAAACTCCGTTATCGAAAAAGGAAGAATGTTTCGCACGGGAAATGCCTTGAAGCATAACCTTAACTTCGTTTCCTACCTTTAATACCTGTTTTACCTTACAAAGACAACCCACCGGGTAAACATCACGCTCATTCGGTTTTTCCACCGAAATATCCCGCTGTGTAACGGCGTAAATCGGCATATCGGTTTCAACGGCGGTATTCACAGCCTTAATTGATTTAGGTCTGCCTATGTCAACGGTAAGTATCATACCCGGAAATGCGACAAGTCCCCTTAAAGTCAGCACGGGGTATGTATCAACTAATTTTTTATGGTCTAATATCGGCATATCAATTTTCCTTAAACATTAAAATTAAAGTTATTTGTCTTCGCCCTTGTCGGAAAGCTTGTTGAGCAAATCGTTTCTCAAATTCCAAAGGTCTTCGGACAAATCAACATAATAGTTATGAGGCTTTTCAAATCTCTTAACCTCGTCCCACAAAGAATCAACCGCTTCTTCTCTATACTCGGAAATCTCTTTAAGTGTCGGAGATTCGTAAACCTGCTTTCCGTTCTCAAAAATCTTGACTTGAAGCTTTTTGGCAACAAAATCGGTAACGGTTTTTCTTTTCCAAGTATAAGTCGGGTCGAAAATTTCGTACGGCTCGGTACTGTCAATCTTTTCGTAATTAAGGGTAACAACATCGGCAATAGCCTTGCCCGTTTCCCTATCGTAAAGTCGCCACGGAATTTTAACACCGGGAAGTGTGATTTTAGCAATATTTTCGCTTACCTTTATTTTAGGTGTTACAACACCGTCATTTTCGGTAGCCGAAAGCTTATAAACACCGCCGAACACCGCCTCGCTCGAAGCGGTAATAAGGCGTTCGCCTACACCGTAGCTGTCAACCTTAGCACCTTGGAAAATCATATCACGGATAAGATATTCGTCTAATGAGTTTGAAACACAAATCTTACAGTCGGGATAACCCGCATCATCAAGAATTTTTCTTGCTTTTTTAGAAATGTAGGTAATATCGCCCGAGTCAATTCTAATACCGAGCGGACGCTTGCCGAGCGGCTTTAAGACCTCGTCAAAAACCTTAATGGCATTGGGAAGTCCCGAATGAATAACATTATAGGTATCAACAAGCAACAAACAACTGTCGGGGTATCTTTCGGCATAAGCCTTAAACGCCTCATATTCGCTTTCAAAAAGCTGAACCCAGCTATGAGCCATAGTACCCGAAGCCTTAACACCGTAATCCTTTGCGGTTTTAATGTCGGATGTGCCGACACAACCGCCGATTATTGCCGCACGGGCACCGTAGTAAGCCGCATCGGCACCCTGCGCCCTACGAGCGCCGAATTCCATAACGGGCCTACCCTCAGCCGCAGTTACGATTCTATTTGTTTTAGTGGCGATAAGCGACTGATGATTAACGGTCAAAAGCAACATAGTTTCAATCATCATAGCTTGCATAGCGGGGCCTTTAACAGTTACAATAGGCTCTTGCGGAAAAATAGGTGTTCCCTCGGGCACCGCCCAAACATCGCAGGTAAACTTAAAGTTTCTTAAATAATCAATAAATTCTTCGGAGAACAAATTAAGTCCCTTTAAGTAGGTAATATCATCATCATCAAATTTCAAGTTATTCAGATATTCGATTAACTGCTCAATACCCGCCATAATGGCAAAACCGCCGTTATCGGGCACTCTTCTGAAAAACATATCGAAATAAGTAACGGTGTCCCTTAAATCGCTTTCAAAAATGCCGTTAGCCATCGTAAGCTCATAAAGGTCCATTATCATTGTAAGATTTCTTGTATCCATAATGCTCTTCCTTTACATTTTTTCGGGTGCGGTAATTTTAAGCATATCAAGAACATTCTTAATAACCGTAGCAGTATCCTTACAAAGCATAATTCTTGCGAACATCAAGCCTTCATTTGTGTCCTTAACCCTGCAAGAAGCATAGAATTTATGGAATTTTGTCGCAAGCTCAACCGCATAATGCGTAATTCTTGCGGGGTCGTAAGTCTTTGCCGACTGGATGATTTCATTTGTAAACGAGGACAAATATTGAATTAAATCTCTTTCTTCACTTGCCGAAAGAAGTTTAAGCTCATCGCTTGTTGCGTTTCTGATAACAGTGCCCTCTGCTTCAAGGTTTCTTATGATACTGCAAATTCTCGCATAGGCATACTGAACATAATAAACGGGGTTACTGCTTGACTCGCTGACAGCCAAATCCAAATCAAAATCGAAATGGCTGTTCGGCTCACGAAGATTAAAGAAAAATCTTGCCGCATCAATAGGCACTTCGTCCAAAAGTGTTACAAGCGTAATCGCTTTGCCCGAACGCTTTGAAGCCTTAATAACCTCTCCGTTGCGGACAAGCCGTACCATCTGCATTAAAACCGCATCAAGCTTATTTGCATCTACGCCGAGAGCGGTAAGAGCCGCTTTAAGACGGGGCACATAGCCGTGGTGGTCGGCACCTAAAATATCAATAGCCTTATCGAACTTTCTTGTTACAAGCTTGTTATAGTGGTAAGCAATATCGGGTACAACATAGGTGGGAAAACCGTTTGCACGAACTAAAACGAAATCCTTATCACAGCCGAATTCGGTTGCCTTAAACCATAAAGCACCCTCTTCTTCGTAAGTATAACCGCTCTCTTTAAGAAGCTCTACTATCTTCATAGCCTCTCCGCTTTCGTGAAGTGAGCTTTCCTTAAACCAAGTATTATATTCGATTCTATATTTCAAAAGGTCGGTTTTAAGTCCATCAATATTTTTAGGAAGTGCAAAGTCAACAAGCGCTTTCTTGCGGTCTTGCTCGGAAGCGTTAATATAACTATCGCCGAACTTATCGGCAAACGCCTTTGCGTGATTTATAATGTCCTCGCCGTGATATGAATCCTCGGGCATTTCTTCGCTGTCGCCGAACAACTGACGGTATCTTATATCAAGCGATAATGCAAACTTGTTTATTTGGTTTCCCGCATCATTGATATAAAATTCTCTTTCGGTATAATATCCCGCCCATTTAAGCACCTCCGCAAGACAGTCGCCGAGGGCACCGCCACGGGCATTACCGATATGCATAGGGCCGGTAGGATTTGCCGAAACAAATTCAACTAATACCCTTTTGTTTTCTCCGTAATTGCTCTTGCCGTAATTTTCTCCCTTTTCGTTTATGTCAAGAAGAATATCGGCATAATATTTTTCGTTAAGGAAGAAGTTTATAAATCCCGGTCCCGCAATTTCGAGTCGGTCGATATAGCTATCGGTCAAATTTACATTATCAACTATTTTTTCGGCAATAGCACGGGGATTAGAGCGCAAAGCCTTTGCCCAAACAAGCGCCGAGTTTACCGCATAGTCGCCGTGTTCACGGTTAGCGGGAGTTTCAACGGTAAAATCGGGCAACTCCCCCTCAAAGACAAAATCGCCGTTATTTAACAGCTTTGTTGCCGAATCCTTAATAATTGTTACTATTTGTTCTTTTGCTTTTGTTACAAGTACTGACATTTCTAAACCTCTTTTATTGTTATTTCTACTTCGTTACGGCTTATCAACCTCATATTTGTATCAATGGTATAAACCATTTTTACTTTTGCGCCGTTTTCGTTTATTTCTTTTTCTACCTTTTCGCCGTATATTCCTATTACAAGGTCGCCCTGCGGTGTAGAGTAAAAGCAGTTATTTCTTTCGTTCTCTTTTATTACAAGTCTTGACGACATTCCGCCGTTTCGATTTAACACCACCGTACCGTCATCCTGTAAAACAAGTTCGGACATAGTTTGCTTTTCGCCTATCAGTTCGCCCTCTTGGTATTTCGCCGTAAAGCCTAAATTGTTTTTTTCAAATGTCCCTTCGCTAACAAACTCAATAACATCCGAGTCGTTATCGACCGTTTGGACACCCTTAATTTTTA
Source organism: Ruminococcaceae bacterium UBA1741 (assembly GCA_002315685.1). GTDB lineage: Bacteria > Bacillota > Clostridia > Oscillospirales > Acutalibacteraceae > UBA737. The sequence goes on from DCHX01000012.1 coordinate 39,828, forward strand.
TCAACACATTTTTCATTTAACTTAAATCTACCGTTTCCACACAAAGCTCATCAATCTTTTCGCCTAAAAGCACCGAAGCGGTTTTTGAAAACGAGGCACCCTTATCGCTTACATAAAACTTATGGCTTCCGCCGTTGCCGTTGCCGATACCGTTATCCTCTATCAGTTTTTTTACGGCTCTTGCGGTTGAAACACCCATATTGATAAGAGTTACATTTTCGCCCAACACCTTTGCAATAGCATCGCTTAAAACGGGAAAATGCGTACACCCTAAAATCACAGTATCAACACCGTTTTTTATAAAAACATCGGTGTATCGTTTAACGGCTTCCGAAACCATTGTGTCATCTTTATCCGTAAAGCCTTCTTCTACTAACGGCACCAAAAGGGTTCCGCTGACTTCGGTTACCTCGGCTTCGGGCAAAAGTTCGAGGATTTTCTTCTTATGCGCACCGCTTTTAATTGTAGCGGCAGTAGCAAGAATACCGATTTTTTTGTTTTTAGTAGCCGATACCGCATCAATAACCGAGTGGGAAATAACCTCAATAAACGGAACGGGCAGTTTTTTTGAAACATCCCCCGCCACCGAAGACACCGTACCGCAGGCGGCAACTATAAGCTTTACATTTTTTGAAAGCAAAAAGCTTTCGTCCTGCCTTGTATATTTCTTAATGGTTTCGGGGCTTTTTGTACCGTAAGGAACACGTCCCGTATCTCCGAAATAAACAATATCCTCATAAGGCAGTAATTTAATTATCTCTTTTGCAACTGTAAGTCCGCCGAGCCCGGAATCAAAAACTCCTATCGCTCTTGAATTGTTCATAATAGGCAGCACCCTTTTATAAATATAATATATCTATATAATACATAAGAATTCATATTATCATAACACGAATCGGCACATTTATCAACCATTTTTAGCAATTTTGAAAATAAAAACAAATTCTCAAAGCAAATGCAACAACAGAGTTTTATGTTACATTCACTTTGAGAATTTACAAAATTATTAAAATTTGGATTTTATAAAATTTGACATCTTAATTTTTCGAGGTAATCATAAGAGGAAAAAATATCCCCATAGTCCTTATAGGCATCCCTATAAACCTCAATCACGGCATTGTTTTTGTAGTCAATTTGCTTTAATTCTTTGAAAAAAGCCGAATAGTCGAAGGTGCCGTTTCCGGGCAAAAGACAGTCTTTTTCTTGGTTATTATCGCTTATATGAATATGCTTTATGCTGTCCCCTAAAATCTTTATCGCATCAAAAGGAGAATAACCCCCTCTTATACATTGTTTAATATCAAGACAAAATCTCGCATCGTTTTTAAGCTTTTGCTTAATAAATTTAAGAAAATCAATGTTTCCCGCACGGTATTTCGCAACATTTTCCTGCAAAAGTATTCCGCCGTTTTCCGCTACGGCTTCCCCTATTTCAACAAACCTTTCGCAATATTCGTCATCATCAAGTATTCCGTTCGGCTTTCCGCCGTGTAAAATAACATACTCGGCGCCCAAAATACCGCAAATCTCGCCGTATCTCCTGAAAAAATCCAAGCCCTCGATTTTTCTTCTGTCGTAAGCCGAAAAAAGCCTAAACGACTCGGCAAGAGACATTGTCGGGTGGATAGAAAGTATTTTCGTTCCGTAACAGTCTTTTATTTGCTTTAATTCCTTTACAAAGCCGTTTTCCAACTCGCAGTCCGCATTAAAGAATATTTCCGTGCAGTCGGCATTGCTTTTGCATACCTCTAACAGCGATTTTTCGGTTTCGAGCGGATAAAAGCAAGAGGTTGAAATTCCGATTTTCATATTATCTCCTACGGTGTTACAAATAAGGTTTTATTTGCAGTATAAATAACCATTCCGGGCTTTGCACCCGATGGCTTTTTTACATTTTTAATTTGGGTATAATCGACAGGCACCTTTGACGAATCGGATGCTTTTGAATTTTTTGCCGCTAATGTGGCAGCAAAAACAAGTGTTTCATCACTTACATCTTTTCCGCCCGAAAACAATACAATATGGGAGCCGTGTATATTTTTGGTATGGAACCACAAATCGTTTTTCGAGGCAAGTTTCAAAGTGATATAATCGTTTTGAAGATTGTTTTTTCCTACGATTATTCTATATCCCTCTTTGCTTGTGTATTCCTTATATGAAGAATTTTTAGATTTTGATTTTTCGGCGCTGTTTTTACTTATAAAACCGCCTATGCGAAGTTCTTCTTTGATTTCTCTCAAATCGGCAACGCTTTCGCATCTTGAAAGACTGTCAAGCACAGATTCCAAATACTCAATTTCTTTTTTGTCCTGAATAATAAAATCGCCCAGCGCACCCGCCGCAACATTTTTCTTTTTGTATTCTTTGAAATATTTTGCCGCATTGTTGGCACCGCTTAAAGCAGGGTCAAGCTTTATTTCGATTTCCGATAGGTTTTCATCATAATAATTCTTAACAACTATGCTTCTTTGCCCTGCCTTGATTGCACCTAAATTTGCCTTAATAAGCTCTCCGCAAATCCGAAGATTATCCCTTGATTCACATTCTTTAAGTTCGTTTTGCCTATTAGCTAATCGCTTATTTGCTCTTGATATTAGGTTGGAAACGGTTTTTGTAACCTCTCCCGTTACACGGCTTCTGACAGACACCCTTTCCCGTTCAAGATAGTAGGCATCTAAAAGCTCGGAAAAGCTATTAAAGGTCTTTTTTGTATATAATTCGCCGTATTGCGAAATATCGGTATAACAAAATTCAGACGGTTTTTCGCCGTCAAGCAACATAAACGGAATATCATTTTTTTCTTTAAGTATATCAATTTGCTCTGCAACACGGGAAAAATCACTGATTTCATTCGGGGTTTTATCAAAAAGCTTCGATTTATATGAGATTTCCCTTGCAACTATCGGAGACATTCCGCCTATTGCCGAAAGAATTGCCTTTGATAACGGCAGTTCTTTGTTCCCGTTTATCTTTTCTATAAGCCTATTTGTATCGGTTAAATACAGGTCGCACTTGTCTTGCGGTTCGGGCAATGTGTAGGTAGCGCCCGGTTGAATTAAACGGGCATCACTCGAAATATCGCTTCTTCTTATTGCATCAATGATTTTTTCGTTTTCATCTACTAAAACAATATTGCTCTTATTCCCTATCAATTCGCAAACTATTTTGTTTGTTATTCTATCGCCGAGCTCATTGGTAGCCGAAAATGTAAAAATAATAATTCTTTCAAATCCGATTTGATTAACACCTATAAGCCGAGCCGCCGAAAAATATTTTCTTGCAAGCATACAAAACATAGGTGGTTTTTCGGGGTTTTCAAGCTTCATTTCGGTAAAATGCACCCTTTGCATACCGCTTTTAACCGACAATAAAAGTCGCTTTACAAACCCCTTTTTTCTTAAAACCAAACAAAGCTCACTGCTTGACGGTTGATATATTTTATCAATATGAGCATCAACGGCAATATTAAGTTCGTTTGCAATTTTTCCGGTAAATATGCCGTCAAATGCCATTATTATCCCTCCAAAATAAACGCAAGTTCCTGCGCTAACAATTCATTTTCCTTTTGCAGTTCTTCTTTTCCCGACACGCCTGTTAAATCGGCGGCGCATTTATTTGCAATATTATACTGTTTCTTTATGTATTGTATATTTTCGCTTGTGATAGGTTTAAGCATTCCTATCTTTTTTTGTGTGTTCGTAAGATTTCTCTTTACCCCGTCATAATTTACTGCCATTACGGAATATATTTTACCGTTTTCGCAAACTGCAACTTCATCATTTACGCAAAATCCGTTTTGGGCAAGGTATTCCCTTAAAGCCACCGATGCGGTCATAGGCTGCAAAATAAATGCAGATAATTTTTTGTACGGGCAATCATCTATTATTTTACTTATTACATCTCCGCCCATACCTGCGATAATAACAACCTCGGCATCTTTATATTCTACCGCAGAAAGTCCGTTGCAAAGCACGAGCTTTACTCCGTCTATACCTAATTTATCTAAATTTTTACGGGCATTTTTAAGAGGCTTTTCTTTTATATCGGTCGCCGTAACACTTTTACATTTTCCTTCTAAATAAAGTGCCGCAGGAAGATATGCGTGGTCGGTACCGACATCACAAACACTCTTACCTTGCGGCACAAACGATGCTACGGTTTTAAGTCTTTGGCTTAAATTATACATACCTAATTTCCGATATGAGCATTAAGCTTTTCTAAAAGCTTTTCGCAATCGGTACCGTGAACGGCACAAGCCGCCTCAATGCTCTCGCCTCTTGAAGCGGGACAACCCAAACAGTGCATACCGATAGCAAAAAAGTATTCTGCAAGACTTTGGTCCATATCAAGTACATCGCCGATTAACATATCCTTTGTAATTTTCATAATTTTTTCTCCTAATCAAAAAGTTTTGTATCGTTAGTCAAATCAGTGCGGGTATGGTTATAAAGCTTTCTGTTTTCCATAGCCCAAATCGGATGAGAAAATCCCTCTCCGTTTACACCTAACAGTGCATCACGCATTTCATAAATTCTTGAATCCATCAAGTCAAGCTCCGATAATATCTCTGCCTCAATAAACATAGGCTTTACGGCAGCACCGTATTCGGGCAATCCGTGATGCGAAAGAATCATATGCTCCACTAATGTTGCGGTTTGTTCGCTTATTTCAAGCTTTTTAGCATATTCCTCAATTTTTTGGGAGCCCATCGCAATATGACCTAAAAGGTTGCCCTTTAAGGAATAAGAAGACGCAACACCCGTTTCGGCAACAACAAACTCATCAATTTTTGCAATATCGTGAAGCATAGCACCCGCCATCAATAAATCTTTATCAATAAAGGGATAAATTTTGCAAACACACTCGCAAAGCTTAACTATCGACAAAGTATGAAGTAAAAGTCCGCCCCTTATTGCGTGGTGCAATTTATATGCGGCAGGCCAATACAAAAGCTCTGTCTTACAGTCGCCGTAAATTGTCAAAACAAGCCTTTTGAGTTCGCCGTCGCTGAAATTTTCGGCAATAGCCACAAGCTCGTCATACATTTCGTTTGGAGAATAGGCGGACGAACGCACCAAATCCTCAATTTTCACATTATCACTCGAATTAGCGATTCTGATATTCTCAATACGAAGCTGGTCGGCACCGTTATATTCCGACACTGTACCCCTTATTTTAACAATATCATTAGCATTATATTCGCCGTACTCCGAAGAAGTATAACGCCAAAGTTTACCATTGATTTCGCCCGAGTTGTCGCCTAATGTAAAATCAAGGTAAGTATCTCCTTTTGCAGAGGTTTTTTGTTCAACGGTTTTTACGAGAAAAAAACCTTCAACCTTGCCGCTGCTTAAAACAGTAAAATTCATAAAATTATCCCTTTACAATAATGTTTTCTCTTGCAGGGCCGTTGCTTACGAGTTTAATTTCGAAGCCGATTTCCTTTTCGATAAACTCGATATATTTACGGCAATTTTCGGGCAAATCCTTATACTCCTTAATGCCCGAAACATCACATTTCCAACCGGGCAAGGTTACTAAAACCGGCTTTGCTTTTTCAAGCTTGCTTGTAACGGGAAAATCCTTTACAACCTCGCCGTCAATTTCGTATCCCGTGCAAACCTTGATTTCGTCTAAATATCCGAGCGCATCAACAACAGTTAAAACCGCGTGGGTAGTACCCTGAACCTCGCAACCGTATCTTGTAGCAACGCAGTCAAACCAACCCATTCTGCGAGGTCTTCCGGTAGTAGCGCCGTATTCTCCTCCGTCGCCGCCGTGTATTCTCATTTGCTCAGCCTCATCGCCGAAGATTTCACTTACAAAAGCACCCGCACCGACAGCGGAAGAATAAGCCTTAATAACGGTATAAACTTCCTTAATGGAGTATGGCGGAAGTCCCGTTCCTACCGCACCGTAAGCCGCAATGGTATTAGAAGAAGTAACCATCGGGTAAATACCGTGGTCGGTATCTTTAAGTGTTCCGAGCTGACCTTCAAGCAAAATAGTCTTGCCCTGTTTTTCGGCTTCATAAAGAAATTTACGAACATCGCCTACAAAGGGAGCTATTTTCTTTTTCCAGTCCATCATTTTGCTAAACAACTCATCTTTGTCGATAGGCGCTTTATTATAAAGGTTTTTAATGGTAATATTCTTAACTTCCAAAACTCTTTCGATTTTCTTTTTAAGCTCTTCTTCGTCAAAAAGCTCACAAACTTGGAAACCGATTTTTGCATACTTATCGGAATAAAACGGAGCTATTCCCGACTTTGTAGAGCCGAAGCTTGCTTTTCCCAAACGCTCTTCCTCGTAAACATCAAATAAAACATGGTAAGGCATTACCATTTGACAACGCTCGGAAACCAAAAGCTTAGGTGCGGGAACACCCTTACTTATTATCTCCTCATATTCGCCTATAAGCTTATCAATATCAAGCGCAACACCGTTGCCTATACAGTTTACAACGCCCTCGTTAAAAGAGCCAGACGGCAAAGTATGCAAAGCGAATTTACCGTACTTATTTTTAATAGTATGTCCGGCATTTGCACCGCCTTGAAATCTTACAACTATGTCGGCATCGGTTGCCAACATATCGGTAATTTTACCTTTTCCTTCGTCGCCCCAATTTGCTCCTACTACCGCCTTAACCATAAACATACCTTCCTAATAAAAATATTACCGTATAATTCTACCACTTTTTTACATTTAATTCAAGAAAATTTTGATAATATAATCAAGTATTATTCCTGACCGATAGAATCCTTAACGGTTACAGTTACAATCTTATCATAACAAGAAAAAATATTATCAACAAACTCCTTATCCGGTTTGTGTGTAATAACGCTTACAAGAGGCACTATAATCATACCTGCAAGCATACAAAATGCACCTGCGTTAATAGGCGACTGTAATACCGTCGGGAAATATTCACGCAAAACGGTATTAAGAAGCATTACAGCTGTCGAAAAAGTAAAGTTTACAAAACAAGCGGTTTTGTTTACCCGTTTCCAGTATAATCCGTATAAGAACGGAGCCAAGAAAGCACCTGCCAACGCACCCCACGAAACGCCCATAAGCTGAGCTATAAACGAAATATTTGAGTTATACTGAACTATTGCTATTACGGCTGAAATCAGAATAAACACAACTATCAAAACTCTCATTATCAAAAGCTGACTTTTTTCTTTCATATCCTTCTTAAAATTGTCTTTAATCAGGTCGAGTGTCAAAGTTGAGCTTGAAGTCAAAACGAGAGAAGAAAGTGTTGACATAGATGCCGATAAAACAAGGATAATTACTACCGCAACCAATATTGCGGGAAGTCCCGAAAGCATAGTCGGAATTATAGAATCAAAGCCGTCTTTTGCAATGTCGATTTTGTCGGAAAAGAGCCGTCCGAAGCCACCTAAGAAGTAGGAGCCACCCGCAACGACAGTAGCAAAAAATGTCGAAATAATCATACCCTTAGATATGGATTTTTCACTCTTAATCGCATAAAATTTTTGCACCATTTGAGGAAGTCCCCAAGTGCCGAGAGAGGTTAAAATCATAACTCCCAAAAGGTTTAACGGGTCAGGGCCGAAGAATGACGCGAATACACCGGGTGTGCCGACAGCACTATCGGTTCCCGAGGTTATTTCGTATTGAGGTATGCGGGCGAGGGCATCAACAGATGCCATAAATCCGCCCTTTGAGTTGAGAACGGCGGCTACAACTGCTACAATGCCGAAAAGCATAATAATTCCCTGAATAAAATCGTTAATAGCGGTTGCCATATATCCTCCGGCTATAACATAAATGCCGGTAAGAACGGCCATAACAAGAACGCAAACCCAGTAGGGTATATTAAACGCCATACCGAAAAGTCGGCTGAGTCCGTTATAAAGCGAAGCGGTGTATGGAATTAAGAAAATAAATATTACCGCCGACGAGTATATTTTAAGCGAAGGGCTTTTGAAACGGGAGCCGAAGAATTGAGGCATAGTAGCCGAATCAAGATGTTGAGTCATAACCCTTGTTCTTCTGCCTAAAACCGCCCAAGCAAGTAAAGAGCCTAAAAGCGCGTTTGCAATACCTATCCAGGTAGCCGAAATGCCGTATTTCCAACCGAACTGTCCCGCATATCCCACAAAAACAACAGCGGAAAAATACGAGGTTCCGTAAGCAAAAGCAGTAAGCCACGGGCCTACACTGCGTCCGCCCAAAACGAAGCCGTTGACATCGGTAGAGTGTTTTCGGCAATAAATTCCCACTCCTATCATTACGCCGAAAAACACAACAAGCATCAGAATTTTCACAAACAAATCCATAAAAGTCTTCCTTTCAAAGAAATTTCTTATGCAGAAAAACAAAAAGCCCTCTGCACAAATAATAAGTGCAGAGGACGGGATTAACCGTGGTACCACCTCAGTTTATCTTATGCTCACACATAAGACCTTAATAGGTTACTAACATAACCGTAGCGCTTTAACGGGCGCACCCGAATGACCTTTTAAGCCAACAGCTCGGAAAATGTATTTCGGAGAATCCGATTATCGGTTGTCTTGCACCAAACGACAACTCTCTAAACCAAAACGGCTCCTACTTGAAATTCGTCATAGCTTTTATCTACACCTAATTTAACACACATATTTTTATTTGTCAAGTTTATTCTTGACAATTCATAGTAATAATAATATAATATGTAGGTCTATCGGTGCTATGCGCCGTTTATTCTTATTATTATTTCAATATAAGGTGGTTTTTTAATTGGCTAAGACATACAAGGTTACCGAAGACGGTCTTAAAAAATTACAGGACGAACTCGAAAACCTGAAAACCGAGGGCAGAGCTGATATTGCCGAAAAAATTAAGGTTGCAAGAGGATACGGCGACCTATCCGAAAACAGCGAATATGACGAAGCAAAGAATGAGCAGGCTAAAATCGAAGCTCGTATTGTTGAAATTGAGGCTATGCTTAAAAATGTTGAGATTATTTCGGATGTTAAGGGTACAAAATCGGTTGTTGTCGGTACTAAGGTTACTGTTTTTGACCAAGAGTTCAACGAAGAATGTACTTATATGATTGTTGGCTCAACCGAAGCAAATCCTATGGAGCAAAAAATTTCCGACGAATCTCCCGTAGGTAAGGCGTTGATTGGTAAAAAAGTAGGCGATGAAGTTTTAGTTGAAGCTCCTGCCGGAGAAATTAAGCTTAAAATTTTGAAGATTTCAAAGTAAATTTTTAGGGCAGTTAAAATACTGCCCTTTTTTACAGCAAAAAGGAAAGATGTGATAGTATGGCTGAAAATATAAACAATGCACCGCAGGACCTTAACGAATTATTGAAGGTCAGACGCGAAAAGTTAGCAATGCTTAAAGAAAGCGGTAACGACCCGTTTGTTAAAACAAAATATGATGTAACAAATACTTCTGTCGAAATAAAATCCGATTTTGAGGCTTTTGAGGGCAAAACCGTTTCGGTTGCCGGTAGAATTATTACCCGTAGAATTATGGGTAAAGCAAGCTTTGTCGGTTTTAGAGACGGTGTCGGCGATATTCAACTTTATGTTCGCCGTGATGATGTCGGCGAGGAAGACTATGCTTCTTTCAAGAAATGGGATATTGGCGATATTATCGGTATTGTAGGCTTTGTTTTCAAAACTCAAACCGGTGAAATTTCTATCCACGCTCAAAAAATTGAGCTTTTGTCAAAGTCTTTAATTCCGCTTCCCGAAAAATATCACGGTCTTACCGATACTGATACCCGTTACCGTCAGAGATATGTTGACCTTATTGTCAACCCTGAGGTTAAGGAAACCTTTATTAAGCGTTCTAAGATTATCCGTTCGGTTAGAGAAACCCTTGAAAAAATCGGATACACCGAGGTTGAAACCCCCGTGCTTTCTACTATTGCCGGCGGTGCTACCGCCCGTCCGTTTGTAACTCATCATAATGCGCTTGACCTTGATATGTATATGAGAATAGCAACCGAGCTTCCGCTTAAAAGACTTATTGTCGGCGGTATGAACAGAGTTTACGAAATCGGCAGAATTTTCCGTAACGAGGGTATGGACACTAAGCACAACCCCGAATTTACCTCTATTGAGTTTTATGAGGCTTATACCGATTATAAGGGTATGATGGATAGAACCGAGGCTATTATCCGTAATGCCGCTCTTGCCGCTAACGGTAATTATAAGGTTACATTTAAGGGTGTTGATATTGACCTTGAACAGCCCTTTGCAAGAAAGACTATGGCAGAGGCCGTAAAGGATGTAACCGGTATTGATTTCGAAAGCTTTGCACAAGATAACGAAAAGGCTATCGAGCTTGCAAAAGAAAAGCATATTGAAATTGAAAACGGCAAAGAAACTTGGGGCGATATTTTGGTTTCTTTCTTTGATGCCTTTGTTGAAGAAACACTTGAACAGCCGACATTTATTATGGACTATCCCGTTGAGGTTTCTCCCCTTACCAAGAGAAAACCCGATAAGCCGTATTTAACTGAGCGTTTTGAGTTGTTTATTTTGGGAACCGAGTACGGTAACGCTTATTCAGAGCTTAACGACCCTATCGACCAGTTAGAGAGATTTAAGCACCAGCTTATGCTCCGTGAATGCGGAGATGAAGAAGCAAATATGCTTGATGACGATTTCGTTACCGCTCTTGAATACGGTATGCCTCCGACAGGCGGTTGCGGTATCGGTATCGACCGTCTTGTAATGCTCCTTACCGGCAACGAATCAATCAGAGATGTAATATTGTTCCCGACAATGAA
>DCHX01000024.1 GCA_002315685.1 Ruminococcaceae bacterium UBA1741
ATTTATTCCGTAGTTGAGCGCAATTGAAATGTCACTTGCCGTAACACATCCCGGAAGAATAGGCATATTGTTTTTAAGTGCAAATTCAACTACTTCGGGTACAAGTCCCGGAGCTACAAAGAATTTTGCACCTGCATCAATAGCTTCCTCTGCATCACGAAGAGAAATAACCGAACCTGCACCTACCATTACCTCCGGTGCATTTTTTGCAATGCTTTTAATTCTATCAAGTGAGTATTCATCGCGGTGAAGTAAAACCTCCAATACCGGAAGTCCGCCTTCTGCAATAGCGTGAGCCGCATCAGCAGCAAAATCCAAATCGGGATTTACCATTATAGGGCAAATACCTGTTGTTTTTAATATACCGTACATTGTCTTATCCATCTTTTATTACCTCTTATCAATAAATATTTATTTCTATACCGGTTTTTTCCGATAATGCTTTTAAGCTATCGGCATGTGCATCCGTAATTTCGATTTCACCTGTCGAAAGTGCAGTTTCCTGCTTTTCCCATTCCATTTCGCCGGGTAATAAAATCTTATCCTTACCTTTGGCTTTCGGTGCGTTTTTAAGCTCGTTTACCATTTGTAAAACTCTTTGCTTATATACTTCCTTTGGCATCATTTTTGAAATATCAATGGCGATAAATGCGTGTCCGACATTATTTGTAGATGCCATATCCAAATTCCAACTTGCAACCTCGCTTAACATTCCGGCACCTGTAATTGTAGCCGATAAAAGCTCAACCAATAAAGCAAGACCGTATCCCTTATGTGCACCCATAGGTTGAAGACTTGCGTTATACGGGAAAAGCGAAGAATCAGTTGTAGGCAAACCGTCCTTATCTACAAGCCAAGTATCGGGAATATCCATTCCTTTTTCCTTTGCCATAATAACTTTAAGAGCCGCAACATTACTAAGAGCTATATCAAGAAAAATGCTCTTTCCGTTGCCGTCGGGTGCTGCAAAAGAGAACGGATTGGTTCCTATCGCCTTTGTGCAACCGTTAGGCACTGCAATTACAGGGTCGGTATTACTCATAGAAAGACCGATCAGTCCCTCTTTTGCGGCAAGATTTGCATAATATCCTGCCGCACCAAAATGACAGCTGTTCTTAACGCCGACATAGGCTATTCCGCATTCTTTCGCTTTCTTTATAGCCATTTCCATAGCTTTACAAGCCGATACCATTCCGATAGCTTTGTTTCCGTTCAAAACTGCAAATGCGGGTCCTTCGCAAATTACTGATGGCTCTGCTTTTGCATCAAGTCCGCCTGCCTCCATCTTTTGAATATATCCCGATAAATTTTTTGTTCCGTGTGTAAGAACCCCGAACATATCCGTACCGACAAGCGTATCTGCTACCGTTTCGGCATTCTCTTTCGATACTCCGACAGTTTCAAGCGCTTTGGCAGAAAAATTTTTTAACTCATTAAGTTTGACTTTTTTCATTTTCATCGCTCCAAAATGTTATATTACTATAACCAAACTTTACAAAATAATTTTACAATTGTAAGTCCATGTTTACAAGTAACAAATAGAGCTATTTTATGTCACTTTTCGATACAAAATTATTGACTGTTTTTTTCTTTGATGATATAATAAAAGAAAAAACATTTTGAGGTATATACAATGCCGAACTCTCAAATTATATCTTTAAAAAATCTATATTATACCGATTTTGAATTAACCGATATTTTTGCAATACAACAAAAATGGATAGTCGGAAGTCTATTTAAGTGCCAAAAACCAAGACCTACAACCGGAATAATATATCTCAAAAATTGCAAAGGAATATATACATCAAAATCCGGAGAAAGCTTTGAAGCCCTTCCCGGCAGTATCGTTTGTTTGCCGGAAGGTAGTGAGTACACCTGTTTTAACGCCGATTGTTCAAGCACTAACGACGATGCCATTCTAATTGAGTTTAATATGATAAAAGGAAACGAAATGCTTACATTTTCTAACAAACCATTTATCATAAAAGACATAAATGTTTTTTTAACACAAGATCTTTTAAGTGATATAGTAAAAGCATATAACAGTGTTTCTCCTTCACCGCTTAAAACAAAATCAGCAGTATATCATTTGCTGTCATATTTAAGTGAACAAAAGTTTATAAAGCATCACAAAAAATACAATTCTATAAGCGCGGGAATAGAAATCATAGAATCAAGTCCACTGTCTAAAATAACCATTGAAGAAATAGCACAGATATGCAATGTAAGTCCTTGTTATTTCAGAAGGCTGTTCAAAGAATACTCCGGCAAAAGTCCAAATGAATATCGAATTGATGCAAGACTTAATATGGCAAAAAAGTTGCTGCGAAGTAACGAAGTAACTGTTGATTATATTGCCGAAACTCTAAATTTTGAAAGCACCTCGTATTTTTGCAGACTATTCAAGAAAAAATTTGGTATAACTACATCGAATTTTTTGCAAGAATAAAAACATATAACGCTTATCCTTTTGTAGTTAAATTCAGTATCAAAAATATCTTTTCGTTATTTGCATTACTAATTGTTCTCAGTATAGCAAACCCAATACCGAAAAGGAATACTAAAACTTAATAAAACCCCAAGAGCCGATGGCGTATTTCTAATATACGCTGTCGGCTCTTGGGGTATAACGAACAGGCAGTCGCTTGACGACGACTGCCTGTAATCTAAATTATTTTGTTTTAGCCCATTACCACAATTATTGACAAATAGTCTTATTTAAGCTCATCTTATTTTGCATAATCAACCGCACGGTTTTCACGAATAAGATTTACCTTGATTTGACCGGGATATTCAAGCTCGTCTTCAATACGCCTTGCAATATCACGCGCGATAATAACCATCTTGTCGTCGCTTATAACCTCGGGCTTTACAATAATTCTTACTTCACGACCGGCTTGAATAGCAAAAGAGCCTTCAACACCGTTAAACGAATTGGCAATTTCCTCTAACTTTTCAAGACGCTTAATGTAGTTTTCAATATTTTCTCTACGAGCGCCCGGACGAGCAGCCGAAATAGCGTCAGCGGCTTGAACAATACAAGCTACAACCGTTTTAGCTTCAATTTCGCCGTGATGAGCGTGAATAGCGTGGATAACGCCCTCACTCTCTTTATACTTTTTAGCGGCCTCAACACCAAGTTGAATATGAGAGCCTTCCTGCTCATGGTCTAACGCCTTACCTATATCGTGGAGAAGTCCCGCACGCTTTGCCATAGTTACATCAGCGCCCATTTCGGCGGCAATAAGTCCGGACAAATGGCAAACTTCAAGAGAATGGTTAAGAACATTTTGACCGTAGCTTGTACGGAAATGAAGTCTTCCCAATAGTTTAATCAGTTCGGGGTGCAAATTATGAACACCCGACTCAATCATAGCTCTTTCGCCCTCATGCTTGATAACCGATTCAACTTCGGCAGTAGCCTTTTGAACGGTTTCTTCAATTCTTGCAGGATGAATTCTACCGTCAGTAATAAGCTTTTCGAGAGTAACCCTCGCAATTTCACGGCGAATAGGCTCAAAGCTTGAAACGGTAATTGCCTCGGGAGTATCGTCAATTATCAAATCAACACCCGTAGCATTTTCAATAGCACGAATATTTCTGCCCTCTCTACCGATAATTCTACCCTTCATTTCATCGTTTGGCAAAGCGACAACAGAAACGGTCATTTCGGAAGAGTGGTCCGCAGCACAACGCTGAATAGCGTGACTGATAACCTCTCGTGCAAGGTTAACGGATTCTTCTTTTGTTTGTTGCTCGTACTCTTTAATTCTAACCGCCTTTTCGTGTGAAAGCTCGCCGTCAAGCACCTGCAACAAATAAGCCTTTGCCTGTTCCTTAGAATATCCCGAAATCTTTTCGAGCATTTCTAATTGGCTTTTTTTAAGCTGTTCACATTCTTCGATTTTAGAATCAATTTCCTTAGCTCTTTGAGCTAACTTTTCTTCTTTTGCTTCTAAATTATCGGTTTTGCGGTCAAGAGTTTCCTCTTTTTGAACAAGTCTATGCTCTTGTCTTTGAACTTCCGAACGGCGTTCTCTCAAATCACGCTCGGTTTCCTGACGCAACTGATGAATTTCATCTTTTGCTTCGAGCAAGGCTTCTTTTTTTCTTGTTTCGGCATTTTTAAGAGCATCATTAAGTATGCGCTTAGCTTCGTCCTCGGCAGAGCCTATTGCTTTTTCAGCGGATTTTTTTCTAAATGTAGAACCGCCTAAAAAGCCGACTATACCCAAAACCAAAGCAATGCCACCGAAAATGGCATATTCCATAGGTTAAACCTCCTTATATAAAAACGGAATTTACGGACAAATAGCAAATATGAAGCCCGTCGGGAGCCGTTGTTACCTCCCGGTAATAATTTGTAGCAGTGGTCTGCTACGCTAAATCATATCACTTACTTGCCAAAAAACGATACAACCTAACAAAATACAGTTTATCATTTTCCCCATTATTTGTCAAGAAGAAGATACTATTTATTGGGTAGTAAATTCAACAAATAACAATTTATTGTGTAATATATGGCTATTTTACTTGAAAAAAAGATTATAGTATGTTAATATAACAGTAATTTGTGAAGGAGTACTGTTTTTTAATTTGTATGAAACACGAAAATTTATTATCCGCTCCCCCTATTATAAGGGATTTTTTAACATACAGCGAAACAATAAAAGGTCGTTCTTCCCGCTCGGTTGACGAATACTACCTTGATTTGCAAACTTTTTTCAGGTATATTTTGTTAATTAGAGGAAAGGTTGACCCTCATACCGATTTTGAAAAAATCTCGATTGAGTCGGTTGATGCCGAGTTAATTGCTTCGGTTACTATCTCCGATTTGTATTCATTTATTGTTTTTTGCAAGGACAACCGTGAAAACAGTGCCGCTACGAGAGCAAGAAAAACCTCTACTTTGCGTATCTTTTTCAAATATTTAACAAATCAAATTCGATTGCTCGAAGTAAATCCTGCCGAAATGCTTGATTCTCCGAAGGTAAAGCAGTCTTTGCCGAAGCACCTTACATTAGAGGACTCTATCACACTGCTTAACAGTGTCGAGGGCGATAACAAGGAACGGGACTACTGCATTTTGACATTATTTCTGAACTGCGGTATGCGTTTGTCCGAGCTTTGCGGAATAAATATAGGCGATATTCATCCTGACGGCACATTGCGTTTGCTCGGTAAAGGTAATAAAGAGCGTGTAGTTTATCTGAATGATGCTTGTGCCGATGCAATTAAAGCATATATGGCGGTAAGACCGAATGACGGAATTGTTGCTACTGACCGTAATGCGCTTTTTATAAGCCGAAACAAAAGAAGAATAAGCGGCAAAACCGTTCAGTATATTGTTAAAAAGTATTTGGAAAAGTCGGGCTTCGGCGGTCAGGGGCTTTCTACTCATAAACTCCGCCATACTGCCGCTACACTTATGTACCAGCACGGAAATGTTGATATTCGAGTTCTTAAAGATATTTTAGGACATTCAAATTTAGGAACAACGCAGATATACACCCATATTTCAAACAACCAAATCAAAAATGCTATTGATTCAAATCCCCTTGCAAATATAAAATCAAAAAAGCAATAGTATTTACATAAATTTTAAGATACACGGAGGCTTCCTTATGAACAAAAAAATAATTATAGCAAGCGACAGCACCACCGATTTAAGTCCCGAAATAATCGAGAGATACGGTATTAAAATTTTACCGCTTACGGTTTCGCTCGGCGATAAGCTTTATCGCGACAGTATTGATATAAATCCCGATATGATTTATGACCACTATAATAAAACGGGAGAATTGCCGAAAACTACTGCCGTAAATATCGGCGAGTATTCTGATTTCTTTAATGAAATCGAAAAAAGCGGCAATGATTTAATACTCTTTTCATTATCATCTACTATGTCCTCTACATACAACAACGCATGTATCGCCGCCGAAGATTTCCCGAATGTTTATGTTGTTGATACTAAAAACCTTTCAACAGGCGGAGGTCTTTTGGTGCTTGCGGCTTGTGATATGGTAGAAAAGGGACTTGATGCTAAAACTATTTACGAAAAACTCAACGACATTATTCCCTGCGTTGATGCTTCGTTTGTTATTGATAACCTTGAATATCTCCATAAGGGCGGAAGATGCTCCGCTTTATCGGTTTTAGGTGCTAATTTATTAA
Organism: Ruminococcaceae bacterium UBA1741; assembly: GCA_002315685.1. Lineage (GTDB taxonomy): Bacteria > Bacillota > Clostridia > Oscillospirales > Acutalibacteraceae > UBA737. Next base: position 6,175 of record DCHX01000024.1, read on the forward strand.
AACTTAAACCTTGTATTGAAGTTAAAAACGGTGTAATGGGTGTCGGCAAAAAATACAGAGGTAAATTCACCTGCGTTTCTCCCGAATATGTAAAAGACCGTTTGGCAAATATTGACGAAATTGATACGAAACGAATTTTCTTTACTCATGCGGGTTGCGACGAGAATTTAATTAAGCAAATAACTCAAATGATTTTAGATATGAATGTATTTGAAGAAGTTTTTATCACCCGTGCGGGTTGTACTATTTCTTCGCATTGCGGTCGTGATACATTAGGCGTTTTGTTTATAAGAAAGTCACCTATTGCCTAAAACCGCATATCATATAGAAGGGGCAACAAAAGGATATCCGTTATCGGCGATAAGTCCGGTATTATCTATAAATTACCGATACAAAGCCCCGTTTAATATAAAAATCCTCCACAAAACCTGTGGGGGATTTGTTTTGATTATTTTTCATTTACAACTTCTATTAAAAAGCTCACCGGTCTTAACCCATCGTTACAGGCTATAATCGCCGATTCTTTATTTTTCAGCCAACCGTCATAAAAATCCTTTGCACCCGAAGCCAATGCAAAAACAAAGGGATATACATTTTGCCAAGCACTACTGCAAAAACCGTTAGGCATTTGCGCATTTATTGAATAGAAAGACTTACCGATAACCATTTCACATTCGGGAACATCGGGGTTTTCGTACTGTAAAATAAGCGCATCGTGTTTTGTGCGGGCAATAGGTGTAATCTTTATTTTCTTCAAACTTATCATCTCCATTTGAATTATACTACTTTTTAGAATATTGTCAATAAAACTAAAATCTTGTAAAATTTGTAAAAATTGTGTATAATTACGGTAGTTTTAATTTCGGGAGGTATCCTATGTATTCAAAGGTAAACAGTGTTGGTTTATTCGGCATAGATTCATATATGATGGAAATTGAAGCGGATGTTTCGGGCGGACTTCCCTGTTTTGATATTGTAGGACTGCCCGATACCGCCGTAAAGGAATCACGCGACCGTGTTCGCTCGGCTATAAAGAATTGCGGTTACAAGTTCCCAACCGGGCGAATCACGGTTAATTTAGCACCTGCCGACAAGAAAAAAGAGGGTGCTATTTACGACCTGCCCATTCTTATATCTATCCTTAAAGCCTCAAAGCAAATTGATTATTCCTTTGACAAGTGTGCTTTTATAGGAGAGCTGTCCCTTGACGGAAACATAAGAGCAGTAAACGGCGTATTGGCAATGACAATTTCGGCATCGCAAGGCGGAATAGAAAATATTTTTGTGCCCTACGACAATTCAAACGAAGCCGCCGTTATTGATAATATTTCGGTTTACGGCGTAAAGAATATAAAGGAATTACTCGCACATTTTTCAAAAGAGGCAACACTTGAAAAATCGGTTTTCTCAAACAGTAAACAAGAAAACCGTATCGCTATGCCCGATTTCAGTGAAGTAAAGGGACAGCTTTTGGCAAAAAAAGCGTTAGAGGTTGCCGCCGCAGGAGGACATAATCTTATTATGATAGGTCCACCGGGGTCGGGTAAAAGTATGCTTGCCAAAAGACTTCCTACCATATTGCCCGAAATGACCTTTGAAGAATCCATTGAAACAACTAAAATACATTCGGTTGCCGGAATAATTGATAAAGACAGTCCGCTTGTTACCGAAAGACCTTTCCGCTCCCCTCATCACTCTGTTTCTCTTGCCGGAATTACGGGCGGAGGTGCAATTCCGAGACCGGGTGAAATTTCGCTTTCCCACAACGGTGTTTTATTCCTTGACGAGCTGCCCGAATTCAAAAGAGATGTAATGGAATCGTTAAGGCAACCTATTGAAGAAGGAAAAATTACCGTTTCCCGTGCCGCCGGCAGTGTTACTTATCCGAGCTCGGTTATGTTGGTAGCGGCGATGAATCCCTGCCCTTGCGGTTTTTTCGGACATCCCACAAAGCCTTGCAGTTGTTCAAGAAATGCTGTTGTCAGGTATCTTAACAAAATTTCGGGACCTATGCTCGACCGAATTGATTTGCATATCGAGGTGCCTCCCGTTGACTTTGAATCCTTAAATTCAAAAGCAACAAAAGAGGAAACATCAGCGGAAATCAGAGACCGTGTAAACAAAGCAAGACAAATTCAGCTAAAAAGATATAAGGGTACAGGGGTTACCTGTAATGCCCGCTTAACACCGAAAATGCTCAGAGAATTTTGTGTATTAACAGACGAAGCTTCGACATATTTAAGCCGTTGCTTTGATGAACTTGGTATGAGCGCACGAGCTTATGACAGAATTTTGAAGGTTGCAAGAACCATTGCGGATTTAGACCAAAGTGAAACAATAGAAAAGAAACATATTCTTTCGGCAATCAGATTCAGAACGCTTGACAGAAAATATTTTACGGAATAATCAGGGAGAATAAAATGGAATTTGTAAATTTAGAATTCGGATACGGCAATACAACCCAAAATGTAACCGTGCCGAAGAAAAACCTTAAAGCCGTATTAACGGCAAAAGAAATTGACCACGAAAACCGTGGCGAAGAAGCCGTAAGGGTAGCCCTTAACAACCCTATCGGTTCAAAGAAATTAAAGGAATTTGACCTTAATGACAAAAAAATCGTTATCATCACAAGCGATATTTCAAGACCTGTTCCTTCCTACGATATTATTCCGAGTATTCTAAACGAATTATACAGTGCGGGTGTAAATAAAAAAGATATAACGGTTGTTTTTGCGCTCGGTTCTCATAGAAATCACTCGGAGGAAGAAAAGAAAAAGCTTGTCGGCGAATATGTTTATAACGAAGTGGTCTGCGAAGACTCTAATCCTAATGACTGTATCCATTTGGGAACAACAAAAAACGGCACCCCCGTGGATATTACAAGACGGGTTGCCGAAGCCGATTTTCGAATTGCAGTAGGTAATATCGAATACCATTATTTTGCAGGATTTTCAGGCGGTGCAAAGGCGCTTATGCCGGGTGTTTCAACCCCTAATGCCATACAGTATAATCACGCGCTTATGGTTGACGAAAATGCTTGTGCGGGTAAAATAATCGGAAATCCTCTAAGAGAAGATATTGAGGAGTCCGAAACATTTTGCCATATTGATTTTATCGTAAATGCCGTTCTTGACGAGCACAAAAAAATCGTTTACTGTGTTGCAGGAGATGTAACAAAAGCTCATAGAGTAGGTTGCGAATACTTAGAAAGAATGTATAAATGCGAAATTGAAGAGAGGGCTGATATCGTTTTGGTATCACAAGGCGGCGCACCGAAGGATGCTAACCTCTATCAAACCCAAAAGGCTCTTGACAATTCGAAGCACGCAGTTAAAAAGGGCGGTACTATTATACTAATAGGCGAATGTAAAGAGGGCTTCGGAAGCCAAAAATTTGAAGAATGGCTCACAAAATCCCCCTGCGCCGATTATATGGTAAAGCGAATTAAAACCGACTTCCAATTAGGCGGGCACAAAGCCGCCGCCATCGGAATGGTGCTTCAAAATGCCGAAATTCAGTTGGTTAGCGCCTTTGATGACGAAACGGTAAAAAATATTTTCTTAACCCCAAAGAAAAGCGCACAAACAGCATTTGACGACTGTATGAAAAAATACGGCGAAAACGCCACTGTTATCGCAATGCCGTTCGGCGGTGCCACCCTTCCCGTTTGTAAAGACTAATCTATTTTACCGTTTATTATTTTCACAATAGGCGGAATTACAACAAGTTGAATTATTATTCCGAGAATAGGTGTTACAAACTCGGCATATATAAACATTTTAAGTGTAAAAATATTTCCGTTTGCAGTATAGAAAAAATAATTGGCAATTCCCTTTACAATTCTTCCGCAAATCATAGCGATAATCAGGGATAAATAGATATATCCGATTTTTTTCGGAAAGAGCTTGTAAAACACGGCGGTAAGCAGTCCGTATATTCCAAGCTCAAAGGACATACTTACGGCTTGCGGATAAAGAGCAGGCATACCGAAAATAAAGCTTCTCATAATAGGCGCTATTATTCCAACCGCAAGTCCGTATTTCCATCCGCATAAAAAACCGCAAAATAATACTCCTATATGTATAAGACAAAACATTTTTCCTAAATTTTGCATTTGAAATGTTGCAAGCGGCAGCACCATACAAACTGCCAAACAAGCTGCCGATAATGTAAGCTTATAAATTGCGTTATTTTTCAAATTTATCACCCGATATTAAAACTTTGCTGATTATTTTATCATAGCTATAACCGTTTTTCAATAGCGTAAATTTATAAAAGTTGACAAACTATGTCAATTTGTACTTGTAAATATCAAAAATTGTGTTACAATTAGATTATAATAAATTTTTAAGGAGAAATACTATGGCAAAAGAAGTAATGGTTGAAGTTTCAGCCCGTCATTTACATGTTACAAAGGAAACTCTTGAAATCCTTTTCGGTAAGGGCTATGAACTTACAAATAAGAAGGACCTTTCACAACCCGGACAGTTTGTTTGTGAAGAAAAGGTAACTATCGTAGGCCCTAAAAATTCACTTAAAGCTTCGATTTTAGGTCCGTGTCGTAAAGAAGACCAGGTTGAGTTTTCTTTAACAGATGCCCGTACAATAGGTCTTACCGCTCCTATTCGTGAGTCAGGTGATGTTGAGGGTACTACCGGTTGCAAGCTTGTAGGTCCTTGCGGTGAGGTTGAAATTAAGCAAGGTCTTATTGCCGCAAAGCGTCATATACATATGACTGTTGCAGACAGTGAAAAATACGGCATTAAGGATAAGCAAATTGTCAGCGTTAAGATACCGACCGAAGGCAGAGCACTTATTTTTGATGATGTTGTTGTAAGAGTAAGCGATAGCTATGCACTTGCTATGCACATTGATACCGACGAAGCTAATGCGGCTGCTCTTTCAGGCACCTGCACCGGTGAAATTCTTGCATAATTCAGGACTTTATATTCATATTCCCTTTTGTGAATCAAAGTGTGCTTATTGCAATTTTTACTCTGTTTTCAAAAGCGATAAACTTATAGATGAATATTTATCTGCCCTTAAAAGGGAAATAAAAAAATGGGGCGGTCAAAATGACCGCCTTTTTGATACTGTATATATCGGCGGCGGAACACCCTCTGTGCTAAACGGGAAAATCTATGACCTAATAGCCTGTATTAAAGAAAATTTTAATATATCGGCTGATGCCGAAATAACCGCCGAACTAAACCCGAATGTGAGCAACGAATTTTTGTTTAGTGCCGAAAAAAGCGGTGTAAACAGAATTTCTCTCGGTGTTCAAAGCGGTAATGATACAGAGCTATCCGTTTTGGGCAGAAAACATACCGCAAACGAGGCAAAAGAGACTGTCAAAAGAATAAAGTCGTTCGGATTTTCGAATATTTCGGCCGACCTTATGATAGCGTTGCCCGACAGCAATCTTGATACACTGAAAGAAAACCTTGATTTTATGCTATCTCTTGATGTTCCTCACATTTCTTCCTACATCTTGAAAATCGAAGAAAAGACAAAATTTTATAAAGAAAATATACAAATTCCAAACGAGGATGAACAGGCAAATCAGTACCTTTTTATGTGCGATTATTTAGAAAAAAGCGGTTATTCTCATTATGAAATTTCAAATTTTTCGAAGATAGGCTACGAAAGCCGACACAACCTTAAATATTGGAATTGTGAAGAATACTTAGGATTAGGCCCCTCGGCTCATTCGTTTTTCGATACAAAACGGTTTTACTATCCGGGTGATATAAAGGAATTCATTAAAAATCCCAATACTGTTTTTGACTGTACCGGCGGTAGTGATGAAGAAAAGATTATGTTAGGGCTTCGTCTTAAAAGCGGAATTAACTTGAAAGATTATAAAAATCGCAAACTTGAAAATAGGCTTACTATGCTTTACAAAGCAAAACTAATAAACAAAGACGAAATGTGTATTTCTTTGACCGATAAAGGAATGCTTGTTTCTAACTCGATTATCTCAAATATTTTGGAGTGCATTTATGAAGACATATAAAATTCATCTTATAAGACACGGAATTACAGACGGAAACCTATTAGGTCAATATATAGGCTCTAAATTAGATTTACCGCTTTGCCCACAAGGTGTGGCGGAGCTTAAAAAATTAAATGAGAGCTATGAATACCCGACGATTAGTGCCTTATACACAAGTCCGCTTCTTCGTTGCAAGCAAACCGCTTCTATTCTCTTTCCGGGATTTGAGGCAACGGAAATTCCCGAGCTTACCGAATATGATTTCGGCGAGTTCGAGGGCAAAACCGCCGAGCAGTTAGAGGTAAGCGAAGATTATCTTAAATGGACTTCGGGTAAAATCTCTGCTCCTCCGTCGGGAGAATCGAACGAGGATTTTATCAAGCGCCAAGTATTAGGTCTTAATCTGATTGTCCGTGATATGATGGATAAGGGCGTTACCGAATCGGCAGTAATAATGCACGGCGGTGCAATTATGATGTTATTATCGGCTTGTGCCGTACCGAGAAAGCGTGCTGTTGAGTGGGTAAGCGAATCGGGACACGGATATTCACTTTTAATTACACCTTCACTTTATCACAGTAGCGGTATCGTTGAAGTATTTGACAGTATTTGATTATGGTTACACTGAATAATGACTGGGACAACATACTGTCGGACGAATGGGAGAAGCCTTATTACAAAGAATTAAGAAGATTCCTAAAAAGTGAGTATGATAAATACACTGTTTATCCTGATATGTATGATATATTCAACGCATTAAAATACACCTCATTTGCCGACACAAAGGTAGTAATAATCGGTCAAGACCCTTATCACGAGCCAAACCAAGCGCACGGACTTTGCTTTTCGGTCAAGAAAGGAAATAAAGTCCCCCCGTCGCTTGTGAATATTTATAAAGAACTAAATGATGATATCGGTTTTGAAATCCCAAACCACGGCGAGCTTACCGGTTGGGCAAAACAAGGTGTTTTACTGCTTAACACGGTTTTGACCGTAAGACAAGGTGTTGCTAACAGCCATAAAGGCAAAGGTTGGGAAGCATTTACCGATAGAATAATTTTCGAGCTTAATAAAAAAGAAACTCCTGTTGTGTTTTTGCTTTGGGGTGCAAATGCCCGAACAAAAGCACAAATAGTAACTAATCCTATTCATAAAAAACTGATTACCGTGCATCCGAGTCCCCTATCGGCTTACGGCGGATTTTTCGGTTGCGGGCATTTTTCAAAAACTAACGAGATTTTGAAAAGTCTTGGTCAAAAGCCTATTGATTGGGCATTATAATATAAGGAGGATACTGTATGAAAACCACAGGCATTATAAGACCCGTTGACAAAATGGGAAGAGTTGTTATTCCCAAAGAAATACGCAATCACCTTAATGTTAAAAATGACATTGACAGTTTTGAGATTTTTGTTGAAGAGGATAGAATTATTTTGAAAAAATATCAACCTACCTGTTTCTTTTGCGAAAGTCTTGCCGAGTGTGTTCAGTTCGGCGACTATTTAGTCTGCGAAAGCTGTATCGAAAAACTAAAAGCACTTAAAGAAGAACAAAAAATCAACCGTGGAGAATCTATATGAAGAAAATAATCGCAATTTTTTTAATAACCTTATTATCGGCAACATTTTTTGCATCTTGCCGTAAAGCAGAAAGCAGTAAAAACGGCAACAATGTAATACCCGGTTGCAATAATGTATATTTATAAAAAATATTGACATTACTCCTTTATATGATATAATATATATTATATTCATAAATGCTATGACCAAACGAAAGTAGAAATATCTTTGATTTCAGAAAGTTGTCGGTTGATGCGAGACAATATGAGAATTTATTTTGAATACGGTTTGTGAGCTTTGTTCCCGAAAGCGTTTGCCGTTAGGTAACAACGGGTGTGCCCGTAATCGCACAGGGTTTTATTTGAAACCCGCTAAGGCTTGTGCTGTGAAGCATCGGCGTTATGAGGTGGTACCGCAGTTATTACTGCCCTCTGTATTATTGCAGAGGGCAGTTTTGTTTTCTGCATATTAGGAGAAGGAAATTATGCCTATTACTGAAATTCTTGAAAAGAATGCTTCTTTGTATCCGGATGATGTTGCTCTTGTAGAAATAAATCCTCAAACGAATGAGCATAAAAATGTTACTTGGCGTGAGTATTCGCTTATTGAAACAAGTAACTATGATTCTTTCAGAAGTGAAATCACTTGGAAAGAGTTTAACGAAAAATCCAACCGAATTGCTAATCTTTTAATTGAACGCGGAATAAAAAAAGGCGATAAGGTTGCTATTCTTCTTATGAACTGTCTTGAATGGTTGCCTATTTATTTCGGTATTCTTAAAACCGGTGCCCTTGCCGTTCCGCTTAATTACAGATATACTGCCGAAGAAATTAAGTATTGCTTAAATAAAGCCGACTGTACAGCACTTTTATTCGGTCCTGAATTTATAGGTCGTATTGAAGATATTTCCGACCAAATTGATTTTATTAAGCTTAACTTGTTTGTCGGAGAACAATGCCCTGCATTTGCGGAAAACTATAATGATTTAGTGGCATCTTGCAGTACAACGGCTCCCGATATTAAGCTTACCGACGATGACGAAGCGGTTATCTATTTTTCTTCGGGCACAACGGGTTTTCCAAAGGCTATTATTCACGCGCACAGAAGTCTTATACATTCTTGCAATGTTGAGCAAAACCACCACGGTCAAACAAAGGATGATGTTTTTCTTTGTATTCCTCCCCTTTACCATACCGGCGCTAAAATGCACTGGTTCGGAAGCTTCCTTGTAGGTGCAAAATCGGTGCTTCTTAAAGGTGTAAAGCCCGAATGGATTATCAGGACCGTTTCGGAAGAAAAATGTTCCATTGTTTGGTTATTGGTTCCGTGGGCGCAGGATATTCTTGATGCTATTGAACGCGGCGAAATAAATTTAAGCGAATATGAATTATCACAATGGCGACTAATGCACATAGGCGCTCAACCCGTTCCGCCATCACTGATAAAGCGTTGGAAATCGGTATTCCCCAATCACGAGTACGATACAAACTACGGTCTTTCCGAGTCTATCGGACCGGGTTGTGTTCATTTGGGTGTAGAAAACATACATAAGGTCGGTGCTATCGGCAAAGCCGGTTTCGGTTGGACTACTAAAATAGTCGACGAAAACAAAAACCCCGTAAAACGCGGAGATGTAGGCGAGCTTGCGGTTTTCGGACCCGGTGTTATGCTTTGTTATTATAAAGATAAAAAATCAACCGACGAAGTATTAAAAGACGGTTGGCTATATACCGGAGATATGGCTATGGAAGACGAGGACGGATTTATCTATCTTGTTGACCGAAAAAAAGATGTTGTCATTTCGGGCGGTGAAAATATATATCCTGTCGAAATCGAAAACTATATCAGAAAGAACGATAGTGTTAAGGATGTTGCCGTAATCGGTGTTCCCGATGACCGACTCGGAGAAACTACCGCCGCCGTAATAGAAATAAAAGACGGCTTTAATTTAAGTGAGGATGAAATAAGAGAGTTTTGTATGGAGCTTCCTAAATATAAGCGTCCGAAGGTTTATATTTTTGATGATATTCCGCGTAATCCTACCGGAAAAATCGAAAAACCGAAGCTCCGTGAAAAATATTGCGGAAAGAGCTTGGTTGCCAAGCAGATAGAAAAGTAAAGAAGGTAAAGTTTTATGAAAAAATTATTGTTAGGTAATGCCGCCGTAGCAAGAGGCGCTTACGAAGCGGGTGTTAGGGTTGTTTCCTCGTACCCCGGAACTCCGAGTACCGAAATTACCGAAAACATTGTAGCTTATCCCGAAATTTATGCCGAATGGGCTCCTAATGAAAAGGTAGCCGCCGAGGTTGCTATCGGTGCTTCTATTGCGGGTGCCCGCAGTATGTCTTGTATGAAGCATGTAGGTCTTAATGTTATGGCTGACCCCGTCTTTACCGTTTCATATACTGGTGTTAATGCAGGTCTTGTATTTTGTGTTGCCGATGACCCGGGTATGCACTCATCTCAAAACGAGCAAGATTCAAGACATTATGCTATTGCCGCTAAAATTCCTATGCTTGAACCTTCGGATTCTTCGGAATGTAAAGAGTTTACAAAGCTTGCTTACGAAATAAGCGAAAGGTTTGACACCCCCGTATTTATCAGGCTTTCAACCCGTATTTCCCACTCGCAAAGTTTAGTTGAGCTTTGCGACCGTGAAAACGATGAATTAAAGCCTTACGAAAAGAATGCTCCGAAATATGTTATGATGCCGGGCAACGCTATTAAGCGCCATATTGATGTTGAAAAGCGTATGCTTGACCTTAAAGATTTTTCCGATAATTCTTCTCTTAATAATGTTGAAATCAACGACAATACCAAAATCGGTATTATATGTGCCGGTACTACATATCTTTACTCTCATGAAGCTTTGGGAGATAAGGTAAGCTACCTTAAAATCGGTATGATAAATCCGTTGCCCGAAAAGGTAATTCTTGATTTTTGCAAAAGATTTGAAAAAATTTATGTAGTAGAAGAGCTTGACCCTATTATCGAAAATGCCTGCAAAGCACTCGGTATCGATGTTATCGGTAAGGACGCTTTCACACTGCTTGGCGAATACACTCCTTCTATGATTAAAAGTGTTGTATTGGGCGAAAAGGCAAACGAATCTTCGGCTCTTTCCGAAAATCTCCCTGCCCGTCCTCCCGTTATGTGTGCCGGTTGTCCTCACAGAGGAACATTCTATGTTCTTAAAAAGTTAGGTCTTACCGTTTCGGGCGATATAGGTTGCTACACCTTGGGTGCCGTACCTCCGCTTGCAAGTATTGATACTACCGTTTGTATGGGTGCTTCGGTAAGTGTTGCTCACGGTATGGGCAAAGCGAGAGGTAATGAATTTACAAAGAAGCTTGTTTCGGTTATCGGCGATTCAACCTTTATGCACTCGGGAATTACCGGTCTTTCCGATATTGTTTATAACAAGGGAATTAACACGGTTATTATTCTTGATAACTCTATTACCGGTATGACGGGACATCAGGATAATCCGACTACGGGATATACCATTAGAGGCGAAGAAACCAAACAGGTAAACCTTATTATGCTTGCAAAGGCGCTCGGTATTGAAAATGTTGTTGTTGCCGACCCGTTTGATGTTAAAGAATTTGAAAGGGTTGTAAAGGAAGAAACCGAAAGAGAAGAGCCTTCGGTTATTATTGCACAGCGTCCTTGCGCTCTGCTAAAAAGGGTTAAATACAGCGGTCATTGTGTTATCGGCGACAACTGTAAAAACTGCAAGATGTGTATGAAGCTCGGTTGCCCTGCAATATCCATTAAGGATAATAAGGTTGTAATTGACAATACACAATGTAACGGATGCGGACTTTGTATAAATGTTTGTCCTTTCCAAGCAATTAAAAAGGAGGACTGATAATATGACTAAAAGTATTATGATAGTAGGCGTCGGCGGTCAAGGTACCTTGCTCGCAAGCCGAATTTTGGGAAACACGGTTATTCGTGAGGGATATGATGTTAAGGTGTCCGAGGTTCACGGTATGAGCCAAAGAGGCGGTAGTGTTGTAACTTATGTTAAGTACGGCGAAAAGGTTTATTCCCCTTGCATTGATAAGGGCGAGGCCGACCTTATTTTAGCCTTTGAGATTTTAGAGGCTGCCCGTGCGTTGCCTTTTCTTAAAAAGGACGGCACAATGATTGCAAATACCCAGCAAATCAATCCTATGCCCGTAATTACGGGTGCTGCCGAATATCCGAGCGATCTCCAATCGAAAATTGCCGAAAAAGCAAAGCTTGTTAAGCTTGATGCACTTTCTCTTGCTCAGGAATTAGGCAATATTAAAACGGTTAATGTTATTTTAATCGGTGTTCTTGCTAAAAACAGCGAAATCGAATACGAAAAATGGATTCAAAGCATTAAGGAAACCGTCCCCGAAAAATTCCTTAATGTAAACCTTAAAGCATTCGATATCGGATATAATTTATAAGGATAATTTTATGTGGAATAAAGAAATTGAGACTATGCCCCGCGAGCAAATAAAGGCTTTGCAGAGTGAGCGTCTTGTAAAACAAGTTAAAAGAATGTACGAAAATGTACCTGCTTTTAAGGCTCGTATGGACGAAAAAAATCTAAAACCGTCCGATATTCACGGTATTGAAGATTTATCCAAACTGCCTTTTTCTTATAAAAGTGATTTAAGAGATAACTACCCTTACGGACTTTTTGCCGTGCCTATGAAGGATATTGTTCGTGTTCACGCATCTTCGGGCACTACGGGAAAACAGATAGTTGTCGGCTATACCGAAAACGACCTTGAAGTATGGGCTGATGCTATTGCCCGTATGCTTACCGAAATCGGTGTTGATGCAAATTCTTTCATTCAGGTTTCATTTGGCTACGGTTTGTTCACGGGCGGTCTCGGTGCTCACTACGGTGCTCAAAAGGTTGGTGCTACGGTTATTCCTATGTCAACGGGAAATACTGCTCGCCAAATCCAAACTATGATAGATTTCGGCACGACCGTTTTGTTCTCTACCCCCTCTTATGCAATGTATTTAGCCGAAGAAATCGAGGCTATGGGCGTTAAAGACCAATTAAAATTAAAGGTTGGTATCTTCGGCGCTGAGCCTTGGACTGAGGATATGAGAAAAACATTGGAGGATAAGCTCGGCATTAAGGCTTATGACATTTACGGACTTTCCGAAATAATGGGACCCGGTGTTGCCTGTGAATGTACTGCCCAAGCGGGTATGCATGTTTGGGAGGACCTATTTATCCCCGAAATCATCGACCCTGAAACCGAAGAGGTTTTACCGGCAGGTAAGTCGGGTGAGCTTGTTTTCACCACACTTGCAAAAGAGGGCTTTCCGCTTATCAGATACAGAACAAAGGATATTTGCTCGATAAATCTTGAACCCTGCAAATGCGGTAGAACTCATCTTCGAATCAACAAGCCGTCAGGCAGAAGTGATGATATGTTGATAATAAGAGGCGTTAATGTGTTCCCTTCTCAAATTGAAGAGGTACTGCTCAAAGTTTCAAACAACGCCATTACGCCGAACTATCAAATTATTGTTGACCGTGTTAATAACACAGATACTTTGGATGTTAATGTTGAAATGAGTGAGTCTATGTTTGCTGACGAGGTTCGTTCTATTGAACGCACCGAAAAGCAAATAACCGAAATGCTACGCTCGACTCTCGGAATCGGTGCTAAGGTGCACCTTGTTAATCCGAAATCAATTGAGAGAAGCGAAGGAAAAGCAAAAAGAGTTATTGATAACCGCAAACTTTGATTGGAGGTATTACCTTGAACATTAGACAGCTTTCAATTTTTCTTGAAAATAAAGTCGGCAGAGCTTCCGCCGTTATTGATGCTTTATCAGAAAGTAACATCAACATAAGCGCATTATCTATTGCCGATACCGCCGAATACGGAATTATGAGAATTATTGCCGATAATCCTCAAAAAGCAAAGGATGTTTTAACCGATACCGGCGTTATGGTTAAGATTACAAATGTGCTTGCAATACCTATGGGACATAAGCCCGGCGAGCTTTCAAGACTTTTGAAAATATTAACCGATTCTGATATTTCTATTGAGTATATGTACGCATTTGTGAATGAACATAACGGCGGTGCAGTGCTTATTACAAAAACAAACAATCCCGAGGGTGCTATCGAAGCACTTGGCAAAAACAAAATCACACCCTTAACCGAAAACGAATTATTTTAACAATAGCAAAACCGGCTGTTCGACAGCCGGTTTTTTATTCTTTATTATTCGGTTTTTTTCAAGAAATAAATCAATTCCTGCGAGGAACCGCAAAATGCCGTTAAGCAAACCAAAATGCTGTAAATATTAAATGGTATAATCGGCAACAAAGAAATCATATACGGTACCGCAAAAACTCCGCCACCCGTAATCTTATTGATTATCGTGTGCATTGAAGCAAATTTTCTAAACTTAAACGCCGAAACAAGATAAGCACAAATTCTAATAAACAGAATAAAGAAAATCATTGCCCAAACAACAGGATAGAGTTTTTTCAGCAATTCGGGGACAAGCTTTATCATCATAACGGTATAAAACGATAAATCCGCCACACTGTCAAGCTTTGACCCAAAGGTGCTTGTAATATTAAGTTTTCGTGCAATAAAACCGTCAATAGCATCGCTGAATCCGCAAATGGAATACACAATAAAAAATGTAACAGTCATCGGTTTAATAAATATTAGTGCGGCTGCACCGACAATTCTAATGCTTGTAATTAGGTTAGCTATATGTTTTTTAATACTCACTTTTTGCCTCCAAAACCATATAAGTATTATATTACCATATTTAATAAAATCAATACAATTTTTTAATATCTTTCTAAAAACGAGTGTACTTCCCCGCTATCGCTTTCACGCCAGCCCGGTATCGTAGCCATATTGACATTGTGAAGACTTCTGAAAATATTATCATCAGCCACGGGGTTAAATTTCCTTATATTTTTAATAAGTTCTTTGGTTTCCTTTCGCTTTGAAAGGGATTCGTCGAACGCACTGTCAGCGGTAAACCTACAAGCGCATTGAAGAAATTTAAGTTCGTTATAGTTGCACCAAGAAATTATATCCCGTTCTTTAACACAATAAAGCGGTCTTATAAGCTCCATCCCCTCAAAATTCGTACTGTGGAGTTTAGGCAACATTGTTTTTATTTCCGAAGAATACATCATACTCATAAGTGCGGTTTCGATAACATCATCAAAATGATGACCGAGTGCTATCTTGTTGCAACCAAGTGCTTTTGCTCTTGCGTACAAGGCTCCTCGCCTCATTCGAGCACAAAGATAACAAGGAGACCCCCCTGCATTATATGCAACATCAAAAATATCGCTATTGAATACATCAATATCAATATTAAGTATTTTTGCATTTTTTTCGAGAAGCTCACGGTTTTCCTTTACATATCCGGGGTCCATAACAATATATTTTGCGGTGAAATTTACCTCACTGTGCTTTTGAAGCTGCTCTATACATTTAGCGAGTAGCATAGAATCTTTACCGCCCGAAATACAAACCGCAATACAGTCATTCTCTTTAATAAGCTCATATTCCTTAACGGCACGAATAAAGTTATTCCATATAGTTTTTCTATACTTCTTTATTATGCTACGCTCTATCAGTAAATATTTATCAAGTTCTCTTTTCATAAATCTTTTTTATCCGGCTCAAATATAGGCATAAATTTGAGCTTAAATAAATTCCTTTTATGCATACTGTCAATTTTTTCTTTAATATCTAAATCATCAATTTCATTTGTTCTGATATATCTATCAAGTACATCATAGGTAAAGCCCAAATTATCCTCATCTGTCTTTCCGCAAAGCCCGTCAATAGGCACCTTATCAACAAGCTCGATAGGTAGTCCTAAAACTCTGCCGATTTGCCTTACTTCGTTTACTGTAAGGAATGAAAGCGGACTGAAATCCCCTACCGAATCGCCGTAACGGGTAGAATATCCAACCCAGTCTTCCGACAAATTACAGGTATTTACCACTCTGCCGTTCATACTTTGCGCTACCGCATAAACGGTTGACATACGAATACGGGGAGGTAAATTAGTAATCGACTGAGTAGATAGAGAAAGCTCGTTTGAAATAGAGTTTTTAAGTCCGTCTATACCGTCTTTTATATTTATTACATAATGCTTTATACCGAGGTGGTTTACAAGCATATATGCACAGTCAATATCGGCTTGTTCTCCATAGGGCATCAAAACACCGATTACCCTATCCTTTCCGAGCGCTTCAACACAAAGCGCCGCCGCAACAGAGCTGTCCTTACCGCCCGAAATACCGATAACGGCATTACAGTCCTTTCCGTTTTCCGAAAAGAACTGCCTTATCCAATTTACACAATCATTTTTAACCTTTAACGCATTAAACATAACATTACCTTATTTTCTGTAATAGGTATAATAAGCGGTGATATTATCATATTCGCCCGTAACGGTATTTTCTCCCTCAACGGTAACGCCGTCACCGCTCATAAGCAAATAATATTTTGAAGCTTCAACCTTACAGTTAAAAACATCAAATTCACCGCAAATAATCCTAATTTGATTATCAATTACGGCTATTCTTCCCGATTTTCCGACTATTAAATGATTTACAGTACCGTCATCATTTACGATACGCTTTGTAACATATTTAAGCTCCCTGCCGTCAAATGTTTTAAGCAGGTTGTCATTCTTCGGTTTTTTCTTAAAAATTCCCATTATTTTACCGTAAATTTAGTAATACTCTTTTTACCTTTTTTAACGATAATGCCCTCTTTCAGAGCATCCTCTGTAAAGATATGCGAAGGGTCGGTTATCTTTTGGTCATCAACCGAAACACCGCCTTGCTGAACAAGTCTGCGAGCTTCGCCGTTAGATGCACAAAGTCCGCCCTTTACCATAAGGGAAAGAATACCGATTTTATTGTCCTCTAAATCAGCCTTGTCAAGCTCTATTGTAGGCATATTTTCGTGGGAGCCTACACCCGCAAATACGGCTCTTGAAGTTTCCTGTGCCTTTTGAGCCTCTTCCTCGCCGTGAACAAGCTTTGTAAGCTCGAAAGCTAAAATTTCCTTTGCGGTATTAAGCTTAGCACCCTCCCACTTATCCATCTCGTCAATTTCTTCAAGCGGTAAGAATGTAAGCATTCTTATACATTTAAGAACATCGGCATCGCCGACATTTCTCCAATACTGATAAAACTCATAAGGAGATGTCTTTTGAGGGTCAAGCCATACCGCACCGCCGACGGTTTTACCCATCTTCTTGCCTTCGGAATTAAGAAGAAGAGTAATTGTCATAGCATAAGCATCCTTACCCAACTTTTTACGGATAAGCTCGGTACCGCCTAACATATTAGACCACTGGTCATCTCCGCCGAACTGCATATTGCAACCGTATTCTTTGTAAAGATGATAAAAGTCATAGCTTTGCATAATCATATAGTTAAATTCAAGGAATGAAAGACCTTTTTCCATTCTTTGCTTATAACATTCAGCTCTTAACATATTGTTTACCGAGAAGCAAGGACCTACCTCACGCAAAACATCAATATAGTTAAGTTTAAGCAACCAATCGGCATTGTTTACCATTTGTGCTTTGCCCTCACCGAACTCGATAAAACGGCTCATTTGCTTCTTGAAGCAATCGCAGTTATGTTTTATAATTTCGGGTGTCATCATAGAACGCATATCGGTTCTGCCCGATGGGTCGCCTATGTAACCTGTACCTCCGCCTATAAGTGCCACCGGCTTGTTACCTGCCATTTGAAGACGCTTCATAAGGCAAAGTGCCATAAAATGTCCGACATGCAAACTATCGGCAGTTGGGTCAAAGCCTATATAAAAGGTTGCCTTACCGTTATTGATAAGTTCTCTTATTTCATCCTCATCAGTTACCTGGGCAATTAAGCCTCTCGCAACAAGTTCTTCATAAATTCCCATATTATTTACTCCTATCTAACAGCTCTTTCGCTGAATTATATAAATTTTCGGTAATTTCGGCACCCGACATAATTCTCGCAATTTCTTCAATTCTTTCATCATAGGAAAGAGGCAAAACGCTTGTATATGTCCTGTCGTTCTTTACACGCTTTTCTATCTTCAAATGATTATTTCCGCAAGAGGCAATTTGTGCTAAATGTGTTACACAAATAACCTGTCTTGAATTTGAAACTTTTTTAAGTTGAACTCCGACTTTTCCTGCCGCAATACCGCTAATACCCGTATCAATTTCATCAAAAATAAGTGTATCAACATCGTCCTTGTCGGCAAGAACGCTTTTTATAGCAAGCATTATTCTCGAAAGCTCGCCACCCGAAGCAATTTTATGAAGCGGTTTCGGTTCCTCGCCGACATTCGTTTTTACAACAAATTCCACAACATCGCAACCGTGCTTTGTGTAAGTACCCTTGCCGATATTAACCGAAAACTCAACATTTGCCATATCAAGATATTTTAATATATCGGTAACATCCTTTGAAAACTTAGTTGCCGATTTTACTCTTGTTTCGGTAAGCTTTTCTCCGAGATTTATCAATCGTTCGGTAGATAAGTCAAGCTCGTCCGACAGTTTTTTAATGTATTCATCCGAATTATCAATACCCGAAAGTTCATCATTTGACTCTTTAAGCACAAGAAGTAATTTTTCTTCACTATCGCCGTATTTTCGCATAAGCCTTGTAATATAATCAAGTCTTGCCGACATAACTTCCTTATCGTTTGCACAATTTTCCGACTTTGTTGCATACTTATCAATACCGTAAGCAATAGCTTCAAGCTCTGCCGAAATCCTACTCAAAGAATCGGAAAACTCGGAAATTTCCTTTGTGTTTATTGAAGATATACATTTAGTTGCGGTATTCACAAGCGAAATAGCTCCGTCTTGGTCATCACCGCCCGAAAGCGCCGTATTTGCGTTATTTAGCGCCTTTGAAACCTTTTCGTAAGAATCTATGAGTGATAACCGTTCTTTTAGTTTATCACGCTCACCTACCGTTATATTGGCATTTTCAAGCTCATTTACTACATATTCAAGATATTCTTTTCGTTTTAACTTTTCATCCTCATTCGTTTCAAGCGCCGACAGTTTTTTTCTGATAGCATTAAGATTCTTAAATTCCTTATAATAATCGTACGACTCTTTTTCGTTATTTGCAACCTTATCAATATACAAATAATGATTATCGGGGTTTAATAAGGACTGACTGTCGTGTTGCCCGTGAATATTAACAAGATTTTTCGATATTTCTTTAAGCACACCGACAGTAGCGGGTTTTCCGCCGATTTTTACCATTCCGCCCGAATTAGTCAGCACCCTCATAATAACAAGGTTTCCGTCCTCGTCTAACTCGTAACCGTTTTCCTCCAAAATATCCGTTGCCTCTTTTGAAAGATTTGTAAAGACCGCCGATACACTCGCCTTATCACAACCGGCACGAATTAAATCCTTGCTCGTTCTCTCGCCGAGTACCGCATTGATAGCATCAATTATTATTGATTTACCGGCACCGGTTTCTCCTGTCATAACATTAAATCCGTTTGACAAATCAATTTCGGTGCTTTCAATTACTGCAATATTTTCTATTCGTAAATATTTAAGCATACAAAACCGCCATTACATCAGTTTTTTTATTTCTTCACAAAGGATTTTTGCATCATCTGCCGTATGGGTGATAATAAAAATCGTATCGTCTCCCGCAATCGAGCCTAACATAAGGTTTTGAAAAGCATTGTCAAGACAAACACAAACGCTTTGAGCCATACCCGAATAGCACTTAATAACCACATCATTCATAGCAAAATCAACATTTTTAACCGAAGAGCTTATTATTTGCTTATGATTAAGATTAAGCTGTTCCGTTCTTTGTTCAGAAGCGGAATAACAGTAATTACCGCTCGTATTACGGCTTTTAACAAGCTTTAATTCTCTTATGTCTCTTGATACGGTGGACTGCGTAACATTAAATCCGTATTTATTAAGGGCATTTTGAAGGTCGTCTTGGGTACAAATTGAATCACGCTTTATAATTTCGAGAATTTTTTCGTGTCTTTTATTTTTCATATAAATATTCCTTTTCAATTATACTATTTCGGAAAACTTCATAGAGAGTGTTTTATAAAAATTTCGTTCATTAAGTCTTACAAGCTCTACCGTATCACTCGATTTGGTAATCGCAATTTTGGTTTTCGGCTTTACCGAGGCTACCTTTTTACCGTCAACCGAAAGATAAATCTCGGTTCTCTTTTTTGAATAAGCGGTAATATTAAGCGTCTTATCGGCACCTAACAAAATAGGCTTTGCCGAAAGAGAGTGAGAGCAAATAGGAGTAATGCAGAAGCATTCAGCCGATGGGTCAATAATAGGACCTCCCGCCGACATTGAGTATGCCGTAGAGCCGGTTGGAGTTGAAATGATAATTCCGTCAGCACGGTAATGAATATTATCATTTTCAATTCCCGTATAAACATCAATTATTCTTGAAATAAAACCGCTTGTGATTACGGCATCATTAAGCGCATTATATACCGACTCGTTTCCGCTTTCGTCAGTAACCTTAATTTGCATCATCATTCTTTTTTCGGTCTTGTAATCACCCGTTTTAAGCTTCTCTAAAAGCTTGTATTCACTTTGCTCGATATTCGCAAGATAGCCCATTCGTCCGGCATTTATACCTAAAATCGGCTTTTTATACTGAGCCGCGCGTTTTGCATAACGGATTATCGTTCCGTCGCCGCCGATAGTAATTAGTATATCGCCCCTCTTAAAAAGTTCTTCTTCCGGGATAGACTCAAAATACGAGCAACAAACGCTTTCGGGTAAATATGCCTTAATGCCTATATCGTTAAAAAATACGCCGAGTCTTTCAAGCGTTTCAAGACATCCTCTTTTATCGACATTAGGCAAAACAGAAACTGTCATATTATTCACCGCTTTCATTAAGTTCTTTATACGATGCCTCAACAATACTTGTAGCATCAACATCTATATCACAATTTTTATTTGAATTTTCAATATAACACAAATATTCAATATTACCCTCGGGACCTTTAACAGGCGAAAAATCAATTCCCAAAAGGCAGTAACCGTTTTCTTTTACCAAACCGATTATTTTTTCTATAACGGCGATATGAACGCCTTTTTCCCGCACTACACCTTTCTTGCCGACATTTTCTTTTCCTGCCTCAAACTGCGGCTTTATCAGGCAAACCGCTTTGCCGTTTTCTTTTAGCAATGTTTTAAGAACCGGGAAAATATGCGACAGTGAAATAAAGGAAACATCCACACTCGCAAAATCAAGCGCATCAGGTACTTGCTCTTTTGTTACATACCTAAAATTAGTGCGTTCAAGGTTTACAACCCGCTCATCAGTGCGAAGCTTCCAAGCAAGTTGACCGTAGCCGACATCAATAGCATAAACTTTTTTTGCACCGTTTTGAAGCATACAGTCGGTAAAACCGCCGGTTGATGCGCCTATATCGGCACATATCGTATCATTAAGGTCGGGATTAAAAACCTTAATTGCTTTTTCAAGTTTAAGTCCGCCGCGGCTTACATATTTAAGGGTGTTACCCCTAACTTCGATACAGTCGTCGGGCTTAACCGTCATTCCCGCCTTATCGCATTTTTGATTATTAACATAAACTATACCTGCCATAATAAGTGCTTTGGCTTTTTCACGGCTTTCGGCATATCCCTTTTCAAAAAGGGCAACATCAAGTCTTGTTTTATCTTGCATTATTATTCCTCAATAATTCTTTAATGGAATCAATATCAAATCCGTAATGTTTAAGCGAAGAAGTAACCGAAGCCTGAGGTACAAATTCGCCGTCAATAGCACGAATTTCATATTTTCCGACAAATCCGTTTTCATTTAAGGCTACACAAAGGCTTTCGCCGATTCCACCCTTTTTTATACCCTCTTCGATAAAAATAACCCTTTTGTATTCTCTTAAAATATCCGGCAATTCTTTATTTATAGGATAAATCTTATTAAGCTTTACTACCGATACATTTTCATCCTTTGAAACTTCAAGAACATTGGAAAAAATTCTTCCGTAAGTAACGATAACTATGTCTTTTGAATTATCAATCAATGTATAATCATCCGAAAAATCAAGGTTACAATTTCCAAGCTCACAACCTCTCGGATATCTTACGGCACAAAGCTCTTTATCAGTAGATACAAGCCTTATCTTTTCTTCAAGCTCACTAAAATAGCAGGGCGAATAAACATTCATATTGGGAATAGAGGTCAAATACGAAACATCGAATACACCCTGATGGCTTTCGCCGTCTTCTCCGACAATTCCCGCTCTGTCTATTAAAAATTTAACAGGTAGATTTTGGATAGCGCAATCGTGGATAATTTGGTCATATCCTCTTTGAAGAAAAGAAGAATACACCGCAAAAAACGGTATCATTCCGCCTTTTGCAAGACCTGCGGAAAAAGTAACAGCGTGTTGCTCGGCAATACCTACATCAAAAAATCTATTGCGGTATGTAGTAGAAAAGTCGGTAAGTCCCGTGCCCATAGTCATAGCGGCAGTAACAGCGCAAACCTTTTCGTTCTCTTTTGCAATTTCGCAAAGTGTTTTTCCCGCAATATCCGAAAAAGTAGCTTTCCCGCTCGGTGTACAACCGGTTTCAATATCGAAAGGCGAAACACCGTGATAATTTTTCGGCTTACTTTCAGCATAGGAATAGCCTTTACCTTTTGTAGTAATTACATGAATAACCGAAGGCTTATTATACTTTTCGGCAATTTTGAAAAGACCTTCCATTTCCTTTATGTTATGTCCGTCAACGGGGCCTAAATAGTTATATCCAAAGCTTTCAAAAATACTGCTGTTATAAAAAATGTGCTTAAAAAATTCTTTGACATTATAAATAAAATTATTTATGTGATTACCTATAAAAGGTATTTTGGCAAGTATTCTCGAAACGGCAAACTTGAAGTTATGATATCTCGGTCGGTTGCGAAGCCTTGTAATCGCCCTTGACATAGAGCCTACATTTCTCGAAATAGACATTTTATTATCATTCAAAACAATAATAAAATTACCTCTCATACTTCCCGCATTGTTAAGTCCCTCATAAGCCATACCGCCCGTAAAGGCACCATCACCGATTACGGCAACCGCAGTACCCTCTTCACCGCTTATTTTCTTTGCACGGTAAATACCGTATGCTGCGGAAATAGAATTACTGCTATGCCCCGTAACAAATGGGTCGTGTTCACTCTCACTCGGCCGCATAAAGCCCGAAAGTCCGCCCTCGGTACGAATAGTAGAAAACTTGTCAAATCTTCCCGTTAGCAACTTATGAGTATAGCTTTGATGACCGACATCGAAAATTATCGCATCCTTTGGAGAAGAAAAAGCACGGTGTAAAGCAACGGTAAGCTCAACCGTCCCTAAATTAGAAGCCAAGTGGCCGCCGTTTTTAGCAACAGTATCAATTATTTCTTTGCGGATTTCTTCACATAAAATATTCAGTTGTGATTCATCAAGCTTCTTTACATCGTCAGGCGAATTAACAGTGCCCAAAATCTTTTTATCCAAATTAAAACTTCCCTTTTAATAATCACGAACAAGCAAATATTTAGTAAGCTCTTTTAATGTAGTGCTATCTGCCGAAAACGAATCAAGAATACAAATAGCCTCGTCGGTAAGCTCTCTTGCTCTTTTTCGACATTCTTCAAGACCTAATAAGCCGACCATTGTAGTCTTTTCGTTTCTATTATCACTTCCGACAGGTTTTCCGAGCTTTTGTTCATTAGCGGTATTATCAAGAATATCATCAACAATTTGAAAGGCAAGTCCTATCTTTTCGGCATAAAGCTCGGCTTTTTTAATATCCTCATCATTCGCACCCGCTAAAACGGCACCGCAGCTACAAGCGATTTTAATAAGGGCACCCGTTTTAAGTAAGCATATTTCATTTAATAGTTCTTCGGTTATAGGTGCATCATACAGCGTATCAATAACCTGTCCGCCTATCATACCGTTAATTCCCGCATTAGCCGACAAAATGCCTAATGCTTTTACAACTAAGCCTTGGTCAATTCCGACGGTTCTTGCCGCTACCCCAAAGCTTTCGGTAAGTAACGAATCCCCTGCTAAAAGTGCCATTGATTCTCCGAATTTAATATGGTTTGAGGGCTTTCCTCTTCGCATATCATCATTATCCATACACGGTAAATCGTCGTGAATTAAGGAGTAGGTGTGAATCATTTCGATAGCACAAGCAAAGTTATAAGCACATTCGTCATTTCCTCCGCAAAGCTTATAAAACTCCAAAAGCAAAATAGGTCTTATTCTTTTTCCGCCTGCTAAAAGACTATATCTCGAAGCCTCAACAACATCCTTATAGTTTTTATCGGTTTGCGCTAAAAACATATCAAGACGCATATTTATTTTGTCTTGGTAATTTTTAAGTATCAAATCTATCATTACGATTCTCCGTTTTCAATATCGGTAAGATTAGATATTTTTTGTTTTGCTTCCTCTAAATATTTAGAGCAATCCTTTGAAATGGTAATACCCTTTTCAAAAAGCTTTATCGCCTCGTCAAGCGGTAAATCGCCTTTTTCCAAGAGTTCAACATTTTTTTCGAGTTCCTTTAACGATTCTTCAAAATTAAATTCTTTATTCATTTGTTATCCTCTCTACCCTGCAATCTGCATTTCCATCCGAAAATTTAACCTTAAACTCATCGCCGTTTTTCAGTTCATTTACGGATTTTATCGGTTTATCGTTTTTGAGAGCAATCGCAAAGCCTCGTTTAATGGTTTTAAGCGGACTTAAACTGTCTAAAAGATTAACCGAATTAAGAAGTCTGTTTTGCGAGTCTGACATAATCCTCTCGGTAGCATTATTAAGTCTGTTCGACAAATAATCAACCGTTTGCAGTTTTCTGTCAATTAACTCCTGCGGATTTTTAATAAAACGTGAAGACAAAACCGCTTTAAGCCTTAATTCGTTCTTTTCAACGAAATCATAAATAGCATTATTCAGTCGATTATTTAATGAATTCACCGATTCTTTGACGGTTTGAATATTCTCACTTGCTATCATAGCGGCGGCAGTAGGTGTTGCCGCACGGACATCGGCTACAAAATCACAAATCGAAAAATCGGTTTCGTGGCCTACTGCGGAAATTACGGGAAACGGGGATTCGTAAATCTTACGCGCTAACATTTCATCATTAAACGCCGAAAGGTCTTCGGCACTTCCGCCGCCTCTGCCGATTATTATTGTATCAATATCTTGAAGCTTATACACCCTGTCAAGAGCTTTAAGCATACTGTCAACCGCAAAATCGCCCTGAACGAAGCAAGGGCAAACTATTATTTCGCAAAGAGGCATTCTTGCTTCAAGAGTTTTGCAAATATCGTGAAGTGCGGCACCTGAATCAGAGGTTATTACCGCTATTCTTTTAGGCATTTTATTTATCGGTCGTTTGGTTTCAACTGAAAAAAGTCCCTCTTTTTCAAGCTTTTCCTTTACCATTCTGAACTTTGCCGATAAATCGCCCTCGCCGTACGGCACCATCTTTTCAGCATAAAACTGATACTGACCGTCCTTCTCATACAGCGAAACTCTACCCGAAAGTATAACACGCATACCGTCCAAGGGCTTAAAATCAACCCTTAAAGCAGAGCTTTTGAACATAACGCAACGAATAGACGCATCGCTGTCTTTTACCGTAAAATACCAATGTCCGCTTGGGTAATTATTCTTAAAATTCGAAAGCTCTCCCTCAACCGACACATAGCTTAACCTTTTGTCGCATTCAAGTAATGACTTTACATAAAGATTAAGCTGTTTAACCGAAATAGCCGAATTAAGCATTTTCTGATTTTTTCGCAACGGTTGATAAAATACCGTTAATGAACGAAGCATCCTCTTTTGTTGCAAATTTCTTTGCAAGCTCAACCGCCTCGTTTATCGAAACAGATACAGGAATACTGTCAATATAATTCATTTCGAAAATTGCAAGTCTTAAAATTGCAAGTGCCGTTTTTGAAATTCGGTTTATCGACCAACCGACCGCATTTTCGGAAATTTCCCTATCAATCGTTTGAAGATTTTCGTAAACCCCGAAAAACACCTGCTTAATATAGTCATCGGGGATAATTCCCCTTGCTTGCTCATCAACCTCTAAAATTTCGTTTAATGTGTCTTCCGAAAACTCTTTCTCAAAAATAAGAATAAATGCTTCCTCACGAGCTTGTTTTCTTGTCATATTGCACCCACTTTGATATATTGATATAATATTATATAGTATTATACACCATTTTCTTCCGTTTTTCAATGAAAAATATGCATAATTTATGAATATATGCGAAAAATAAAGAATTCTGCGATTTATGCAACTAAACATAACAAAACTA
Organism: Ruminococcaceae bacterium UBA1741; assembly: GCA_002315685.1. Classification (GTDB taxonomy): domain Bacteria; phylum Bacillota; class Clostridia; order Oscillospirales; family Acutalibacteraceae; genus UBA737. The sequence goes on from DCHX01000024.1 coordinate 32,125, forward strand.
CGCAAAATGTGTTATATGCAGTTGGTTGAATAAAGGGGAAAAATTGATTATAATATACTTAATAATCCGAAAAAAGGGGGGTTGTTATGAATATTATAGAAATACAAAATCTAAATAAAACATATAAAAGCTTTGAGCTTTGCGATATTTCTTTTAATGTGGAAAAGGGCAAAATTACGGGATTTATCGGCAGAAACGGTGCAGGAAAAACAACAACGATAAAATCTATGCTTAATTTAATTCATATAAACAGCGGAGAAATATTCTATTTCGGCAAAAATCTTAAAGAAAACGAAACCGAAATCAAGAAAAATATAGGTTATTCCACAGGATATATAAATTGGTATCCGAGAAAGAAAATAAAGGATATTGTAAGCGTTGTCGGGAAATTTTACGACACTTGGGACGAGGAAGCGTACAAGAAGTATCTTAAACTTTTCGGACTTGACGAAGAAAAAACCGCAATAGAGTTATCGGAGGGTATGAAGGTAAAATGCAACCTTTTAATTGCTTTATCTCATAAGGCGAAGGTTTTAATTCTTGACGAGCCGACAAGCGGTCTTGACCCATTTTCAAGAGATGAACTGCTCGAAATATTTAAGGGACTGAAAAATGACGGTGTTGCGGTATTTTTTTCAACCCATATTATTTCGGACATTGAAAAATGTGCCGACAATATAGTTTACATAAGAAACGGCAAAATAATAGCCTCAGTTACAAAAGCCGATTTTTATAATACATATTCAAAAGAAAACGAAAATCTTGAAGAGACAATTCTTCGTATGGAAAGAGGTGCTTTGGATGGGTAATATTTTAAGAAAGGAATTTAAGCTTACCGCTTCTGTTCTATCATATTTGTTTATCATTTTCGGGCTTATGTTCTTTTTGCCCGGATATCCTATTCTTTGCGGTGTGTTTTTTACCACTCTCGGAATTTTCAAAAGCTTTCAAAACGCAAGAGAAACGAACGATATTTTGTTTTCGGCGCTTCTCCCTATCGCTAAACGGGATGTTGTAAAAGGCAAATACTTATTTGTTTGCTTTATCGAGCTTTGCTCACTGATAATTATGGGATTTGCAACCGTAATGAGAATGACACTCTTATCAAATTCATACACTTATAAAACAAATTCACTTATGAATGCAAACTTTTTTGCACTTGGTCTTGCTTTATTAATATTCGGATTGTTTAATTTAATATTTGTCGGCGGATTTTTTAAGACTGCATACAAATTCGGTAAGCCTTTTTTCAGCTATATTATTGTATGTTTTATTATAATATTTATCGGGGAATCGCTACATCATTTTGAAGCTTTTAATTTTCTAAACGCATTCGGAACCGATTACTTTTATATACAGCTTTTATTACTTATAACCGGAATTGTTTTGTATGTATTTATTACATTCGTATCCTATAAAAAATCGTGCAAGCGATTTGAAAATATTGATTTATAAGGTGGTAGTATATGTTAAAGGACAACTTGATAATGCTTAGAGGTATTCGCGGATTTTCGCAAGAAGAAATAGCCGAAAAAATAGGTATATCCCGACAAGCCTATGCAAAATGGGAAACGGGTGCTACCGTTCCCGATATAGAAAAATGCAGTAGTCTTGCCTCCATTTACGGCGTTACCATTGACAGCTTGATAAAAACCGAATGTGCCGATGGAATAGGAACTATACCTCCCGCTCCGAAAGGGAAATATATTTGGGGCTCAATTACAATAAACGACCGAGGTCAAATTGTAGTACCGAAGGACGCACGGGATAAGTTCGGTCTTGTCGGCGGAAAAAGATTGGTTGTTTTAAGTGATGACGAGGGTATCGTTTTAATTCCTGCGGAAACATTTGAAGAGAATATGCGAAGAATACTCGAACTTGCATCTATGAAGAAAGATAACGAATAACAAAAAGAAAATTTAAGCGCACAAAAGGCTCTCCCGAAAAACAGGAGAGCCTTTTTGGTTTAACTATTTATTGCCTTTATTATTCACAAGCGTTGCTTTTCTTTTTAAGAAGAAGCATAACACCAAAGTAAAGACAAGCGGCAAAGCTTGCAAAGATACAAGCATAAATCAATGCCGAGTTATATCCGGTTACAGGGCTTATTGCCTTGAATTTAGCCGAGTAAACCTTTGTTACACCGTCAGCGCCTTCGGTTACTTCCCAACCTAAGAATTCGCTTCCGTCAAGTGTAGCATAAGACATATCGTAGTCGCCCTTAACAACATAGATGCCCTTTTCATTAGTTTCAACTAATGCTTTCGGAGCGCCAACCCAAGTACCGCCGTTAAGTACAACCTTAACCTTATCGTCAAACTTAACGCCTTCCTTGTCAACTATTTCGTCGCCACTCGGAGCATCCTTATACTTGTTTTCAACTGCTTTTGCCTTATATGTTGCGGTATAAACCTTAACAATACCGTCGGTACCGTCAGTTACATTCCAACCGAGGAATACATATCCGTCTATAGTCGGTTCGCCCATATCGTAGTTACCCTTAACGGTATAAACACCGGTTGTAGATGTAGTATTAAGTGTTGAAGGAGCAGTCCAAGTTCCGCCGTTAAGAACTACCTTAATCTTGTCGTCATACTTAACACTTGTATTATCGGTTATCTTATCCGGCTTCTTGTCATCCTTCTGCTCGGGCTGATATTGGCTCTCGACAGGATTTGCCTTATACTGTGCAGTATAAACACAAATAACATCGCCGCCTGTTAAGAAAATTTCTTCCCAACCTACGAAAGAATAGCCTTCCATCGGTGTAGCATCCGGAATAGTTAAATCGTCTTCAATTACAACTTCAAAAGTAGCTGTTTTCTTTGTGCCTATAACTACGGAGCCACCGTTGGGGTTAATTCTAATCTTCTTGCCGTAAGGAATTTTTGTAGAGCCGGGAGTAGTAGTATTCGGTTTCTTAAACTCAATTTCCTTGTCGGCAATTTTTGAGAATGAATGAGTGAATGTTGTATCTGTGCTCTTTGTAAGTGTAAGATTTGAGCCGGAGGTTACTGTCGGATTGGATGTAGCCCAAGTGCCCTTTTCGTAACCGTAGTTAGCGGTCATACCCGAAGGAGCTACTACGGTAGCTTTACCGTTAACAGACCAGTTACCGCTATCATCTTTAAGGGTGATATACTGTTTCTTATCACCGTTATTGTTTGCTGTGCCGTCCCAAGTACCGTTTACAACCTTAAAGGTAATAAGCTTTTGATACTTATCGGGGATTCCGTCCTTCTGGTCCTTAGTCGGGTCGGTAACAATATCGCCTATCTTATCTTCTTCAAATATAGCGGTGTAAATCTTAACAATGTCGTCTGCCTCGTTAATGTCGTCTTCAACCTTCCAGCCGAGGAATACATTGCCGTCCTTTGTAGCGTTGCCCATATCGTAGCTGCCTGCGATAGTGTAAACGCCGTCTGTGGCTGTTTTAGTAAGGTTTGCAGGAGCAGTCCATTTGCCGCCGTTAAGAATTACCTTAATATCGGTATTTGTGTACATATCGTCCGATTTCTTATCGGGAGTAGTCTCGTTTGTCTTAACGGGAGGATATGTGCCCTTAACCTTTGTACCGTAGCAAACTCTAACTGTGGTGTCCTTTGAAATGTTTGTTGCGGTGTACTTATGTGTAGAATTGTAATTTGTCTTATCAGTGCCGGTTAAAGAAACATTGTTAATCTTAACATATACCAATTCGTAAGCGGTATTGCTCGGAGATGTTTCGGAAATCGGGCTTTCGCCTTTTGCAGCATAGAAAGCAGCGTTAGGTGTTGTACCGCCTCTTACGATAGTTTTAAGTTCGTAAATGCTTTGGTCAGCCCAACTAAGCGGTACCTTTGTGGTCGGCTTAAGCTCGGTTTTATTAAGTCCGAGCGGAGTAACCGAAACATCAGCAGCGCCCTTGTTCGGGTCTCTTGATGTAACGGACTTATCGGTAGAAACCTTGAATCGACCGGTATCCTTAACAGATACTACTAATCTTACATACTGAATTGTACCGATTTCAAAAATAATATCTTTAATTGTTGCGGTAACGGATTTCTTATCCTGGGAAACTACAACAGAAGACGGCGAAGAAACAGTGTAATTAGACCAAGTATTGCCGTCGGCAGAGGTTTGAACCTTCGTGCCGGTAATTTCCATATCGTCAACAACGGTATCCTTAATTACAACTTCATTTCTTTGCGAAAGCAAACGCTTTTTGATGAATTCGTTTAATTTAGCAACATCGGCGTAGCTAATCTTACTTTCGTAAGAAACATCGGATGGATACGAGTCGATATCTTTTAATTTGTAGGTTTTATCGTCGTCATAACTTGCATAGGTTGTATCAAATGAATCATATTCAGATGGTGAAACAATACAGGTGAGCACCTTAAAATCAAACTTATCAAGTCCGAATGTGCCATTACCCTGGTCTGTTCTATTACTCGGCTCAGCTTTTGAGAAGGAATAAGTCATATTTGAATCAGTTATCCAAACAACCTTATGGTCGGCATAATATTTAGCGAGTACAGGAGCCAATTCATCCATTTTCGTGACTAAATCTGCTTTGGCGGCGGCGGCATTAGAAGAACTCATATCATCCAATTCGCTTTGGAGTTTGATAGCAATTCTTGAAGAGTCATATTCAAACAAAAGGTAATCATAAGTTGCTTCGTTTGTAATCAACTCTGTGTATAATGTGTCGATAAAAGTCTTTGCGGCATAATGCTTCGGTGCATCAAGAGAAAAGTCCTTTGAAACACTGCCACCCTTTGTAAGGGATTCTGAATAAACAGTAATTTTAGAGCTATTAAACTGTTTACCTGCATAAATCGCATAGTACTTTACATTCATTTTTTTTGCAATAGTATTAATGGTGTTCTTAAGTGTCGAAGAACCCATACCATGACCGTCGCAAAGAGTACCAAGCAAGAGTACATTTTTAGCCTTTGAGTTTGTGTCATCGGATTTTGCCTGAATGTTAATGTCTGCTGTTGTTTTTGCGGTGTTAGTCCAAGCCGCAGTTTTTTCAGCGGTAATAGTAGGTCCCGTCTGAGTATCAACAGCGTTTACGGTAGTAATATAAGCGTTGCAAAGAGTTAATAACAACGCAATAGTGATTACTACGCTAAGTGTTCTTTTGATAAGATTTTTCACTTTCATCTCTCCCTCAAAAATAATAAAACACAACACAAGATATATAATCCTATATTGTACCGCTATCATTATATAGTATATTTCCTCATTTGTAAATAGAAAAAAACTAATTTGGAGATTATTTCAAAAAACAACAATTAAAATTGGCACTTCTTACCAAAATAGCCAAAAAATAATCGTTTGAAATTCTTTTATGTTTAGATTATAATGTGTTTATATTATTTTTTCAGTTAGGATATAATAAATGAAGAATTTTGAAAAGCTTATTCTTGAAACAAAAAATGATTTTGATATTCTTAATATTGACTACCGTACAGTTACAAATTGGTCAATAAATACCCGTGCTAAAAAGCGTTGGGGGTTATGCAAAAGAAAATCGTTCGATACTTTTGAAATTAGTATATCTTCCCTTTTACTCCAAGACGGTATTGATGACCAACTTGCAAAGAATGTAATTGCCCACGAATTATTACATACCGTAAAGGGTTGCTTTGCACACAAAGGGAAATGGAAAATGTTAGCCGAAAAAATCAACAGCAGTATGCCGAATTATTCTATTAGGGTGCGTGATGATTTCAGCGAAATAAATGTGCCTATAAAAAACAAAACCCCGAAATACATAATAAAGTGTTCAAAGTGCGATTTTTATTGTCTTCGCTATAAGCGTTCAAAGGTAATAGAAAAACCCGAGCATTACCGTTGCCCTAAATGCAATGGTAAGCTGATTATTGAAAATTATAAATAGCATACGAAAGCCACGAAACGATTGCTTCGTGGCTTTACTACATATATATTATATATTACAACATTTTTTTGCGAAGTTCTTCGCTTGATAACAGAGATAAGTCGGCGGGTGCTATATCAAATACCGTTTTGCAACCCGTAACACCCTTATTATTCATTTTATATAACGCTCTTGCGTATGCTACTAAAACACTTGCGGTAAACTCGGGATTTGAATCAAGCTTTAAGTTGTATTCAATAACGCAGGTGTGTTTACCGTCCTTACCCACCTTACCGCTTCTTATAACCGAGCCTCCGTGCGGTAATTCGGAATGGTTTTTTTCCATTTCGTCAGCCGAAATAAAGGTAACGGTTGTATCGTAATCGGCAAAATAGTTAGGCATACTCTTGATTTCGTTTTCTATTTTTTGAAGGTCGGCACCCTCTTTTGCCACAACATAGCATTCTCTTTTGTGTTTTTCTCTTGTTGTAAGTGTAGGTGCTTTTCCCTCTTTAACGGCATTTACCGAAGACTCAATAGGAACAGTGTACTGTCTTGCATCCAAAACGCCGTCAATACGGCGAATAGCATCGGAATGTCCCTGACTTACCCCTCTGCCCCAAAATGTATAATCATTTCCATTAGGCAAAATAGCCGAAGCATATAATCTGTTTAGTGAAAAAAGTCCCGGGTCCCAACCGCACGAAATCATAGATATATGTCCGCTTTTCTTTGAAGCATTATCAACATTTTCAAAATGCTCGGGGATTTTTGCGTGTGTATCAAAACTATCAATAACATTAAAATCGGAAGCCAACATAGGAGTCATTTCGGGTAAATCGGTAGCACTGCCTCCGCAAATAATAAGAACATCAACCAAATCCTTATATTTAAGAATTTCGTTTGCAGGTAATACCCTAACATTTTCGGTTTGAAGTTTAATTTGATTTGCAGGTCTTCTTGTAAAAACCGCAGTAAGCTCCATATCGGGATTTTGCCTTACCGCAAGTTCAACACCGCGACCTAAATTTCCGTAACCGTAAATAGCAATTTTCATATAGTACCTCTTATTTTTTAAGCTTTAATCCGGCATTTTCCATTAAGGCAAATAATTTCTTTTGATTTGCAGTTTCCATAGGAGTAAGCGGTAAACGCAAATAGTTATCGCAAAATCCCATAGCGGCACAAGCGGCCTTAACGGGTATCGGATTTACCTCACAAAACAGCGCATCAATCAAATCCAAATATGAAAGTTGCATTTGAAGTGCCTTATCGGTATCTCCGCCTAAATACAAATGACACATTTCCGATGTTTCGGCGGGTAATATATTCGAAAGCACCGAAATTACACCCTTACCGCCTAACGAAAGAATCGGTATTATTTGGTCATCATTACCCGAATAAATATCTAATTTATCCTTACAAAGCTGTGCTACCTTTGCAATTTGAGAAATATTGCCCGAAGCCTCTTTTATTGCTACAATATTAGGATGTTCGGCTAAAACAGCAACTGACTCCGGCAACAAATTACAACCCGTTCTTGACGGAACATTATAAAGAATACAAGGCTTTGAAGAAGCATCGGCAATAGCCTTAAACGATTCTATCATACCCTTTTGGGTTGCTTTATTATAATAAGGTGTTACAAGCAACATAGCATCCGCCCCAACCTCGCAGGCATAACGGGTAAGACTTATTGCATATTCGACATCATTAGAGCCGGTACCCGCAATTACGGGAACTCTGCCGTTTACCGTTTCAACGCAAAACTTAATAGCCTCTTTATGCTCCTTATCCGAAAGGGTTGAGCCTTCGCCGGTTGTACCGACAGCCACAATAGCATCTATGCCCTTTTCGATTTGCCATTCGATTAAATCACGGAATTTGGAATAATCAATTCCGTTCTCATCAAGAGGAGTGATAATAGCAGTAGCAGCGCCTTCAAATATTGTCTTTTTCATAACATTCTTATCTCCTAAAAAAATAAAGGGAGCTAATATAAGCACCCTAAACAATTAAAAAAATCAATTGTCCGGATAGCCCTCCGCAAATAATGCGACAACATAGCAGATATTATCTGAAATGCCAGAAAGCCATTCGCCACAATGACTAACTTCGGCACTAACGCCTTTTAGCAGAACCTCGGCGGCATTAACCTGCTTACTAATCGTATAGTGCGCCTCTATCAACGAAAAATATGTTACCACAATCGGTTAGAATTGTCAACACAAAACGAAACTTTATTTTATAAAATATTATTTGTGCTATCTTTGAGTTGACTGCATAGGGAAAATATGGTATGATAAACCAAAAAATTACGGAGGTAGTTTTATGAAAAAATTTATCAATTCTCCCCAAACCTGTGAAGAAGAAATGATTTTAGGTCTTGCAAAGGCTTATCCTGATTATGTCAGAAAGTTAGACTGCGGAAATGTTGTTGTTCGCAGTGATAAAAAGCAGGATAAGGTTGCTATAATTACGGGTGGCGGTAGCGGTCATGAACCTGCTCACGCCGGATATGTCGGAAAAGGTATGCTTGACTGTGCCGTTGCGGGTGCCGTTTTTACCTCTCCTACTCCCGACCAAATTTTTGAGGGTATTAAGGAAATCGCAACCGAAAAAGGCGTTCTTATGATTATCAAGAACTATTCGGGCGATATTATGAACTTTGATATGGCGCAGGATTTAGCCGAAATGGAAGGCATAAATGTTGCAAAGGTTATCACTAATGATGATGTTGCCGTTCAAAATTCCACCTGGACTATCGGCAGAAGAGGTGTTGCCGGTACCGTATTTGTTCACAAAATTGCCGGTGCTATGGCTGAAACCGGCGCCTGCCTTGAAGATGTAAGACGGGTAGCTCAGGAAACTATCGACAACACAAGAACTATGGGTGTTGCCATTTCCCCCTGCACTGTCCCCGCTTCTGGAATTCCCGGATTCAATATTGCGGATGACGAGCTTGAAATGGGTATCGGCATACACGGAGAGCCGGGTGTAAGCACACAAAAGATGAAGCCCGTAAACGATATTACCGACGAGCTTTTAGACCATATTTTAGCTGACCTTGATTTCGTGGGAAGCGAGGTTGCGGTTATGGTAAATTCCTCGGGTGCTACTCCTCAAATGGAGCTTCTTATCGCATATAACCATATCGCCGATGTTTTAGAAGAAAAGGGTATTAAGGTTTACCGCACCTATGTCGGAGAATATATGACCTCGCTTGAAATGGAAGGTCTTTCTTTAACATTACTTAAACTAAACGATGAAAGAAAGAAGCTTTTGGATGCTTTTGCAGATACACCGGCATTCAAAGAGTTAGGTAAATAACAGCACTTTTATGCACCTTAATCCTACAAATGATTAGGGTGCATAAAATATTTCTGATTTTTTATAATTTTTGCTTGACAAATAAAATGTTATGTTATATAATCTTTAAGCATCCAAAGACAGTAGGTGGCTTTTGCCGTAAGTTTTAATCGCCTACCGAGGTTAGCGTGAAATAAAATTTATGTTTTAATTTTCATGTCTGTCCGTTCTTTGGCGGACTTTTTTATTTTTTCGGAGGTGAAAAAATTGCCTAACGCAAAAGTTTTGGAACAAAAACAACAAATCGTTGCCGAGCTTACCGAAAAGGTAAACGGCTCTATTGCGGGTGTTATCGTTGACTATAAGGGTATTTCCGTTGCTGACGATACTTCTCTTCGTAAAGAATTGCGTGAAAACAATATTGATTACTTTGTTGTAAAGAACACTCTTCTTTCCCGTGCTCTTGAAGGTACCGGTCTTGAAGATATGCGCTCTGTACTTGAAGGTACTACCGCTCTTGCTCTTTCCAAAGAGGATCATACCGCAGCCGCAAGAATTCTTGCAAAATTTGCCGAATCTCACGAAAGCTTCAATATCAAAACCGGCTTCTTAGAGGGTAAGGTTATTGATCTTGCAACTATTGATTCTTTGGCAAAGCTACCAAGCAAGGAAGTTCTTCTTGCAACCGTTCTCAGTGCTTTCCAAGCACCTATCGCAGCATTTGCTCGTGCAGTACAGGCTATCGTTGATAAAAACGGTGCTCCTGCCGATGCAGAATAATCATTATTAAAAAAATTAAATTTATTTATTTTGGAGGAAATTAAAATGGCATCTGAAAAGATTACAGCTATGATTGAAGAGTTAAAGACTCTTTCCGTTCTTGAGCTTTCTGAGCTCGTTAAAGCAGTAGAAGAGGAATTTGGCGTATCCGCAGCAGCAGCAGTTGCAGTAGCAGCTCCGGCAGCAGGTGGCGCAGCAGCAGCTGAGGAGAAGAGCGAATTTGATGTAGTTCTCGCCGAGGCAGGTGCAGAAAAAATTAAGGTTATTAAGGTTGTTCGTGAAATCACCGGACTTGGCCTTGCTGATGCAAAGGCTCTCGTTGACGGCGCTCCTAAAACCCTTAAAGAAGCTGCAAGCAAAGAAGACGCTGAATCTATCAAGGCTAAGCTTGAAGAAGTTGGCGCTAAGGTTGAGCTTAAATAATTTTAAGTTTAATTATTTTGCGTACCCGTTTTTTGCGGGTACGCTTTTTTATTATCTTTATCTCTTGACACAAATTGTAAATAATGATATAATCGGTTATCATAATTTAAGGGGTTTCCCCTGTTATTTTATTTTGCAGAGTAGATATTAAAGCGTAAAGTGTTGACAGAACGGGGAGTTGTCTGTCAAACGAAGTGATTTTCACACGGTTTTAGTATCGCATCCCGCTGCCGAATTTAGTGAGTAATGCCTCCTATTTATTCGGAAAGACGGATGATAGGAGGTATTTTTATGTATAGCAGAAAACAAAAAAATTTAACTTTGAAGTTGTGTATTTGCGCACTTATGTCGGCGCTCTATGTCGGACTTGATTTTTTGGCATTTTCGATAAGCGCACCCTTCGGTGGTACACTTAAAATTTCGTTCAGCGGACTGCCGATAATTATTGTTGCGGTGGTTTTCGGTCCTGTTTGGGCGGGGGCTGTCGGATTTGTAGGTGCATTTCTCGGGCAAATGATTACATACGGATTTTCGCTTACTACTGTTCTTTGGGTGTTACCTGCAACATTCAGAGGACTTGTTATGGGACTTTTATTTATTTTGTTCAAGAGGAGTCTGAAACCGTATATTCTCGGAATTGAAACCATTATAAGTTCTCTTGTCGTAACGGCACTAAACTCTTTTGCTATGTATGTCGATGCGCTCATTTATAAATATCCCGTTACGATTTTCGGAATTGCATTGGTTAACCGTATTATTGTAGGTGTTTTTACCGCAATAATTTTTGCAATTATTATCCCGCCGATTATTAAAAAAGTTGTACCTAAAATAATACTACGGTAAAATAATAAGTCTAAAACGAATTATATAAAAATTCCTCCCGCGGTAGTTTCTAATGCTCTACCGTAGGAGGAGTTTTTTATATCCGATAATATCAAAGCTTATCGCAAAAAGCCTTTATTGATTCGTCATTCTTAAAGTCAACATCACAGGGTTTGTTTTGAATATGCCAATTCTCAACAAGGATACTTGTTTCGTTAGGTTTTACGGTTTTAAGCTCGCCTAACGATTCAAGCTCAATAAATCCGTCGCAATCATAAGTTTCAAAAGAGCAACCGCCATCGGGATATTTAGCATTAGGATGTAATGTTTCATAAGATTTTGTGAAAACATCATTTCCTAAAACATAATGAATTTTACCGCAGTTAAGGTCAAATCCGAGCTTAATGGGATCGGGCTTTGATGTATCCTGACGCAAGGTTACATACTTTTTTCCGAAATAAATTCTATTGTCGCTTAAATCCGTATAAGGCCAAACCGATATAATTCTATTTGACAAAAGTCCCGTATCGTTATCGTTCATAGGGATAATTAAAGTGCCACCCGTAGCCGAAACCGAAAGTCCCCAAATAGCAAATTCCTTATTCTCTTTGCCGATGTTTGTAACACGCATAATATTTTGAAGGTCATAGCCGTCTTCGCTCATTTTAATTTCGAGTTCCTTTTGAACACCGTTAGGGATTTCGGCATTACCCTTAAACACAGCACCGCTTTTTGTTATTTCATATGATACGGCATAATTATCGGGGCTGTAAGTTTCGGGATAGCTTTCGGGCGAAAGCCAAATTCTATGTCCGCCTAAATTCTCCCAAAAGGTATCTTTGCCGAAGAAATTTTCAAAATCCTTATCGGTTTTTGTGCCGAAAAACGCACGGTCATCATTCATAATATTTTGTCCGCCGACAAAACCGAAATAGATAATACGAGGTCCTAAATCGAGAGTAACCATAGCCTCGATTTTGCCGTTTGAAATCGACAATACCCTACCGTAGTCCTTATAACTTTTTATTTCTTTAATTTCCATTACCATCACTCCGCTTTAATTAATTTGTATTTATATTCAAGACCGCATTCAAGCGGTGTTTTGAACGAAAGTGCATATAAATCGGTTGCCAAACACTCGGTTTCGAAAATTCTTTTTGAATCCTCGCTTATATCCTTAATATCGGTTGCCCGCATAACAACAGGAACAATAGATACGATATTTTTAATTTGCTGTTCGCCTTTTTTAGAAAATCCCAACACTCTTACATAAGGCGGAGTTGTCATAAAGAATTTTTTATCGAAGCCCAAAGCCGCCGATAAAACAAGCCGTCTTACTCTTGATAAAGTGTATCTTTTCGATTTAATCATATTATACAATTCTTCGAGACTTTTTGCAACCCTTATAGAAAAATAAAGTTTATTCTCTATCCCCTCGCTTAAATCGGGAAGATTTTTGAAATCGTCGGGAGTTTTCGTGCGAAGAATACCTAAAACGGTTCTGTCAATTCTCTTAATATCGGATACTATGTTTTCATTTATAATTCCGTGGAGTGCAAGCGGCATAAAGCGTTCGGTATATGCAATATTGCCCGAAATTATGTTTTCTCTTATATATGAAGAAGAAACAAAATTTGGGTTTTCGTTCATACTGTCGTGATTTTCGCCTAATCTCTTAATTGTCCTGAATTTTATAGGCAACGACAGTTTTTCGGAAGCAATAATATACTCTATCCCCAAATTATTATTGGGCATTGAGAGTATATCCTTGACAGCGCCGAGTTCTACTGCCGATTCTTCTCTTGCTACCGCAAAAGTAACACCGCTTTTTACCTTGTTTGCAACAAGATACGAAAACTCATCCGACATCAAAATTTCGGCGGTTTTGTATAAAGCGTCAATATCTCCGCATTCGCTGCCGAAAACAATCGTATCGCAATTTAGGTTGTAAAGCTGCCAAACTCCGCAAATAGCAAAGTTTTGAGCGGTGGACATAGACCAAAGTACAGGCATTTCGCAAACAATATCGGCACCCGAAAGAAGTGCGATTTCAGCCCGTTTTTGCTTTGAAAGAACGGCGGTATCTCCTCTTTGGACAAAGTTTCCGCTTATAGCACAAACTACCGTATCACCGTTTTTCTTCGCAAAATCAATAAGTTTTTTATGCCCATTATGAAGCGGATTAAACTCGGCAATTATTCCAACTGTTCCCACACTTTTTCCTCCACCAAAAATTACTTGAAAATTGTAAAATTATATAGTATTATAGATAAGATAACAAGACTGTAATGTATTTTAACACATTTTTAAGCGGTCTTCAATAAAAATGTAAAGTAAAGGAAAAATGTTATGAAGATTTTTGTTGTAAATGCAGGAAGCTCGTCCCTTAAATATCAGCTTATTGATATGGACAATGAAAAGGTACTCGCAAAAGGACTTTGTGAAAGAATCGGTGTTACGGGTGCTATTTCCCATAAGTCTGCCGATGGCAGAGAGTATAAGGCCGAAACCTCAATGCCTACTCATAGCGAAGCTTTTGAGGCGGTTGTTTTTGCTCTTACCAAAAGCGACGCTAAGGTTATTGACTCGTTTGATGAAATTTCCGCAATCGGCCACCGTATAGTACAAGGCGGTGCTGTTTTCAAAGGCTCCTGTCTTGTAAACGATAAGGTTATTGAGGATATTTCCGAGCTTGGTGCTATGGCTCCGTTACATAACCCTGCTCACGTTTTGGCTATCAAGGCTTGTATTAAAACCTTCGGCGATAAAATCCCGCAGGTTGTTGTTTTTGATACATCCTTCCACCAAACTATGCCTGCAAAAGCGTATATGTATGCTCTCCCCTACGAGTATTACGAAAAGCTTAAAGTTCGTAAATACGGTGCTCACGGAACCTCTCACCACTTTGTAAGCGACCGTGTTGCCGTTCTCGAAAATAAGGATAAAAAGGACATAAAGATTATTACCTGTCATTTAGGTAACGGTTGTTCTATTACCGCAATTAAAGACGGCGTTTGCATTGATACCTCAATGGGCTTTACACCGCTTGACGGATTTATGATGGGTACACGAAGCGGAACTATCGACCCGTCCGCTTTAACCTATATTGCCGAAAAGGAAAATCTTTCCGCATCTGATATTAACACTATTTGTAATAAAAAGTCGGGTGTTTTCGGTATTTCGGGCGTTTCTAACGATAACCGTGATGTTGAAAAGGCGGCAAACGAGGGCAACGAGCGTGCTAAGCTTGCTATGGAAATGCAACGCTATCAAATCCTTAAATTTGTAGGTCAGTATATTGCCGCTATGAACGGTGTTGATGCTATCGCATTTACGGGCGGTATCGGCGAAAACGATGCTGCGCTTCGTGAATATATTTGCGAGAATTTAGCATTCCTTAATGTTAAAATCAACAAAGAGCTTAACAAAATCCGCGGAGAAGAAGTCAAGATTTCTACCGAGGACAGCGGTGTTGATATTTTCGTTATTCCTACAAATGAAGAATTAGCCATAGCAAGAGATACTCTTGATATTGTTTCAAAATTATAATTAACGGTGAAATATTTATGAATAACCAAGAGTTAAAATCAAAAATTCTAAACGGAGACTTTGACAAATCTTTTTCCATTCTTTATGTCGATATAGAAAATGCAAAGCAAAGGTATTCAAAGATTGTTGATGAATTCACTGCCCTTTACGGTACAAGAGATGATTTAAGATTGTTTTCGGCACCGGGAAGAACCGAAGTCGGCGGTAATCACACCGACCATCAGCACGGATGTGTATTGGCGGGCAGTGTCAATTTAGATGTTATTGCCGTTGTATCAAAAAACGACGAGAATATTATCAGAATCAAATCACAAGGCTTTGATATGGATGTTATTGACCTTAACAGTCTTTCTATTAAGGCAGACGAAAAAGGTCATTCCGCTTCCCTTATCCGAGGTGTTTGCGCCGCATTTAAGAATAACGGTTACGAAATCGGCGGTTTTGATGCTTATACCGTTTCAAATGTACTTAAAGGCTCGGGACTTTCCTCCTCCGCCGCTTTTGAAGTATTAGTATCAAATATCATTAACGGCATTTATAACAATTCGGTTGTTGACGCCGTAAATATTGCTAAATTCTCTCAATTTGCGGAATGTGAGTATTTCGGAAAACCCTGCGGACTTCTTGACCAAATGGCAAGCTCGGTAGGCGGATTTACTTATGCTGATTTCTTTGACCCTAAAAATCCTATCGTTGAAAAAATTGAGGTTGATTTTGAAAAATCGGGACATACTCTTTGTGTTGTAGATACCGGTGGAAATCACGCCGATTTAACCCAAGATTATGCCGATATTACTGCTGAAATGAAGTCGGTAAGCGAATTTTTGGGCAACAAGACTCATCTGAGAAATGTTGACGAAAAAGAGTTTTATTCAAGTATAGGTTCGCTTCGCAAGTCCTGCGGAGACAGAGCCGTTCTTCGTGCTTTCCACTATTTCAACGAAAACAAACGAGTAGAAGAACAACGAATTGCGCTTAAAAACAGTGATTTTGAGTCTTTCTTTAAGCTTGTTACATCTTCGGGAAATTCTTCATACAAGTATTTGCAAAACCTTTATTCTACTTCAAACACAAGCGAACAGGGACTTTGCCTTGCAATAGCCCTTACCAAGAGCTTTTTAGGCGATAAAGGTACTTGCCGTGTTCACGGCGGTGGATTTGCGGGCACTATTCAATGCTACATACCGAACGATATGCTTGACGGTTACCGTAAAATGATAGAAAATGTTTTCGGTAAGGATTCGTTTGTGCCATTGAAAATCAGACCTGTCGGCGGTTTTGAGATTAAATAATTCTTATAGGACTGTAAAAACCCGATTTTTTACAGTCCTGTTTTTTATTTCTTGATAAAAAACTTAGGTTATGATAAAATAATTATATAATATTTTCGAGGTGCAAGTTTGAAAGATAAATCTTCCGAACTTAAAAATTATAACGCGCCGTTTTTCTCGCCTCTTACGAGGCAACCGAAAAAACATGGCATTTTATGACCATTCATTTTGTTGGTCTTTTGTGCCTAAAAGCGAAAGCGGAAAGGAATGGTCATAAATATGAGTGATAAACCCGTTAGCAAAACCAAAAAAATAATTATAGTTATTCTTTGCATTTTGCTTGCTATCCTTCTTTCCCTTACCGGTGTTTATTTTTTCCTTACTATAAAAGGAAAAAGACAGTTTCACAAGGGCGATACCGATATTGTTGCCTCTAAATCCGATGACCTTCAAATTGACGACGGTGTTGTAACCTTTGAGGATATTGATTATGTTTTGAATGAAAATATCATTTCCGTATTGTTTATAGGTGTAGATAAAGAAAGCATAAACGATGATGAATATGTCGGCAAAAACGGTCAGGCTGATGCGCTTTTCGTTTCCGCCGTTGATACAAAAACAAAAAAGATTAAGATAATTCCCATTAAGCGTGAAACAATGACCGATGTTAATACCTTTGATAAAAACGGAAAATCAACCGGCGAACAAAAGGAACAGGTTTGCCTTGCTTACGCTTACGGAACTACCGCTCAAAAATCCTGCGAAAATGTGAGGATTGCGGTAAGCCGTGCGCTTATGGGTATAAACATAAGCAACTATATTGCCATTGACCTTAAAGGTGTTGAGGTAATGTCGAGTGCGGTGGGCGGTGTTTCGCTTACTGCTATCGAGGATGTAATATCGGGTTCGAAAACAATAAAGAACGGTCAGCAAGTATTATTAAAGGGCAATGATGCGAGAGCCTACATTCAATCAAGAGATGAATCGGTAGAGGGTAGTTCAAAACGCCTTTTGAGGCAAAAACAATTTTTGTCGGCATTTGCTTCTACCGCCGGTAACCAAATTATGAATGATTTTTCAAAGCTTACTACCTACTATAACACCTCGAAGTCTTATATTTCTACCGACCTTACATTTTCTCAAATAACCTACCTTGTAAGCAGTTGCATTACAAAGGACATAGGCGGTGCTTTTGAATACGGCTCTATCGAGGGCGAAACGAGGTTGGGAGAAAAATGGGTTGAATTTTATCCCGAATCCTCTTCCCTTACAAAAACCGTTCTTGATACTTTTTATATAAAAAAGTAAATAGGCATA
>DCHX01000018.1 GCA_002315685.1 Ruminococcaceae bacterium UBA1741
GCAATATTTCGTAAGGTATCATCATCAATAAACGGAAGAATGCCGACAATAAGCGAATACTTCTTATGGGCAAACTCTTTTTGCTTCGGTGTAAGGTTTTCAATATTCGGAACCTTTATTCCGCTTATATTCTCCAATGTTTTTTCGCTGCAAGGTGAAAAATCGGCGAGTTCTTCATCTGTTTTCCATTTAACAATCGAATTTTTTAGGCAATCAACAACAAGCACCCTGTTTTCTTCGACTTTAAGCACTCTTAAAATTGTGTTATTGTTCTTTAAAAGTTCATTTTTCTTCATCTATTACCACTCCCCAGTCAGAGATTCCTCTTTTAAGCCAATAGCTTCTTGAAATGTCGAGTAATTTTACGGTCATAGGCTTTGTTAGGTGCTCTCTTGTTACCGCTTCTCTGACAAAAATGCTGTCATCTGCTCTTTTTAAGTAAAAATCCGTTGTGTAATCCGAGTATTTGCTACCGTCAAGAGCAACATTGCAACGGATTTCTTTAATTTGCGAATCGTTTTCAAGCTTTGCAAGATAATTTTCGCCAATTTTATCGAAAACCCTGCAAATACTATCCGATTTATTTGATGTAAGCTTTATACATCTGCCTTTATATTTCTTTTTTCTCATAAAAATGTCCTTTCTTTTCAAAAAATTCTTCCCAAAAACACCCCAAAAATGAAAAAACAACCGAATTTTTGCCGTAAATGTCTCGTTTTCGGGAATAAAAAATGCTTAAAATATCCTTTGTTTATGCGGGTTTTAGGCGTATCCCAAAAACAAACCGTAAAAAACAGTATATGTTAAGGTGTAAGTCCCTATATCACCAAAGTGCAAAAAACAGTATCAACGGTTCTTCTGAATTTACACCAATAAAACGGTTATTTTATAGGCGTAGAATAGGCTTAAAATAGGGAATTTGGATAAATAAAATGACCTTCGGGATAAAAATCTCAAAGGTCATTATTGTTACCATTTTTTTAATTTAACCGATAAACACCGTTACATCCTAACAATAACTGTTGGATTATAAAATAATACATACGAGGCCGTTACAACCATCGTTAATAACTCGCTCAATAGTTTCTTTTATTCTCATTCTTGCATCATCAGGCATACGGGCAAGTTTAGTATGAAGCCCTTCGTTAACAAGCTCGTGGAGGGATTTGCCGAATATGTTTGAATCCCAAATCTTTTCGGGACTTTCTTCAAACTCGCTTAAAAGGTACATAACAAGGTCTTCCGATTGTTTTTCGCTACCGACTATCGGACTTACCTCCGTAGTAATATCGGCTTTCATAAGATGAATTGAAGGGGCAGAGGCTCTAAGCCTTACGCCGTACCTTCCGCCTTGTTTAACAATTTCGGGTTTTTCAAGCGAAAGCTCGTTTATTTCGGGCATAACGATACCGTAACCCGTAGCCTCGACTTCATCAAGTGCATTCTTTATTTTCAAGTATTTCGACTTAATTTCGGCAAGCTCTGTAATGCTTAACATCAGCTCTTGCTCATCACCTATTTGAAGACCTGTGCTTTCGGCAAGTACCTTATAAAACAGTTCTTTTTTAATCTCAATTCTGATATTTGCACTACCGGTGCCTAAATCCACTTTGCTGACTTCGACACTGCTTACATTTTCACTATCGGTAAATGCGTTCTTAAAAGAATAAATGTCCTTGATTTTGCCTATATTCTTAACAGCATCTTTTATATGCTCGGTTAGGTTGTTCCTAAGCCAGTGCTTAATCGGCATAGCATTTATCCATTTGGGAAAGTTAATACCGATTTCTTTAATAGGAAATTCAAAAAGAATTTTAGAAAGAATTTTTTTAATATCGTCATCTGTTAAGTCAATACAGTTTACGGGTATTACCGTAACATTATATTTATCGGATAATTCTTTTGCAAGATTTATACTTGCTTGTGAGTCGGGATATGTGCAGTTAAGCAGTACGATAAACGGCTTGTTAATTGCCCTGATATCGTTTATTATTCTTTCTTCCGCTTCCTCATACTCGATTCTCGGAATATCGCTGATAGAGCCGTCCGTTGTTACGACAAGTCCAATAGTTGAATGCTCGTTAATAACCTTTTGTGTGCCGATTTCTGCCGCCATATTAAAGGGTACGGGCTTTTCAAACCAGGGAGTCATAACCATTCTCGGCAAATCGTCCTCTATGTATCCGAGTGCGCTTGGAACAATATAACCGACGCAGTCAACGAGTCTTACATTTATGCTTGCATTTCCGCCGATATTTACATTTACACCCTTTTCGGGTATAAATTTAGGCTCTGTGGTCATAATTGTTCTGCCTGATGATGACTGAGGCAGTTCGTCGTTTGCGCGTTCTCTTTGAAAATCCTCTTCAATATTAGGCAGTACCATTCTTTCCATAAACTGTTTAATAAATGTTGATTTTCCTGTACGAACCGGTCCTACCACGCCGATATAAATATCTCCGTTCGTTCTTTTTGCAATATCGTTGTATATATTTGCATTTTCCATAAAAATACTCCCTCATATCAAGTTACTAATAAAAGATATGAGGGAGTAATTAAAATTATACCTTAAACAAAATAATAAATTGTATCCCAAGCGGGTAATGAGCTGAAATGGCGCATATAGACTTTGTAATCGTCTCTAATATTAAGCACTGCTTCGGGAATTGTAAACAAATCCTCGCTACGATGATAACAGGCAATTTGCATTTTAGGCTTTAATTTGCTAATGGTTTTTTTTGCTCCCATAATAAAATCAAGCTCTGCACCTTCAACATCGGCTTTTATATATGTAATAGGAGAAGAAATTATATTGTCAACCGCAATATAATCAATTTCTTTAAGTCTTTTTCCCGAATAATTTGAGCCTCTTGAACCGTTCATACAAAACATACCTTTCTTTGATACACTTGATACGGCAGCATTTATAAGAGTAGTTCTTTTAAGTTCGCTTAGATTTTTTTCAAGCTTTGCAAATGTTTTAATGTCAGGCTCAACGGCAATTATCTCGTTATAATCTCGGACATTTTGCAAAAATTCAAAAACCGTATCGCCCCTATAAGCACCCAAATCAAGAAATGTTTCGTTATCGTTCAAATTTAGAAAGCTATCGTAAGGGTTAGTTTGCTCGACTTCGCATTCAAATAAGTAATCAACATTACCCGTAAGCTTGTATTTTACAGTGTTTTCAAAAGTCTTTTTCGATATATCGTCAGCAAGCAAAGAACAAACATAGTCAAATCTGTTTTTATTTTCCGAATAATAGTCGGCATCAAAAAGTATATTTCCGTAAACCGGCACATCGGGAGCAAAAAAAGAATGCTTTGATTTTATTTGCTTTACATTCTCAATTACTTCTTTTCTTTGTGAACCAAAGCACATTAAAACAGTAAGACTGCCGTACTTTTTTTCAAGCTCCGAAAGGGTTGTAACATCAAAGCCGTGAAATGTTTTACCGCTTTTTTGAAAACCGTCAGAAGAAAACACGCCGTTAAAAGCTATGCCTTTTTCTTCTAAAACTCTTATTATTTTATCGGCACCGTTGCCCATACCGTACAAAACAATAGGGGAGTCGGTCTTTGAAAGATTAGTCCATAAATCATCCATTATATTTACAAAGCGGTCCTTTCATATCATAAGACACTGCATAATAAAGGAATGTAATAGATGTTGTAAGAATTAGACTTGCAATAATATCGGTAATCCAATGAACACCCGATATTATTCTGCCGATTATAGCAACGGCGATAATAATTGCACCGATAATATCAATTACAAGCTTCAAATTTCTATTGTCTTTTATATTGCGGTTAAGTTGAATAACCGCTGTTGCGATTATTGCACAAATAAGCAGTGTATGAGAGGAGGGGAATGATGCCTCGGCGGTTGTTTCGCTCTCCATAATTATGGGACGGGTATTGATAACAAGCTTTTCGAATGCAAGATATAAAATACCGAGCAATCCGTATAATCCGCCTAAACAATAAAAATATCCGTCAATCTTGAAAAAGCTTTTTCTTATAAGTAACTGACAAAAGGCAACAAAGCCGAAAATAAGTCCGACACCGATGGAGGCAATGCCCATAATATCGGTGATTTTGTACCAAATAATATGAACACCTGTTAAAGAGTGAACGGCATTATTAAGTGTCGCAAAACCGATTTTTGTATCGGGAACATCGGGCACCTGCCTAATGTCGATGTTTTTTAACAAAAAGACGAATATTAAAAAAAGTATAAAAAACAATCCGCTTAATTGATATGCAGTTTTCTTATTCATAAAATCAATCCTTAAATAATGCTTGGTATAGTATATTCATTTATTATAGTAAATATATTATTAACATTTTATCATTTGGGTGTATTTTTGTCAATTATACTTCATAAAATAAGCCGAAAAAAACTCGCCCACTATTGCGGACGAGTTTTGTCTTTGAATTTTCGCTTACAAAAATCAGTGTGTTAAAATAAACATTGCAACGAAGAGAAGTGTGATTACCCAAGTGCCGATCTTAACTTCTTTAATCTTGCCTGTGAATACCTTGATTACACAGTGTGAAAGAAGACCGAAAGCAATACCGTAAGAAATGTTATAGGTAAATGCCATCATAACGAGAGTTAAGAAAGAAGGAATTGCAACTGAAGGATTATTCCACTGAATATCCTTAACACATCCCATCATAAGTACGCCAACATAGATAAGAGCAGCGGCATAAGCACAAGCAGGGATAAGAGCTGCAACAGGAGATAAGAACATAGCGATAGTAAACATAGCAGCAGTAACAAGAGCTGCAAGACCTGTCTTACCGCCAACAGCAGTTCCGGCAGAAGCTTCAACATAAGTTGTAACAGTTGAAGTACCGCAAACAGCACCTGTGCAGGTTGCAACAGCGTCAGCGAGCATAGCTTCGTTTAAGTTAGGAACAACATCGTCGCCTTCTTCGTTCTTAACAAGCATATCACCGGCACGGCAAGCACCGTAAAGTGTACCCATTGTATCGAACATATCAACCATACAGAATGCCAAAGCAGTAGTAATGAAGTTAATAACCAATGAACTCTTTGAGTGATTTGCAAGATAAGCTGAGAAATCAAAACCTTCGGTAAATACTTTACCAAATGAAAGTCTTCCGAAATCTTTGAATGCTTTAAGAGGATTAAGGGTATCAATAGCAACCTTAAATCCATCAACAGTAGCATAACCTAAGATGTAGTAAAGAGCAGCACCGCCGATGATACTTAAAATGATAGCACCCTTAACATTCTTTTTAGAAAGAACAGCAATAGCAAGAACAGTGATGATAGTTACTACAAGCGGCATTGTAGCAGCCCAAGAGAAATCTTTGCTAAGTACGTTGAATGAAGCAAGCTTAACAAGAGTAGCGCCGTCATCAACAACAAGCTTTGCATCTTGGAAACCGATAAATGCGATAAAGAGACCGATACCGGCAGGGATAATCTTACGAACACGCTTTGGAACTGCTTCGAAGATAATCTTACGAAGACCGGTAATTGTAAGAAGAATAAATACAAGACCGTCAACCAATACAAACAAAAGTGCGTTTGCGTAAGAGAAACCGAGACCGAAGCAAACAGTGTAAACAAAGAATGCGTTAAGTCCCATACCAGAAGCTTGAGCTAATGGTAAATTTGCGAGTAGGCCGATAAGAACGGTACCTACAATTGCGGAAAGAGCAGTAGCAATGAAAACAGCACCGAAGAAG
This sequence comes from Ruminococcaceae bacterium UBA1741, assembly GCA_002315685.1. Classification (GTDB taxonomy): domain Bacteria; phylum Bacillota; class Clostridia; order Oscillospirales; family Acutalibacteraceae; genus UBA737. Next base: position 5,724 of record DCHX01000018.1, read on the forward strand.
CCGCCGTCTTTGCTTAAATCAGCAAACATACCGGGATTTACCATAAGTATGTAAGACATTGCCATAAATGTTGTTAAACCGGCAATAATTTCGGTTTTAACATTAGAGCCTCTCTCCTTGATTTTGAAAAACTTTTCCATAATCAGTGATCCTCCACTTCAATTTTTTGCAGCAAAAATTCTGTCTTTTTTGACAAAATACTACAAGACAAATTTACCACTATATAATGTTAATGTCAAGCGTTTTATTCACTATATATATGTATTTTATCAAAAATCGTAAAATATAACAAAACCCGATAGGCATTATTAGGCATATTAGTAAAAAATGTAAATATTATAAGATTAAAAACAATTTTTTGAAAGTTTTTTGTTTTCAAATTTCAAAAAATAAAATCCGAAATTCGCTTCAAATCAGCAAAATCTCGGATTATTTATATATATCATTATTTAGTTAGTTTATCAATTATCGTTTTGTAAATTTCGGTTGGATTTTCCAAAAACCGCTCTTTTATGGCTGAGGATTGATTTTCGTCCGATAAAAGAACCTTAATGCTCATTAGCAACAAATCGCCGTCAAGCACGGAACAAACAATATAAGGAACATTATTTTCCCTAATAACTTCAAATTTCGTTTGTTTTATATTTTTAATTCTCGCCAACATTTTAACAGTTAAAGCAAAGGCACGATCTTTTACAATAAAAGAAAGCGAATCTTTAAGCGTATTGGCAGTATCAATACCTTTATCTGTAACAACATACAGGTCATCTTCGCCGATTGATTTAATATGTCCGTTTTCGGCTAATGCAACAATTGCATCGCTAACTTCAAAGCCGTTGGCAATTCCTTCAAAATGAAGCTCGTTTGCAAGCATTGAAGCAGATACCGGCTCATTGACCGCATTAAGAATATAACATATTAAAATTCTGATTTCAGCCGTATTAAACAGACCGCCTAAACGGACACCGGCAGAGGTAGCGTTATTTTCCAAAACATACACCTTTTCTAAAATTATATGTATTTATTATAGCATTATTTATGTTTGTTTCAAGAAAAAAATAAAAATAATAACTATTTTTGCTTAATTACTTGTATTTTTGTTAAAAATTTGATAAAATTGATATATATGTTTCGTTGTGGAGGTATCTGATGGATAATAAAGATTTTGACTTTGAAAATTTGAATTCAAGTAGTGACGAAACACTTGACCTTAATAGTTTTTCTTCATCACAAACTGAAATCGCAAGAAAAAAATCACATAAGAAAAAGCCAAAAAAAGAAAAGATAATTAAAATATGCTTATCTGTTTTTCTTATCGGCGTTATTGTAGTGAGCATAATTGTCGGCTCTTTTATTGTGTATGCTTTCACTTCGGTTGACGGTACTATGTCTGAAAATTTAGATGATTTGAAGCTCAACTTTACAACAACCATTTATGTTCAAAATAAAGAAACAAGTGAGTGGAGTGAATATCAAAGGCTACATGGTGAGTTTAACAGAATTTGGGTATCTTATGACCCGCAGTCTGCAAAAGCAGTTGAAGAGGGATATGAGGGTATTCCTCAAAATCTTGTAAATGCTTATGTTGCAATAGAGGATAAGCGATTTTATTCTCACGACGGTGTTGACTGGAAGCGTACCTTTGCCGCTTTTGCAAATATGTTCTTACATTTTTATTCCTCTAACCAAGGTGGCTCAACTATAACTCAACAGCTTGTAAAGAACTTAACAAGCGATAATGAACAAAGAGCAAGTCGTAAGGTTAGAGAAATTATGCGTGCCCGTTATCTTGAAAGCAATTATGCAAAGGATACTATTATTGAGTGTTATCTTAACACTATTGCAATGGGACACGGTATCTACGGTGTCGGAGTTGCCTCCAACTATTATTTTAATAAGGATACTAAGGATTTAACTCTTGCGGAATGTGCTTGCCTTGCCGCTATTACCAAAAGCCCATCTTATTATGCGCCGGATGACCAACCCGAAAACAATAAGCGCAGAAGAGATACCGTTCTTGATGAAATGCTTTCACAAGGTTACATTACCGAAGAAGAATGTCAAAAGGCAAAGAGTGAAGAAATTGAAATTACCGCTACAAAAGAAGCCCTTAATGAATCCGAAGTTAATTCTTATGCTATTGATGCTTTAATAAGACAGGTTACGAAAGGAATTGCAGAAAAGTATAATTATGACGAGGCTCACGCCGCTTCTAATTTTTACAGTGGCGGATATAAGATTTATACCACTATTGACCCTAATGTTCAAAATACTATTGATAAAGTATTCACTAACAGTAATGCCTATGCAATTAAAGGTGCTAACGGAAAAACATTACAGGGTGCTATAACCGTAATGGATTATAACGGACATGTATTGGGACTTTCGGGCGGTATCGGCGAAAAAACAACAAATCTCGGTATGTCGGGATTTAACCGTGCAACCGATGCTATTAGGCAACCCGGCTCTACTATGAAGCCTCTTGCGGCATATGCACCTTCTATTGAAAATAATTTGATTACTTATTCTTCAATAGTAAACGATACGGCGACATATTACGGTAAATGGAAGCCGGTAAACTGGTATAAAGGATATTGGGGTAACATTACGGTTCAATATGCACTTGAACGCTCGGTAAACTCTATCCCGGTTGCTTTGGTAGATAAATTAACGCCTCAGGTTTCTTTTGATTTTATAACAAAAAAATTAGGTGTTACAACTCTTACAAGTGAGGATGTAAACTATTCTCCTCTCGGAATGGGTGGTACTAACGGCGGTATTACCACATTTGAATCTGCTGCCGCCTATGCGGTTTTCGGTAATGGCGGATTATATTATAAGCCAACCCTTTATTATAAGGTTTGCGACCAACACGACAATGTCATATTAGAGCAGGAAAAAGAACCGCAAATTGCAATAAGCGAAGATACCGCAACCGTTATGAATAGGCTTTTGCAAAATGTTGTTTACGGCTCACAGGGTACCGGTAAGGGCGCTTCCGGATATGTTTCAAATATGAGAATTTACGCTAAAACAGGTACCTCAAACGACTCTAACGACTTGTGGTTTGTGGGCGGTACACCTTATTATGTCGCTTCTTGTTGGTGCGGATATGACCAAATGCAAAACATTTCTCAAAGCACAATAGCTATGAAAATGTGGGGCGCGGTAATGAGTGAAATTCACAAAGGTCTTGAAGCAAAAGCTTTTGAAACAAGTGAATTTGCATCGGCTTATTATTACTGTACCTCTTCGGGAAATCTTGCTACAGCAGGATGTCCTAATAAGGCACTCGGTTGGTATAAAAAAGATAACATACCGAAATGCTGTACCCAACACGGTGGCTCCGCACTTGAAAAGCCTACAATTTCATCGGATAATTCTACTGTTAAAAAGACCGAAAAAACTGACGAAACAGACGAGAAAAAAACCGAAAACACATCGTCCACACAATAATTATTAACCCATCTCTTAAATTTTCGTAATATTTAAGGGGTGGGTTTATGAGAAATAACAGGCTTAAAACGACAATAATTGCTTGGACAATTCTATTTTTTTCGTTGATTACGGTTTTACTTGTGATTTTAAGTAAAATCAGACCTACGGTTGTAAATTATGCTTTGTCAACCCTTGAATCACAGTTATTATTGACTGCCGATAATGCTGTAATAAAGGTACTTGATGATGAAAAAGTGTCTTACGATAAGCTTTCGGTAATAAGCCGTGATAATGATAATAATATAACCGGTATTGAAATTGATGTTACCGATGTTAATAGGCTTAAAAACTTAATTTCAAAAAATATACTTAATGAGATTTCAAAAAGCGATATACATAGAATCGGCATTCCGCTCGGAACATTGATTTCCGAAACATATTTCGGAGGACTCGGTCCTAAAATTTATTTTAACCTTGTGCTTTCAAAGGGTTGCAGAGTGAATTTTACAAATAAATTTTTCGAGGCAGGTATCAATCAAACTCTGCATCAAATAATAATTGATATTACTTTAACGGGTAATATAATAACAATCGGTAAATCCAAATCGTTTAAGGTAAATACAACCGCTATTGCGGCACAAACCGTAATAGTTGGCAGTGTACCGAGCTCGTTTACGGAAGTGATAGAGGACAATGAATCTAAAACTGCCGATAGGATATTTAACTACTCAAAATAAGGAGAAAATTATGGATTTTACAACAGCAAAACAGCGACACAAGGAGCTTGTAAAGGTAATAAAATATCATAATGATTTATATTACAATCAAGATTCTCCCGAACTTGAAGATTTTGAATATGACGCATTGACAAGGGAACTTAAAACCATTGAAAAAGAGTTTCCCGAGCTTATAACATCCGATTCTCCGACACAAAAGGTAGGCGGTGTTGCGGATAACTTGTTTTCTCCTGTATCACATTCGGTTAAGATGGAAAGCTTGCAGGATGTTTTCAGCTTTGAGGAGCTTGAAGAATTTTGCAGTAAAATAGATACCTCTAAAACAAAGTTTTCGGTTGAGCCTAAAATTGATGGTTTATCGGTATCGCTTGAATATGAAAACGGAAAGCTCGTTCGTGGCTCTACACGGGGAGACGGTAATGTGGGAGAAGATGTTACCGCAAATATTGTTCAGATAAAGTCCATACCGAAAGAAATCGAATATGACGGTATTTTAGAGGTACGGGGCGAAGTATATATGCCTAAATCAAGCTTTATAAAGCTTGTTGAGCATCAGGAACTAATGGGCGAAACTCCTGCAAAAAATCCGAGAAATGCTGCGGCAGGCTCACTTCGGCAAAAAAATTCTGCAATTACCGCATCTCGTAATCTTGATATTTTTGTTTTTAATATTCAAAAATGCGACAAAACCTTTACTTCTCATATAGAATCGCTTGATTTCATTAAAAATTTAGGATTTAATGTTTTGCCTTCCTATAAATCTTGTAATACCGCAAAAGAGGCTATTGATGAGGTTTTGAATATCGGTCTTACAAGAGGTGATTTAGCCTTTGATATTGATGGTGCGGTAATAAAGGTTGATAATATCGAGTATCGCAAAGAATTAGGCAGCACCGCAAAATATCCCAAATGGGCAGTGGCTTATAAATATCCGCCCGAAGAAAAAGAAACGGTACTTCGTGATATTGAGATAAATGTCGGTAGAACGGGCGCTCTTACACCTACTGCGGTATTTGACCCGATATTTCTCGCGGGTACTACCGTTTCCCGTGCCGTTCTTCATAATGAAGACTTTATTAAATCAAAAGAAATTGCTATCGGCGATACAATAGTTGTAAGAAAAGCAGGGGAGATTATACCCGAAGTGCTATGTGTTAAAAAACACGGCATAGGCGATGTTTTCAAAATGCCGAGCGTTTGTCCTTCTTGTGGCTCAAAGGTCTTTCGAGAGGAAAATGAAGCGGTAATCAGATGTACTAACGCAGAATGTCCCGCACAGCTTCTGCGACATTTAATTCACTTTACATCAAGAGATGCTATGGATATTGAGGGCTTGGGACCTGCCGTTCTTGAACAATTATTAAATGCAAACTTGATTTCAAACATAGTTGATATTTATAATATTGATTATTCACAAGTTATTTTGCTTGAAAGAACCGGCGAAAAAACCGTTAATAATTTAATATCCGCTATTGAAAAATCAAAAGAAAATGACCTTTCAAAACTGATTTTCGCTCTCGGCATAAGACATATCGGTGCGAAGGCGGCAAAGCTTATGTCTGACCGGTTCGATAATATTGATAATATTTTATCGGCAAAGGTTGAGGATTTTGAAGCTATTGACGGCTTCGGTAAAATAATGGCGGAATCGGCTTACGAATTTTTCTCGCTTGATGACACCAAAAATACTATTGAGAAGCTTAAAGAATTCGGCGTTAATACAAAATCTAAAAAAATAATTTCGGATAATAGATTCGAAGGCAAAATCTTTGTTCTTACCGGAACACTTCCCACTTATACGAGAAGTGAGGCCGGGGCGATTATCGAACAGTTCGGCGGTAAAGTAAGCTCATCTGTTTCAAAAAAGACCGATTATGTTCTTGCGGGAGAAGAAGCGGGAAGCAAACTCGATAAGGCAAATCAGTTAGGCGTTACCGTTATTGATGAAAACGAGTTTTCGGAAATGATAAAATAATTATATTTAATAAAATACACCTTTTATGTAACAATAACATAAAGGGTGTGTTTTTTTGCAATATTCAAATGAAAATTATAAAAAATTAGCCGGAGAGTTTTCTCCTAAATCTCCAAAGGTAAAAGATTTTGTTTTTGCTTTTGTTGTCGGAGGCATTGTTTGCGTATTCGGTCAATTACTACTTGAACTGTTTTTGTGTCTTGATATTAAAGAAGAAATTTCGGAAATACTTGTGCCGTGTACGCTGATATTTATAGCGGTTTTATTTACAGGACTTAAAATTTTTCCTTCGATAGCAAAATTTTCAGGCGCAGGTGTACTTGTGCCGATTACCGGCTTTGCAAACGCGGTTGCCTCTCCTGCAATAGAATTTAAGAACGAGGGATTTGTTTTGGGAGTCGGCTCAAAAATTTTCACTGTTGCAGGTCCCGTAATTCTTTACGGAACTACCGCAAGTGTAATATACGGTGTTATTTACTACATTGTAAGGGCGGTGTTTTAATGGCAAAAAGGATAGGAAAAGATACTGTTATTTTGGAAAATTATCCGTCAATAATCGGTTACGGATGTGTAGTAGGCAAAAAGGAAAAGGAAGGACCGCTCGGCAGCTATTTTAATTCCTTCGACAATGATGCAAGATTCGGAGAAAAGAGCTTTGAAAAAGCAGAAAGCCGACTGCAAAAAATTGCGGTTGAAAATGCTCTTAAAAAGGCGAATTTGTCTGAAAAAGATATTGATATGATTTTTGCGGGCGATTTATTAAATCAATGTATCGGAAGCACATTCGGACTTCGTAAAATGGGAATTTCACTATTAGGACTTTACGGCGCTTGCTCTACAATGGCATTAGGCCTCGGAATATCCGCGGTAATGGTTGACAGCGGTGCCGCAAACACTGCAATAGCTGTAACATCTTCGCACTTTTGCTCGGCCGAACGACAATACCGTTTTCCGCTTGAATACGGCGCGTTAAGACCTCAAACCGCCCAAAGAACGGTAACCGGCTCCGGCGCAACGATTTTAGGCAAATCAAATGTATTGCCGTTTATAAATGCCGTAACCTTCGGAAAGGTAACAGATTTCGGCATAACCGATGCAAATAATATGGGTGCCGCTATGGCACCGAGTGCTGCATCAACATTGATTTCCTTTTTTAACGATACAAATACAATGCCTTGTGATTATGATGCGATTTATTCGGGAGATTTAGGCGATGTCGGAACAAAAATATTGTTAAAGCTTATGTTAGACGAGGGCTATGATATTAAACCTAATCATAACGATTGCGGACTTATGATGTTTGACAGAAAAAAACAGGATGTCCATTCGGGTGGCTCGGGTTGCGGTTGTAGTGCATCAATATTAAATTCATATATAATGAATGAATTTGAAACTAACAAATTAAAAAATATTTTATTTATGTCAACAGGTGCTTTATTATCGCCAACATCTACAATGCAAGGGGAGAGTATTCCCGGAATTTCGCATTTAGTAAATATAAAAATGAGGTAGCTATGCTACCTCATTTTTCACTTCATTGCATTAAATATTTCTTTTGATGCTTCGTAATATTTCTTAGAATCGCTTTCCTTTTCGATAAGTGTATCGCCAATATCTCTTATTCTGAGTGATAAAGTGTTTTTCAAATTATCTATATCAATGTCAGCGTCTTTGTAAAAGCTTTCCGAAAGCTTTATCGAGTTTTTCTCAAAAAACTCCTTGTTGTTGCTTTTTAGATTGTCAAAATACTTTATTGACTCATCATCTGTAATAAACAAAAGTGCATTTGAGTCGGCGGCAATCATAGCTTGCATTTTAGTAAGAACAGTTGAATTGTTACTATTTTTGTTGCAAGAGCAATTAACAACAGTAACATTTGATTCGCCGTCATTATTAACATCTTTACAGTATTTAGAAAGATATTTGCCGATATTTTCGGTAACATCATCAGTTACGGGTGTGTAGGTAAAATAAATTACATATAAATCTATCTTCGGTTTGTTTATACATTGAACCACGGCAACCGACATAAAAATAAATATTAAAACCGAAACTATTGTCAGTTTCCCGAAATGATACCAATAATTGATTACTTTTTCTTTGAAAGTTTTCGGAACTATTGCAACATCGCTCGGCTTCGGCTCGGTTTCCATTTCGCCGGACTGCATTTTTTTGAGTTTAATAAATTCTTCACGAGCAAGTTTTTGTTGTCTTATAGTTTCGCTTTCCTGTTTTTTAGACATTATTCACACCTCGTTAATACAGCTTAACATCAAGCCATAAATTTTCGTAATAGGAACGAAGTTCAGGAGCTAAATCGTGGTAATATTCGGTTTTAGGCATATCTTTCTCTTTGGGATACAAAATTGGATTTTTATAGTATAAATAATCTTCGTTATTTACAACCGAAGTATTTGGAGAAGCATATCCGATATATTCGGCATTTGCAAGAGCAATTTGAGGCTCAGATAAGAAGTTAATATACATCATTGCCGCTTCATAATTCTTTACAGAACTCGGAACACAAATTGCATCAACAAAAATATTAGTACCTTCTTCGGGGTAGTAAAATTTAAGGTCGGGATTTGTTTCGGCCATTGTTAAATAGTCCCCTGCATAATAAGGACCGATACCGGCTTCTCCTGTTTCCATTTTTCCGTAAACCTCGTCCATAACATAGGACTGTAAAACACCTTTGCCTTTCTTTAATAACTCACAAGCCTCTTTCCACTCGGATTTTTTGGTGGAATTTAAGCTATAACCCAAAATCATTTGCGCAGTCATAAAGCAGTCACGGGGATTGCTGAAATTAAGGGACATATCTTTATATTTTTTACTCCAAAGTGATTTCCAAGTGTGCTCAGGCTCGCCTATTATAGTGGGATTATATATTACTCCGACCATACCGACATTGTAGGTAACGGTATATTCATTGTTTTTATCATAAAACAAATTTTTATACTTATTATCAATATACTTAAAGTTTGTAAGCTTTTGGTAATCAAGCTTTTTGAGCATATTTTCATTTTTAAGTCTTTCTATCATATAATCAGACGGAATTATTATATCGTAAGAAACACCGCCGCTTTTAAGTTGCGAATACATAGTTTCATTTGATTCATAGGTGACATAATTGACCTTAATACCTGTAAGCTTTTCGAATTCAAGGTTTACATCAATAGAATCATCTCCGCCATCGGAAATGTATTCACCCCAATTATACACATTAAGAGTGGTTCCGGCAAGTTCTCTTGAATAAGTCGCATCATATTCTATGTCGGCATATTCATATCCACACGAGCAAAATGTTGCAGTAATAATAAAAAGACAAACTAAAAGAGCAGTAATTTTTTTCAATGCTTACTCCTCCTTTTTTCACTGCCGTTTTGAACGGTATTGTAAAGAATAAGAAGTATAAAAACAGAAATAAATACAATAGTTGAAAGTGCGTAAACATCAGGTGTTACGGTTTTTTTAGTCATATTGTAAATAACAATAGGTAAGGTTTGAAAATGACCGCAGGTAAAATAACTTATTACGAAGTCATCAAGCGACAAAGTAAATGCCATAATAAATCCGGTAAATATTCCTGTTGAAATGGAGGGGACTACGGCTTTGAAAAAGGCTTTGATAGGAGTGCAACCTAAGTCAAGCGCCGCTTCACGCAAATTCGCATCGGTTTGCTTTAATTTCGGGATTACCGACAAAATTACATAAGGAATATTAAAGGTAATATGCGCAATCAAAACCGTAATAAATCCTAACGACTCCGATAAACCTAAAAGCTTTCCGAAGAACACGAACAAAAGCATTAGCGAAATACCGGTTACGATATCGGCATTCATCATAGGAATATTTGTAACGGTCATTGCAAGCCGTTTGGATATTTTTTTTCGAAAAGATGATATACCGACAGCGGCGGCAGTACCTAAAATTGTCGAAATAACCGAAGAAAGCAGTGCTACAATCAAAGTGTTTTTCAGTGCTTCAAGCATTTCGGAATTAAAAATCAGTCCGGCATACCAATCAAGTGAAAATCCGTCAAAAACCCAAACGCTTTCTCCCGCGTTAAACGAAAAGAATATCATAACGAGCACAGGAGCATACAAAAAGAATATAATAAGTCCGATATAAATCTTCGAGAGGGCTTTCATACTATAATATCCCCCTCATCATTAGAAAATTTATTCATTACCGCAAGGCACAATAGAATAAGTATCATAAGCACAAGGGACAAAGAGGAGGCAACATTATAGTATTCGGGACCTGCATTAAACAAATATTCAATAGCATCACCGATTAAAAGGGTTTTATTGCCGCCTAATTTTTGTGAAATGTAAAAAGTACTTACACTCGGAACAAAAACCATTGTGATTCCCGAAACAACACCCGGTAAAGATAAAGGTAAAATTACACTTTTAAGCTTTGAAAATCCGTTGGAGCCCAAATCCGAAGCGGCTTCAAGCAAAGAATTATCAATTTTTGACATTACCGAATAAATCGGCAAAATCATATACGGTATAAAGTCATAAACCATACCCAAAATCACGGCACCCGGTGTGTTTATCAAATGAACGGTGGGAAGTCCGAGCTTTTCAAGAAAAGAATTTATAATACCTTTGTTCGCAAGAATAGTAATCCAAGAATATGTACGGATTAGAAAATTCATCCACATAGGAACCATGACAATAAGTAAAATCATTCTTTGTGCGCTGATTTTGATTTTTGTCATAAAATATGCCATCGGATATGCAAGAATAAGGGTAATTACAGTCGAGATAATTGCATAAACAATAGAATATAAAAAGGCTTTTTTATATTTTCCTATGCCCGAAATATTAGATAAAGTAAAATTACCCGCATCATTTGTAAGAGCAAAGTAAATCATAATGACAAGAGGAACTATTACGAAAATTGCCGCCCAAACAAGATAAGGGGCGGAAACAAGGCGACTGCCGAAGGTTTTTTTGTTCAAAATTATTCCTCCTCTATGTTTTCGGAGATATGGTCCATCTCTTCGCTGTAAGAGCTATAATCGCCGTAAAGACCGGAATATTTTGATTTCTTCATAATATGTATGGCATCGGGCTCAATAATAAGTCCGACATTATCGCCGACAAAATGTTCGTCGGTTGTTTGAATCATCCACTTAAATCCGCCGATATCGACTATTATTTCATAATGAACACCCAAAAAGTCAACCGAAATAACGGTACCTTTAAGCATACCGTTATCCAGTGATACAATATCAACATCCTCAGGTCTTACAACAACATCAACGGCTTCTCGGTCGTTAAATCCTTTATCCAAGCAGTTGAATTTGTTGCCTGAAAACTCAACAAGATAGTCTTTTAGCATAACACCGTCTAATATATTGGATTCACCGATAAAATCGGCGACAAAAGCATTTTTAGGTTCATTATATATATCTTTCGGTGTACCGACTTGCTGTATTTTGCCTTCATCCATAACAACAACTCTATCTGACATTGTAAGCGCTTCTTCTTGGTCGTGGGTAACAAAAACAAAGGTAATACCGAGTTGTTTTTGCATATTGCGAAGCTCTTTTTGCATATCTTTTCTAAGCTTCAAATCAAGTGCGGCAAGAGGCTCATCAAGTAACAGCACCTTAGGTCTGTTAGCTATTGCACGGGCAATGGCTATTCTTTGTTGCTGACCGCCCGAAAGGGTAGAAATACGGCGCTTTTCAAAGCCCGAAAGATTTACAAGTTTTAATAAATCGGTAACCTTTTCTTTAATCTCATTTTCGGGTAATTTTTTAATTCTCATACCGAAAGCAATATTCTCAAAAACATTAAGATGAGGGAATAGTGCATAACGCTGAAAAATGGTGTTTACCTGCCTTTTATAAGCCGGAACACCATTCAAATCATTACCTTCAAAAAGAATAGTGCCACTATCAGGATCCAAAAAGCCCGCAATCAATCTGAGAGTTGTAGTCTTACCGCAACCCGAAGGGCCTAAAAGTGTTATAAACTCTTTATCCTCAATTTGAAGATTAAGACCGTCTAACACCATTTCTCCGTCAAACGACACAAATACATCTTTAAGTTCTACAATATTATTATTTGCCATTTAAGCATCCCCCTTTGTCAAACACTAAAGTGCCGACAGTAGTAAATAGGTCAAAAACCATCCGTTTACCCTGCGCGATACCCGCAATCGCTCACTTGTATGCCCTGACAAAGGGTTTTTCGCAGTTAAAAACTTAACTACGGCACACATTCTGCAAATTGCTATTCATTTTTGCACAGATGCGTTAAATGTCGGAAATACTTCCAACAATGAAAAAATATAATGCAAAATCCTTAAAAAGTCAAGTAAAATTTCAATATTTTCATTATTTTTTTAGGAGAAAGCCATAGTATTTTTTGATAATCTTCATTTTTCTCGTTTTTGCTCTTAATTGCTCTTATTTGCTTAAAAAAACTTTTTATAAAAAATGTGGCAGGATTTAACTCCTGCCACAAATAAATTACTGCTTGTCGTTCTTATTATCGTTTTTGTTTTCTTCTTTGTTTTTGTCCTGTGAGTTTTGATTCTTCTTGTTCTTATCTTCTGTCATAAAAAAATCCCTCCGTTTCGTAAATATTATTTACAAAACAAAGGGAAAATATGCAAATTATTTAATATTGAATAATTTTTTTGCATTATCCGTTGTAATTTTATAAATGTCTTCGACACTGATTTCTTTGATTTCGGCTATTTTTTGAGCAGTAAAGGGGATAAGCCCCGAATGACAAAGGTGGCCCCGTAAAGGCTCGGGTGCCAAATACGGACAATCGGTTTCAAGCAGTAATCTATCAAGTGGCAAAACATCAACAACCTCGGGAAGTTTTCGAGAATTTTTGAAAGTAATTACACCGCCGACACCGATATACATACCTAATTCTAAAATTTCCCGTGCCATTTCGGGAGAGCCGGAAAAGCAGTGAACAACACCCTTGGGCTTATGCCTTTTAAGTAGTTTTAATGTATCGGCGTGAGCATCACGGTCGTGAACAATAATCGGTAAATTAAGTTCCTTAGATAAAATAATTTGCTCTTCAAAAACCTTTATTTGTTCTTCTTTATTTTCACTGTTAAAATAGTAATCAAGACCGATTTCGCCGATAGCAACACACTTATTATGTTTTGCAAGTTCACGGATTTCCGGTATTTTTGTATTACTGTCAAGATTTTCGGGATGAATTCCTACGGCTGAATATAAGTTGCCGTATTTTTTCGAAAGACTTAATGAATTTCTTGAATCACTGCCGTCAACACTGCAATTAACAATATAACAAACCCCACTCTTAAAAAGTTCGGGAATGAGTTTATCTCTAACCTCATCAAATTTCGAGTCGGTATAATGAGCGTGAGAATCAAAAATCAGAGGTGAGGACAGTTTTGCTTCGTTTGGGTATATCATTATCTTATTTTAGAACCGGCAGGAATATTGTCAGCAAAGATTACTTTAACATCATCTTCACCGCAATCGGCGGCTAAAATCATACCGTTTGATTCAACACCGCATAAAACAGCAGGTTTTAAGTTAGAAACAACAATAACGGTTTTACCGATTAAGTCCTCCGGCTTATACCATTTTGCAATTCCCGACGCAACGGTTCTCGGTGTGAAACTGCCGTCATTAAGAGTAAGCTTTAATAATTTTTTTGCTTTCGGTATAGGCTCGCAGGCAATTACTTTTGCTGCTTTAAGCTCAACCTTTGCAAAATCATCAATAGAAATTTGCGAAACCAAAACAGTGTTTTCGGCTTTTTCTTCATTTAAGGCGTTTTGTTCTTCTTCAATTTCCGCCAAAACCTTTTCTGCATCAATTCTTGCGAACAATGGTTTTGCTTCGCCTACTGAATATTCATCTACAACACCGAACGATAATTCCTTTGAAGATTCGCAAAGCTGTAATGCGATTTGTTCACAGCTTTCGGGACAAACGGGCGAAAGCATAACAGAAATCATTCTGATACATTCAAGTAAGTTATAAAGTACGGCGTTAAGTTTATCCTTATCCTCATCGTTCTTTGCAAGCACCCAAGGAGCAGTTTCGTCAATATACTTGTTGCAACGCTTTGCAAGAGACATAACGGCATCACAGGCATCGGCGTTGTGATATTCATCCATTGATTTTGTGTATTTAATAACCGTTTCATTAGCAAAATCAATAAGTTCCTTATTCTGTTCAAAAGTTTTGTTCGGAATTGTAACCTTACCGCCGAAATATTTATTTGTCATTGCAATAGAGCGGTTGACAAGATTACCTAATGTGTTAGCAAGGTCGGTATTAAATTTATTTATGAAGGACTCATAAGTGATGGTGCCGTCCTGCGTAAAAGGTATTTCGCTTAATAGGTAATATCTAACTGCATCGGCAGAGAATTTTTTAGCAAGATAATCGGCATAAATAACATTACCCTTTGATTTTGACATTTTATCCTCGCCGACTAAAACCCAAGGATGTCCCAATACCTTTTTAGGCAAAGGAAGACCGAGAGCCATCAAAATAATAGGCCAATAAATCGTATGGAAACGAACAATATCCTTACCGATAACATGTAAATCGGCAGGCCAAAGCTTATCAAACTGTTCCGAATTGTTTTCACAGTCAAATCCGACACCGGTAATATAGTTTGATAATGCGTCTATCCAAACATAAACAACATGACCTTCGTCAAAATCGACGGGGATACCCCATTTGAAAGTCGAGCGTGAAACACATAAATCGGCAAGTCCCGGTTTGATAAAATTGTTTATCATTTCATTTCGGCGTGAAACAGGTTGAATAAAGTCGGGATTCTCTTCAAAATACTTTTCGAGCTTGTCTTGGTACTTGCTAAGGCGAAGGAAATAAGCCTCTTCCTTTGCATCAATACATTCTCTGCCGCAATCCGGACATTTATTGTCAACTAATTGAGATGATGTAAAGAAGGATTCGCACGGTACGCAATATTTTCCGTTATAAGTACCCTTGTAAATATCGCCTTGGTCATATAATTTCTTAAAAATTTTCTGAATTGTTTTCTCGTGGTAATCGTCGGTTGTTCTTATGAACTTGTCGTAGCTTGTGTTAAGACTGTCCCAAACTTGTTTGATTTCAGCAGATACATTATCAACATACTCTTTTGGAGTAATACCGGCATTATTTGCATATTCTTCAATCTTTTGACCGTGTTCGTCAGAGCCGGTCATTAAAAAAACCTCATAGCCGCACATTCTTTTATATCGTGCTATCATATCGGCAAGTACAATATCATAAGCATTTCCGATATGCGGTTTTCTTGAAGTGTAAGCAATAGCGGTTGTAATGTAAAATTTCTTTTTCTCAGTCATTTTTTTGCCTCCGAGTTAATTAGGTTTTTTAATGAAATATAGTATTAGTGAAAGAAGTGTTGTAAAAATTACGCTTAATAAAACTATTAAAGAGGAAGGTACAGAGCTTCTTGTTGAAAAAGCAGAGTACATAAATCCTACCGATAACAGTATTGAAGCAACAACATAAATAATCGTAAATAATCTGTTTGTCTTTTTAATGGCAGATGCAATATTTATTATTCTCACAAAAGATAGATTATCTCGCTTAAATACAGCAGGAGCAGAACAATGTTCAACAGGTTGAACTGATTTTTTATACATTGACGCACCGGCATTACTTACTATTTTAATAGAATCCTCGTAAATTCCGAAATAATCCGAAATCATTGCCTCGTTAATATTAGGGTCGCAGTTTGTGAATAAAAGTGTAACACCTAAATCGGTAAGCTTTTTGATTTTTTTGATTACGGAAAAATCAGAATTATACTGAACAATAATAAGCGCACAAGCCTTTTGAACGGTTGCAAGATAGATAGGGAAGCAACCCTTTTTAAGTATTCTTTTATCAACCTCAATGCTTGGAACTTCTATTCCGTGGGATTCCATTAGTGTTCTGTTACCGATAAATAACAGTTGGTTATCAACCCAACCCGAAAGACCTAATCTTTCTTCGTATTTAACTGTATCGGAGTCGGGTAGAACATAGTCGGAATTGGTTTTTGCGATTTGCTTGAAAATAGGAGCAAGGGTGCTGCCGACAGCTTGTGTTAAAGAAGCGGCACGAAGTATTGTGTCATCTATATTATTATTGGAAAGCACTTTAATATCTTTAAGAATTATTGAGCCTTCCGGGAATATATCGGCAGTCGAAAGAACGGCGGCATTCGCATTTTCAATTTGTAATGCACCTTCAACGCCCGAAATAATAGCTCCTTCTTCATTTAATATTTTAGAAGCGGAGGACATAGGTAATGTATTTATAAAGAATAAAGTAGGAATAGAAAAGAAGCATAAAACGGCGGTAGCGCAGTATGCCGATGCAACTAAATTGTTATAATAAATAAATCCCGTAGCACCCGAAAGTATTGATAAAATCAATGCAATAACAAGGAAAGCTCCGAGCTTACCGCCTAAATAAGAAACATATTCGGAGTATTTAAGAAAATCCTTTATAAATCCGGATTTTTTGGATGTTGCAATCAAAACATCACCGTCAATAGAATTTTTTGCCATTGAAAATGTTACCGATTCATCGCTTATAAAAGAAACGGCATTCTTTTCGGTTTTGCTACCGATTTGTTTCAAATTTCCGAGCTTGTAAGAAACTTCGCTGAATTTTGAAATTGACCTGAATAATAAAATTACAGAAGCTAAAACGCAAGTATGATACGCACTGACAACATAAGCGGTAGTGCCGTCGGTAAGCTGTAAAACAAGCAAAGCAGCGGTAAATAAAGCCAAAAAGCCTGTTAAAACATCCGGCTTGATAAAATGCGAAAACATATTAAGGAAGGACTTAAACATATCCGCATTTAACAAGATATTCAAACCAAACATAATTATACAAAACAAGATTGATTTGTCGGTATCAATAACAAGAAAATCCGATAAAGGAGAAATCATAAGGGAAGAAACGGCTATTGTTACGATAAATGATAAAGCAGACAGCAAAAATCTTAATCTTTTGAGCTTTGCAAAAGAAACGATTTTTTTCTTTATATCTTCAAAGCTTTTAAGCTCGTTTTCAACAGTAAAATCATCAAAATCATTTTTTTCAAGCTTTGTAGCCCTCGGATTATGTTGTGATTCGTCAAAATTAAGCTTGTCGGCAAAATCAATGCTTTTAGTAAAGCTTGAAACTGCAACACCGGCAGTTTTGTTATCGTCAAAGTTTTTAACGGGCGTAAATCTAACGGTTGTTTGCGTGTTTATATCATCGCTTGTATCAAAATCAACCCTTTGGTTATTATCAATATCCGAAATATCGGGTAGGCTTTTTTCTAATGTGTCAATTTCGGTTTCGGGATTGTTTTCAAGAAAGAAATCCTCAAAAACCTTTGTGTCGCTTTTTTGCTCGTTTTTAGCAAAATCAACAATTTTTTCAAATGCTATTGTCTTTTGGGTGCTTTCAATTTCTTTTTCGTCATTTTCCGAATTATCATCAGAAGCTTCAAAAACCGGCTCCGGCTTTTGAGTTTCATCCTTTATTGTAATATTATATTTTTTTGATAAACTGTCCAAAGCGCCCAAGCTATCATTTTTTAGTATGTTAGCAACCGATTCAAGCTCATAAAGAGGAGTGTTATCCTGTGAAAAATCGTTACCGTCATCATCAACGGTATATGCTTTGCATTTATCCAACAATGTCTTTTTGTTTTCAACCTCAACGATAGGGTTAATTTCTTTTTCATCACTGTCTTCGAAAATTTTTACCGCATTTTCGATTTTTGTTGGATTTTGTCCGTTAGTTTGAATGTCGTTCGAAACCTCAACATCAGCCTTTTTCACCTTTTGTTTTAAGGCCTCTAACGGATTTAAGGCTTTTGAATCGCTTTCATCTTCAAATTTGAAGTTATTGACGGTAAAAGATTGAGCACCGTCGGAAAAGTCGGAAAGTTTTAGAAAATCTTCCTCACGCGATTTATCAACATCATCTTTTAATCTATTAAAGAAATCGTCATTTTTATCTTTTTTTGAAAAAATCCCCATTTTAATGTCCCCAATAAAATTTATCTGTGTTTTACAACTTCATACATAAGTATTCCTGCGGCAACCGAAGCGTTTAAGGAGTTGATTTTGCCGTTCATAGGTAAGGATATTATTTCGTCGCACTTTTTCGCGGTAAGGCGACCTATTCCTTTGCCTTCGTTGCCTATAACCAAAGCAACAGGAACCGAATAGTCAAATTTAGTGTAGTCCTTACCGTCCATATCGGCACCGAAAATCCAAATCCCGTTTTCCTTTAATTCATCAATTATATTTGCAATATTCGTAACACGCGCCACTCTCATATATTCAAGCGCACCGGCAGAGGTTTTTGCGACAGTTGAATTAAGCGAAGCCGAACGCCTTTTCGGGATAATAATACCGTGAACTTTGCAAGCTTCGGCAGTCCTGATAATTGCACCTAAATTATGCGGGTCTTCAATTTCGTCGCAAATAATAATAAACGGATTTTCGTTATTTTCTTTTGCAAAGCTTAAAATATCGTCAACGGTAGAGTATTCGTGAGAAGCTACCATAACGGCAACACCTTGATGATTACCGCCGTTACAATAATAGTCAAGCTTTTGCGGACTTATTTCTTTTATTAAAATGCCTTTTTGTGAGCATTTTGCAATAATTTCGGTAACTGAACCGCCTTTTGTTCCGTGGGCTATGTAAAGTCGGTCGATTTCACGACCGGATTTTATAGCTTCAAGCACGGGGTTCCTGCCGAAAATTACACTTGATTCGTTGTTTTGGGCATTATTTTCCATAAGTAAAACCGTAACTTTCGTAAATAATTTGTTAATAATAAGATAAACATAATAATACAGCATTTATTATAACACAACTATTTTAATATTGAAAGAGGAAAAATCAAAAATGAAAATTTTATTTTGCAAAGGTTACGAATTATTAGATTCAAGAGGAAATCCGACAGTGGGTGCGGAAATAGTTTTGGAAGGGGATTTCAGAGGATTTGCAATATCTCCTTCGGGTGCTTCTACCGGTATTCACGAGGCACACGAATTAAGAGATAAGGATGGAAACAGGTATAACGGCAAGGGTACAAAAAAGGCTGTTAAGAATATCAACGAAATTATAAATAAAGAAATTTCAGATAAAGAATTCAAAAACCAGCGTGAATTTGATAGGTTTATTATTGAGCTTGACGGCAGTGAAAACAAAAACAATCTCGGCGCGAATGCAATTCTTGCGGTTTCACTTGCCTTTGCAAAAGCTACTGCAAAAAGCCGAAAAATGCCATTATATAAATATGTAGGTGGGGAAAACGGTATAATTATGCCGAGACCTATGATGAATATTCTAAACGGGGGTGCACACGCCGGAAATAATGTTGATATTCAAGAATTTATGATAACACCGATAAAATCTCATAATTTTTCCGAAAGCCTTAGAATTTGTGCCGAAATTTATCATACGCTCGGTAACATTTTAATAAAACAAGAACTCTTTTGCGGTGTCGGTGATGAGGGCGGATTTGCACCTGATTTAACCAGCGATGAACAAGCAATCGAACTTATAATTAAGGCGATTGAAGAGAGCGGATATAATACGGATGAGGTAAAAATTGCATTAGATGTTGCTTCAAGTGAATGGTATGAAAACGGAATTTATCTTAAGCCGAAATCGAACGTTGTTTATACTCCGGATGAGTTAATAAGCTATTATAAAAGAATTATTGCCGAATATCCTATTGTTTCAATAGAAGACCCGTTAGCAGAGGACGATTGGGAAAACTTTATTACACTTACCGATGAAATCGGAAATGATGTCCAAATTGTAGGGGACGACCTCTTTGTAACTAATGTAAAAAGACTTGAAAAGGGAATAGAACTCGGAGTATCAAATGCAATACTTGTAAAGCCAAATCAAATTGGTACACTAAGCGAAACTATGGATGTAGTGCGCCTTGCAAAAAACAGTGGATATAAAACCGTCTTGTCGCACCGTTCGGGCGAAAGTGAGGATGTATCAATATCGGATATTGCAGTAGGATTAAATGCAGGACAAATTAAAACCGGTGCACCTTGCAGAAGTGAACGGACCGCAAAATATAATAGATTGCTTATTATTGAAAATGAAATATATTCGTAAAGTAGAAAGCAAAAATCCTACCGCAAATCGTGATAGGATTTTTGCTTTTTCGTT
>DCHX01000030.1 GCA_002315685.1 Ruminococcaceae bacterium UBA1741
TGGGTTCGATTCCCATCACCCGCTCCAAAATAAGAAACCGCTTTAATAGGCGGTTTTTTTATTTTTTCTTTTAATATAAGGCTTTTTCAGATTGTTTAATTTGACAATTTGTTAATCAAATTAAATACATTTTATCGACACAAACAATTAAAAGTCACACGAAAAAGTCACACGAAAACAAAAAAGCAAAAGCACGGCGGAACAGCTCCGCCGTGTTTTTGTTTTTATGGTACGATTTTCCACTTCGTAACCTCATCATTTATTTTATCAATAAACGAATTTCCGTTAAGAGCTTTGTATGCCGCAAAGGATTTGGTATATTCTTGAAATTCGTACTCCCTCAATTGCTTTTCGTCAAGATGCCTGTAATATGTAGAAACGATATTATGTCTTAGTTGGCATCTAATTCCCTCTATTAGATTTTTTGTCCATTTTGATATTTTGAAAATTGTAACGGTAGCCGCCGAAACTGTTACTATTCCGCCGCAGATTTTAAGAATTAACTGTATCATTTTTCATTATCTACCTCGGGAATACCGGCTAAGGAAGTAAGAATCGAGAGAACTCCGGCAAGTGCTGCGGTCGAAAGAACGACAGTCCAGTTTACATCGGTTATCATAGCTGATGTTCCGATGGTAGCGATTGTAGTTTGCATAAATGTTTTTGTGGCTCTTGTAAAGGCAGCCTTCCACCATTTTTTACTTTTTAAGTTGTTCATATATTTTTACCTCCGAAAATTGATTTGATACACTTAATTATAAACTCCGCTAATAGCGATAGAATATTTTGCTTTTGCTCGGCCGTTATTTCTTCCGTTTCGGAAATCGCTTTCGCTTCCTCAGCAAGTCTTTCATATTCCTCTTTGGTTTTTTCTTCGGCAGCAATTCTTTCCGCTTCGGCTTTTGCTTTTTCTTCGGCAGCAATTCTTTCCGCTTCGGCTTTGGCTTCCTCTTCCTTTTTTGCATCGCTAATCATTGTAGTAGTAAATAATGCTTGTCCTTTAAGGTCGATGTCGCCGACAAAAGCCTTAACGATATAATCGCCGTCGGGAAGAATGGGCGATAAAATCTTCACGCAAAATCCGTGATAACCGTTACCTATTCCGGCATTGGCCAAGTCCTCACGATATAAGTCGGCTACAAAGTGATTTTTGTATTCCTTAACCATAACATCGTTTTTGTAAAATCGAGTGGTAATCATAAGCTTAGTATCATCAACTGAGTTGTACGCCCATCCGGTCAGTGTGTAATCTTTGGCACTGTCTATCCATCCGATTATTTCTTCTTTCGGTTTTTCGACAATAGCAATGCCCAATGTGTTAAGTATTCCGTGAGCAATAGCAACACCCATTGCTTTTTGTTCCGCTTTTGTATCAACTATCGCTATGTCGGTTGCGTTGTCAATGAACGCAACCTCAACTATAACGGCAGGCGGAACAGTTTCACGAATAAAAGCATAATAATCTTTCCCCTGTGTATTCTTCTTGATTTTTGCACCTCGACTGTTTTGACCGAGTTTGCAAATTTGAGTAAGGATATTTTCTGCCAAAACCTTTGAGGTACCACCGCCGAAATGATAATATATCTCGGCACCGTCTCCTCCACCGGCATTGTGGTGAATATCTACCGCCAAATCGGGTGCATAGTTGTTGCACTCTTTTACTTCGTCGTTTACCGGGTCGTTCTCATCTTGCGAACGGCTTAAAAGTGTTGATACCCCGTGTATTTGAAGTTCTTCCGCACAGGCTTTCGCAATAGATAAGTTTAAGTCCTTCTCTTTAAGTCCGTTGCCGACTGCACCGCTGTCGCTTCCTCCGTGTCCAACACCGATAAATACCTTTTTTGCCATAATAATCATCCTTTCAGTTGTTTATAAACGAATTTTAATTTTTTGAATAATCCCATATTTTCTGGCGGCGGTTTAATGCCTAAGGATTTGCACGCCAATTTTTGTCTTTCGTAAGTGCTGTGTTTTTTACTTGTTGCCATCTATTCTCATCTCCCGTAGAAAAATTGTACTGTGCAAAGGTTTGCCGAGTTTGTATGTTATATAACTTTCGGGAACATTTACAAAGTTTCGACTATTATTCTTGTTGTCGCCAAACAAGTTATAATATTTCATATTTCTTTTTTGTGTAATTTTAGTTATTCTTTTAACTACTCTACCTTTGGAACCTATACCTTCTGCAACTACTATATCGCCGATTTTTAGGTTTTTAGCCTTATTCAAATAATACATTTCTCCTTCGAATAAAGTGGGTTCCATAGACGGTCCTTGGATTATGGTTGATTTCTTAAATAACATTGTAATGATGTCTAATATGATAAGTGCTAAATCACGCAAGTTCATCCCTCCTATATTCCGTCTTGCATACCGGGCATTCGATTACTATATCAAATCCGTCATCCATCCATATTGCAAAGCAATTAGGGCAAATAAATCTTTTACTTTCTAAATCAGGTGAAAGTGGCGGGATTTGTTTTTCCATATAGCAACCACCTCGAAAGAATAGTAATATCCGTGCCGGTAGTCGAGCCGTCATTATCTAAATCAAGATTATTGTGTTCAATGTTCGTTTTACCTGCGATATTTCTTTTCATTCGGACTATATCTCTAACATCAAGACTTGTTTCGTTTGAGTTAGCTTTTTTATAGTCGTTGTATTTTCCGTAGAACATATTATATAGTGCGTTATAGTCGGTTTGGTTGAGCACGCCGTCTAACGATACATCATAGGTGTCGATGTAACTGTTTGCATCTATACATTCTTTGCATTTTTCAAGACTGTCAATATCAAGAGCAACGACCGCTAATACCTTTTGTTCGGTTAAGTTTTGCTTTTGAAAAAGCAGTTCAAGCATATTCATTATGATGCCTCCTCTTGTTCATCTTCGATTACTTCATTAACGACATTTGCCATAAGGCTATTGTCAATGTTACCGAAATCGCCTGCGGAAAGTCCGTAAAAATTTAATCGCAAATTTTGTAACAAGCGAATTAGATTGTATTCGGTATTGGATATTGCGATACTGTTTTCAGGTGCAGTCTCCCGCTCGTATATATCTTCAAATATGCTGTTGTCATCAAGTACAGCATATCTATTAAGATTTTCATTTACGATATTTACGGTCATAAGACTATCGTTGTTTTTAATAACCGAACTGTTTATTGTGGGTGCGTTTTCGAGGGATGCAAGATAGCAAAGCAATAAAGACAAATCGTATTCGGTTTGATTAAGCTCTACCGATGCGGTAGGTTGCCCTGTTGTTGCCTTATCAATTGAAACACAACAGTTATTTTGAATGTTTGCAAAATACCGCATTTAATTCACCGCCCCGAACAAAACAAGCCACTCGTATTGGTAGCCTCCCCAGAATTTCTTTTGAGCGAAATTTGATACATTGCCGGAATTTAGATTATAGTTAGCAAAAGAAAGTGTAACTGTCCATACATTATTACTTTGCGATTTGGTAATAACGCAACCGTCAACTGTTACGGTATTAGAGTTTGTGGGGAATGTTGCGTTTATAGTGGGTACTACAATAGTAGCGGTATAGCTTGCCAATATAGCAGATAATAATGCCTCGCAAACAATTCCTACTCTTTGCGGTTCTCTCGCTAAGTTGGATATTGTAATACTGTCGGCAGAGCTTACAAGCGTAACATATCCTTCGTTTGCATAGGCAAGATTTGGTATGTCATCCACCATATCCGAAAAGTCGGGAAGATGTATATTGCTTCCGACCGCAACACCTTTACTTATTATTGTATCTTTTAGGTCGGTTTGAGCGTTCTTAACGCTTTGTATCTTTGTAAGTACACTTTGTAGCGTTGCCATATTACTCCCTCCCCATTATCTCGAAAGCCGTATTTATTACATTATCTACCGCATTCTTTCCTTGTGTTTGGTCGGCGAGCTTCCAAAGACGGTTAAACACTTGCGTTCTTGAAAGTGTTGGATATTGAAGAATAACCGAAAATTCGTCTTGTGTCATTTGAATTGATTTCTTTTCAGTGTCCCCCACTCCTTCTAATACAACCGTATCGTTTTCGCCGTAAGTTATAATAAACTGTTTCATTCTTCATCATCCTCCGTCTCAAATTTTGAAAGCATTGTATAAATCTTGTTGTTAAACACTGAATAATAAATAAGAGGATTAGCCGAATAGTCGGTTGCAAGAGCATTAAGAGCCGTATATAAATTTGCATCAACATAACATCTCATTGCCCTAACCGCCGTACCCGCTTTAACATACTGTATTAGGTGCTTGTCGGGCACATTACCTTCGCCCGCCGTGGTAGTATGCTCGGTTATTCCGAACAACGGAACCGTTGCCCACTCGGCAGGAGTTGTTTGTGCCTTAAAGTATTTGTTAAGCTCAAATTCGGGTGCGGTCGAGCCTGTAACGGAAGTACAAGTATATTCGAGCTTATAATAAGTATTGGTTGCAAAAGTCGGCATACCGTCCGCAATACTTACGGGAGTATATACGGTTGTATTTCCCTCGCCCTGCGATACCGTATAATAATATTTATAACGGGTAGTCCAATCACTCGGTTGTGTAGCAAGAAGTGTATATGTAGGCGTACCCTCAAAGTATGATGCGAAGTTTGTGTCCCAATCGCTCGGCTCTTCGTCAAGCATATAATAAGAGCCTACGGACGAAGAAGCCAAAGAATGTATCTTATTTATAAGGGCGGTGTAATGATTTTTGAAAAAATCCACCATCATATTTGCAATAACGGTTGACTCATTATAGAAGTTTACCGCTCTTACAATGGTGTTTTTTGTCCTCGCATCAACAATCAGGCAAATAGGAACATCTGTCGCCTGCGTGGAGGTTATCATATATTTGTTAGCCCCTAATTTTGTTGCTCTAATATGTAAATTCAAAGTTGTTTTTGGTATTAACATAATCAGGTAACCTCCTCTAATTTGCTTGAAATTAAATCTATCGCCGATTGCGGTAATTCAATTTCGGGATTATTCATAGCTGCCTCTATTATATTTGCCTCGGCCGTTGTTATTTCACTCCAATTCGAAGCACTGTCGTTAGCACCGAGCATAACACTGACTGCAATAGTCTCTCCGTTGGTAAGCCTCTTACCTTCTCCTGCGGTAATGGTTGTAACTCCGTTTGATGTATTTGTAGTCATTATGCAATCGACCATCCTTTCGTGTTGAGTATGAAATTCTGTAATGTAACTATTCCGCTCGCATCCGCCGTAAATACTCCGCTTGTAACCGTTCCCGTTATCGTACTGAGTTTTGCTTTTGCAGTCGAATGCAAAGTAAGAGTTTTTCCCGTAACATTAGATTTAAGTCCGTTTGCAATACTTATCAATGAAGCGTTTGTTAAACCGCTACTCGCACTGAATGATAAATTGCCTTGAATCGAATTATTTGCAAAAGTAACATTTTGAAGCGAACTGCAACCGATAAACACTCCCGACAAATCAGAAGCATTAAGATATAAAGTCGGTAAAATCGTAGTTAATGATGAGCAGTTTATAAATAATTTCTTAACGACATTTGCATCCGATAAGTCAAGTGTTCCTTGTGGAATAATAACTAATGAGGAACAATTTTGAAACATTCCTTCAAACTGCGTTCCGTTGCTTGTATTATAAGTAGGTAACGAGGTAAGAGAAGTACAACTTGCAAACATATAGTTGAAATATAACCCACTGTGCGTATCAATACTCGGTGCCGTTACAAGCGATGTGCATTTTGCAAATAAATGTGAAAAATCGTCTCTTGCTCCGTTATTATCAATTATTGATATAAAATCACTTTTACCCTTATCATAAACAAGCGGTACATCCGCCGAAAAATCCTCAAAGCCGTGAGAACCGGCGGAAATACCTTTATTATTAAAGGCGGTTCTTATATTGTTTCGGGCGGTTGTAAGTCTTGTAATTTTATCTGCAACACTCATAACAACGCCTCCAATGCACTCTCTATATTGCCGACTAAATCATAAACGCATTTAGCGGTTGGATATTGTGTGTCGGTTGACAACGAAGAAAGCGATGTTACTTTGTTTGAACTGTTTTCTTTCGTATTATCGTGATAATTGTAAACGGCGCCGGCAGTCGGAATATCGTCGTTATCAGAGCTTGACAAAACACTATCAACTATTGAATAAGTAGTAGAATACAAAGCAGCAATTTTAGTACTTAGACCTACACATATTTTTGTTATAGTTAATCTCGTTAATTCAACAGCGGATTGCGAGGTTACCGCATTGAAAAACATATCGTTGTTATTGGTATGATAATATGATAGCACTGTACATATCGGGTCTCCTTCGGTTATTTCTATATAAACCTTTGTAGCACTGTGCTTAGCGGATAATATGTTGTATTGCTCATCCGTAAGCTGTATGTGTGTTGCATCAATAAACTGACTATGAGAAATAAATATAGTCCAAATCGAACGAACCGTCTCAACATAGGCATACACCGCATACGCCGAAGGATACTGTATATCGGTTGAGGATGATGAAATAGAATAGATTTTGTTTGAAATGTCCTCTTTGTTAAATAAACTGCTTAATATCGCTGTGTCGTAAGTGATAATATCCGTACCGGTATCGCCGTGATAGTGTATCTTTAACAGTCTTCCTGTATCATATAAAGCAAAGTAATAATATCTACTTGAATATTCGCCGGGAAAACTGTATAGATAAAGCGCCATTCTATCCTCGGAATACGGTATTTCCAATTCGCTTATATCCTCTAAATCGTTTATTACATGTATATAATCCTTTTGCGTACTTGATACAGTAAACAGAATGTCTTCAAGATATTTTCCGTCGGCGTCGGGATGATTTTCAAACCATTCGGCAATCTTGTCTTCAACGGTAGGTATTTCTCCGTCATCGCCTTTCGGTCCTTGAATACCCTGAGGACCTTGAGGACCTTGCGGACCCGTAGCACCCGTGTCTCCTTTATCGCCTTTGGGAATACCGAAAGCCAAAGTTACTGCACCCGTTGTAGGATTAACGATTTTTTGAACGGTAGGATTAGCCCCTGCCGACAGTCCCGAAGCTTGTACGCCCATATTTTGAATTGAGGTTGCGTACCCGAAAGCCAAATCCCGTGCATTCTTTGCGCTCTCCGCAAGAGTTGTCAAGCTTTCTCGTTCGGTATCGTCTCCCTCCGTACTGCTGTCGGGTAGATTTTCAAGCAATATCTTTGCCGGCTTTGAATAATACTCAAATACCGTTTTTTCGGTGGCACTTTCGACTACCGTAAAAACAATATATATGGTAACGGTCCCGCCGTATCGGGTTATGCTATTGTCGAGGCTTACCTCTTCGTAAGTATCGTTTGCCGAAACTAAGGCCGATTCTAAACGGTGGATGCTTCCCTCACCGTCATATATATCAAACCTGTAATATAAATTTCCGCTCCTTTGTGTTGCTTCGCTTCGAAGAGCCTGCAAAAATACATTGTTAATGTTAAACTTAACTTTGGTAGGGTTGTGCTCGTCCTGTCTGCCTCCGGGAGAAACACTGCTCGGCGTGATGCTGTCGCTACCGATAGCAAATTCAATAGTTCTAATGCTCATATCTTTTCCTTTCTGCTATATTTAAGCGCCCGCCGTTTAAGGCGAACGCTCAAATACTTTTAGCTTAAAATTTGACGGATTTGTGCTTGTGTGAAACCGAGCTTTTTCAAAGCTTCGACTTTCTCCAAATTAGATATATATTCGTCATTGTTCTCGTCGGCATATCCGGCGGACTTTGTAACATAAAGTCTTGCGATATAATAATCGTCAACCTCAATTCCGATGGACCGCATATACCTGATTTTCGCAAATTCAAGACCTTTTGATATTTCCTTTTCGGTATATCCTTCTTTAATAAGCTCGTCCTTTGACCGCTCAAATGTAACATTGCCTTTTGTTCGCTTATCCTCGTATAACTTATCAAAAATCTTGGGGTCAAGCTTCTTAGCTTCTATTTCCTTTTCGGTAGCATAATATTGCTTAACCTTACCGGATATATTCTTTTGTTGCTTTTCGGTAAGCTTTTTGTAGGTCTTATCGGATTCGAGTAAATCTTCGGTCTTTTTTTCAACCTCTTTGTCGGATTTATAAACTTTGTTTATACCGCTCTCAATATCCTTTTCCTCTTCCCCGTGGTCTAAAAGATATTGCTTTATTTTTTCGTACTCTTTTGTGTTACCGCTTTCCTGTGCTTTTTTTAGTCTTTCGTAATAATCTGATTTTGAAGATTTATAAAACGATAATGATTCAAACACCGATTGTCTTGTATCAACCAAATTGGGAAAACTGTCATTAGCAAAAGACTCAACCGCTCTTATAACTCCCTCGGCATCTCTAATTATGTTCTTTACCGGAACATCAAATATATAGCCTAACGATTCGCAAATTGCTTTTATCCTGTCTTCAAGATTTGTATCCTCGTCAACTGCTTTCTTTATTCCGTCATAAACATCGGTCAAAACACTCATATCCGCTCTTTCAACCGAATATCCGTCAAATACCGAAAGTGCATCTTTTATCCACGGAAGATACCCAAGCGGATTTATGTCATTAAGCACATTTTCTGCAAAATTGTTTAAGTATTTTTCATAAATACTCTTATCCTCGTCATCATCCCTGCCGGCATAAATTAAAGATTTAGCAGCGGCATTAAGTACAACATTAAATAAAAGTGCCGCAAATGTTCTGACTATCTTTTTCTTAGCGGTGGCTTTTTCGATTTTGCTCTTTGATTGTGCTAAATCTAAGATTGAATCCATCGCCATAGCGGCCGTTAGTGTCGGTTCCTGCATAAACGACATCATAGAGCCTAACAGTCCCGTATCTCTTAAATTTTGGCTTCTCGAAAGAACCGAATCGTAAACCTGTGTCTTTACGATAATTTCGGTAAACCTCTTTCCGCAATCCTCAAAGAATTCTTTGCTTTCGTAATCGTATTTACCGTTTGCCTTTGTTTCGTTCTTAACCGCAAGCCAAATAGCTCTCCAAGTAACTTGGTCGCCTTTTTCCGCAAGATAACCGGAAGCGTTCTCTCTAACGGTTGAATCCTTACTGAAAAATCCTTTAACCTTATCCTTTGCCGTTTCGTATTTATCGCCGGCAAGCCAGCTTATGTCGTTAGCTCCCTTCATTCCGCCTAACGAACCTTTTTCTTTAACGATAGATATAGGTGCGTACTCGTGCATTTCTTCTAAAAGCGTTGCTTTGCTTTTTAGGGACGTTTTTTTAAGCTGTTTTTTTGCTTCAAGCAAATACTTAATGTCAATTACCGCAGATGCTCTTGCATATTCGGTAGGTTGTTGAATCCATACAGACAAGCTTGCCATAACCGCATTTTTTCTGAATTTACTTATAAGCCAAGAAATGCCTTTGTATTTTTGCTCTCTTACAACACCGTTGTTGCAGTCAAGAACAAAATTTTTAAGCACATCTATCATACCGTCTCCGAAAGTGTTCGCTATGGCCGATTGAACCGATTTTAACTCGTAATCCTCACTTGCGCCGTTATTATAGTCAATTATTCGATTTATCGTATCAAGAGGAATTGAAAACGAATTGTATGCTATCATACGGTTAATGTGATTAAGTGCAATTTCGGTAAAGTCGGTAACAATAAGTGGCGAGGTCGCATCTTCTTTTAAGTTTTTTGAAAAGCTCGGCGACTTCATTATTTCTTGATTGTTCGCTTTGATATTAAACTTCATATAATTAGAAGCACTGTTATAGGGGAAATAATATGTTTCGTTATACTTCTTAATTCCGTATAAAGCCAAAGTTACCTCGTTACCTTTTTCAGCACACCACGACGACATAAATTCAACAATATCGTTTGCATAGCGCCTTTGCTCACTTGTTAAAGCCTCAATTATTGTATCGAGGTCGTTTTCGGTTACCTTAATTGACCGTGATTTAAGCGAGTCCATTCGTTTAATAATATCCCGTTCAATATTATTACCTTTTTTCTTTTCTATAAGAGAATTGATTTTTGAAAGAGTGTTTTTGATTTCACTGCGATTAAATACGATACCTCCGATTTTTGTATGCTTAGAATATTGCTTTTGGTTGTTAATTTCACGCATTTTGGTAGCATATATAACCTGCAACTGTCCGACTGTAAGAATATAAGTATTACCTCCTATTATTACCTCTTTTACATCTTCACTCCAATTATTAAAGTTGTTTTCTTTCTTGATTTTAGAAATAACCTCACTCGCTTCATCAAGAAGCTTTGCCGTTTTGTTTTGACCTTCAACCAAATCCCAATATAATGTTTCAAAGGTACCACCTAACCTCTTGAATAAATAATGCGGAGGCATATTCCCCTCCACAAGCATTTGCCTGAAACTTTCGGCGCCGGAAACTCCTAATGTATCAAATATTTTAAGCGACTTTTGGCTTTCAAGTTCCGAAATAACCTTATGACCTAACTCTTGTACTTTCATTTTTTTGCCGTTTATAAAAGCTTCGTTGTCGTGGTTCACAAGATTATTAAGATACTCGCTTATACTGTAAAGAATAGAAACTTCGCTCTCACTAAGATTTGATATTTTTTTACCGGGAATAAAGCTCTTAAACTCTCCTATTAGTTCTTTCATTGTTTCAGAGCCTAAGTCCTCAATATTATTATCCGACAAATAAGCAGTAAAGGCATTATAAAAGTTTTCGGCAGATGCTTCCCTGTACTCTATAACACTGTCAGCATCAAGGCTTTCGGTTGGCATATAGAATTTCTTTCTTCTTTGCCTGTTTTTACCCGAATTAAAAACACCCATATCGTCGTTTGATACAAATACCGTGATAAAAGAATTAACAATACCTTTAAGCTG
This sequence comes from Ruminococcaceae bacterium UBA1741, assembly GCA_002315685.1. Lineage (GTDB taxonomy): Bacteria > Bacillota > Clostridia > Oscillospirales > Acutalibacteraceae > UBA737. Next base: position 10,843 of record DCHX01000030.1, read on the forward strand.
TTCGGGAATATGTCTCTGATTTTCGTTTGCATACAAAAGACTGTCAAGATGATTTATGTTACGAATTGTCCTCTTGTTTGTTTTTTCGTTTAAGTATTTTTTAAGAGTATCGCTCTCAGAATATGCAGCATCATATCCGAGCTTATAGCCGTATTTCTTTGCGTTGGAAATTCTTATATTTTCCGCTCTTGTGCCGGTATTTATAAGCGCCTCCGTGATTTTGCCTTTTATTTGCTCCGCTAAATAATCCTCGTCTATATTCTCAAAATCGTTTTTCGCATCATCGATAATTTCATACAGTCGGTTCGGCATATCCCCTTCATTGACATCGCTTTTGAAATACTGCGGATATTCCTCGCACCATTCCTGCCACTGTTCGTCAAGAGAAATGTTCGCATCCTCGCTTACCTTAATGCCGGTTTCCTTTTGGAATTCTCTTATCGAATTAAAATTGTTAAGTATCTCGCTTTTTTGCGTTTCGCTAAGCGTTACAACAGCACCCTTAACATACTTGATAATTTCACTTGACCACTCCGTAATATTATGCGGAACACTCTCGGCAATATCAATAGACAGCTTGTCGAGTATATCCTCGGCAATAGCAACATTAGCCCCGCCTTTGTTATAAAGCTTTACCACCTCGTCAAGCTTAGATGCAACCTCATCCGCATAACTTTCATTCCTAATCCCGTAACTGCCGATAAGCCTTTTTGCATAAGCCTTTGAGTTATACCGTATCTGCTCCATTAGTCCTGAGGAATAGCGAGTATCGTCATTAACACTATTTTCGCTTACAAGATATTTTGAAACATCAAGACTGAATCCGCCGTTCTTATATTTGAGTGGTATATCAAAATGAACTTCACCGTCAAAAATATCATTTACCTCTAAAATGGTTGACGGAATTTTAAGCTTTAATACTGTGTCGCCGTAATCACTTGCATATCCGTTTTCCTTTGAAGAAAAGAAAAGTGCGTCTTCTTTTGCGGTCATAATTCCGGTTTCTTTGATTTTTTTGACACTATCGGAAGTCGTCCTGTGATATACAGTAACATTTCCGTCAGTATCAACTTCCGCATCAGGATGATGAATACTTAATTTTTCAAGTAAATCCTCATTTACATTTGCACCTT